>CAIQDA010000089.1 GCA_903870415.1 uncultured delta proteobacterium
AAGACGCGCTTGTTCCGCAATTGCCGCGTTTTCCGCGTCTTCCTTCGCGCGACGCTCGTCGTCCGAGAGGGCCTCGAGACGCTCTTGTTCCGCACGTTCCGCCGCTTCGGCCGCCTCTTGCGCTTCGGCGACGCCTCGTTCAACGGCGGCTTGGCGTTCCTCACGCTCGGCCTCCCACGCGGGTGCCGACCAGAGCCAAACGGTGTGGCATGCCGCGCGCAGATCGTTGACCTGCAGAACGAGGCTTCCGCCCGCCGGAAAGGTGACCTTGACCGGCTCGGTGGGCTGGCCACGGCGCGCGGTTCCGAGGTTGGCGACCGGACGTCGATCGGTGTCGCGCACGGCGAAGGTGGCGAAGATATCGCGGCCCTCGGGCACCGAGTCGTCGAGGGCGCCGCGAAGCTCGAAGGTGAAGCCCGGGGTTCCGCGAAGCACAACACGGCAAGGCGCGTGGGCGCCGATAGCGTTGCGAATCTCCTCGCCGTCGATGGTGACCTTTTGATCGCCGAGGCCGAGATCGCCTCCAAGGCCGAGGACGCCGGAGCCCACGGAGAACTGCGCCACCGCGAACGGCATTTCCTCGTTCGTGCGCACGCGCTCGTAAACGCCCCGCATTTGCTCGCGCGGCACGCCATGCATCGTGACGGTGGTTTCGTGCGCAAGGACCGCGGCGTCGAAGCTTCCGCGAAACGCCTCGGGCATTCGCTTCATCGTCACGCGCGCGCGTCGCAGCGCCTCGAACGTGAACACGTCTTCGGCGCCGTGCACCGCGAGCATCGGCTCGAGCTCGGGCCACGCTTGCTCGAGCGCTACCCGGGTCAGCACGAAGCCGCTTGCGGTGGCGAAGAAGGAAACCTCGCGGGGGTCTCCGTCGTTCAAGCGCGGGTTGTCCCAGCTGCCGGACGATGCACGCAGCACGTCGCCGCCGAGGACGATGGGCGAACGGCGATCGACCTCGCTCAGAATGGCCGCGAGGCGACGCGGAACGACGAGGGTGCTGTCGTCCACCGTGACGACGAAGTCCCAGCCGGGCGCCGCGAGGGCACGACGAAACGCTTCACGAAGTTTGATCGGTCTCGCGCGATCGTGGTCGCCCGGGCCACCCGCTTCCACGCAAGGCCAAACGCGATCGTCGCCAACGTCGGCTGCAAGCGTTTGATCGCCCGCAAATACCAAGCGGCTCGCGCCCTCAACGTCGCGACCCCACGACGCAACAACGGCCTCCGCGCGCGCGCGATTCGCAGCGCAACTGAGCGCCACGTACAGGATGCGAGGCTCCGGCAGACCCATGGGCCCGCCACCGTATCACGGTGCGGCGCCGAATTCCGAATGCACGACGGCAATGGTTCGTCGCGATCGGTCGAATTCGCCACGGGTCACACGGCGAACGCCACGACGTGTTGATAAGTGACGTCGATACGGGTGCAAACTACACGCACATGGCGGCGAAACTTTCGCGACTGCTCACGTGCCCGTGGCGTGCCAGCGACCTTGACGAAACCCGTCCACAAGGCGCAGCGCAAACGACGCATGCGCCGGTGCGGGATTCGCGAGGCTTCGAAAAAAATCCGAGAAGCCCGGCACGTCGCGAATCAAGTCCGGGGTGGCGTTCGAGAAGCCCATCGTCCATGCGCCGAACGACCGCGCGTCCACGGGCGCGTCGATCAGCGTCGAGAGGCGATGATGGCGTTCGTCCCGCGCGATCTTCGCGAACATCGCGCCAACGCGGGCGGGCTCGCCTTCGAGCACTTGAAGAAAGCAGCCTTGATCGTACAGCAGGAGCCCGCTCAGTCCCGCCGCTTTGTTTCGCGCGCGCGACACGTTGAGCAGGCCGATGAGCTCGGCGTCTGTCTGCGGACGCTTGGCGGCGCTCACGTAGATGAGCTGGCAAAGATCGGACATGACCACGCCAAGACGATGCGGCACGATCTGCGCAAAACTTAACTCTGACGGGGCTTTTGTCTGCGCGAAGGCGTGAAGGCTCTGCGCGCCATCGGCCGAAACTGCGCCCAAAGTGTGCGTCACCCGGCGGTGGTCCCGCCTCCGTGGGCCTTCGACCCCGCGTTGGCCAGAACCTCGGCCACGATGGTGTCGGCGCGGTCCTCGGAGACGCCGAGTCGCATGGCGCGACGGCGCAAAAACGCTCGTTCCGAGTCGACCACGATGTCGTCGGCGAGCACGGCCTCCGCAAGGCCCGCAAGTTCCTGCCGTGCCGCGTCTTCGGGATCGAGGGGATGCGGGTCGCTGCGCTCGGCGAGCGGAATGCCGACCACGTCGGTGAGGACGAATTCAAGCGCAAAGCGCAGCGCGCCCATTGAACGAAAACGCCGATCGACTCGGGGTTCGAGGCATTGGGCGACGATGGAAAAAAGCTCGTCGGGCGCGTGGGTGTTGCGGACGCGCATCGGAGGCGGAGGAGGCAAACTGCGAAAGGCCGTGCCGGGCGCGTGGCGCTGCTTCCACCAAGCGGAAAGCTCGTCGTCCGAGTGCGGTTTGTCGCCGCACAGGAGCTCGTACATGGTGGCGCCGAGGCCGTAAATGTCGGCGCGCAAGTCGACCGTTTCAAGGAGCAGTTGTTCGGGCGCCGCGTACCCAAAGGTTCCCACGGCCGGTTGCTCGTCCTCGAAGTCGGAGGGAAAAAGTGCAATCCCAAAGTCGGCAACCTTCAACACACGGCGACCGCTTTCGTGGCGGGTGGCGACGAGAAGGTTCGAAGGCTTGACGTCGCGATGCACAATGCCGCGCCGATGAATCGCGGCCAGGCCTTCGGTCGCTTGAATGAAGAGGCGCACCGCAAGCGCCGCGTCCGCCCGCAGCTCGTTTTGCAGGTCATGGAGGTTCGTCGGCGGGTCGATGAGTTCCATGACGAAGAACGCCGCGCCGTCTTCGCCCTCCATGCGTCCCGCGTCGAAAATCTCGACGACGTGCTCGCTGCGAACACGCGCCATCGCCAGGGCCTCGCGCTCGAAAAATTCGTGATGCGCTTGGCTCGCACCGAACGAAAGCAGCTTGATTGCCACGTCGCGCTGGAGGACCGCGTCGCGCGCGCGCCACACGACGCCCATGCCGCCTTCGCCGAGCTTGTCGACGAGCATGTAGCGACGCGGACTGACAACGCTGCCTCCCTGCAGGTTCATAGCGGCGAGTGTACCGATCACACGACGCGACGCCAACACCAGCGTGAAGCGAACGGCGAACTCATGGAGAAGGAGCGAAGCCGGAAGGCGCGAGCGGCACGAAGAATTGACCTCAATCGATGTGCGATCTCGAGGAAAGGGAAGTGTGTGTCGCGCGAGCCAGTTCCTCGGAGCTAGAAGAACCATGTTGAGAAGTTCGGACGAACCGTAGATTTCTGTCCGAAGCCTGTGAATGATGCCATCATGCGAAGGTGACACTGCAGTTTCGCCGCCCCAGTTTGAGCGAGGAAGATAGCAACAATGAAGTATTTCGGATGTTTCGCAGCGGCTCTCGTGGGCTCAGTCGTCGTTGGTTGCAGCGACATCGTCTCGACGCAGCCGGCCGCCAATTCGGTGGAGTCGTACGCGAGCGAAGCGGCACGTCCGAATTGCGACGCCGCGCATAACCTCGAAGTGGCTTACGCCGAGGCCGAAAAGAGCCTTTCGCTGTGCGCGGGCGGCGCGTGGATGCCGGTCGGCTCGCAAACCGCAGCGGGCGGAACGGCCGGCTCAACAGGCTCAACAGGCGCGACGGGTACGAACGGGACGGACGGGACGAACGGCGGAACGGGCGCAACAGGTTCAGCGGGCACGAACGGGACGAACGGAACAAACGGCGGCACGGGCGCAACGGGTTCAGCGGGAGCGAACGGGACGAACGGCGCAAACGGCGCAACGGGCGCAACGGGCGCAACGGGCGCAACGGGCGCAACGGGTTCAGCGGGCACGAACGGGACGAACGGAACAAACGGCGGAACGGGTTCAGTGGGCGCAACAGGTTCAGCGGGAACGAACGGAACAAACGGCGCTACGGGCGCAACGGGTTCAGCGGGCACGAACGGAACAAACGGCGCTACGGGCGCAACAGGTTCAGCGGGAACGAACGGAACAAACGGCGCTACGGGCGCAGCGGGTTCAGCGGGCACGAACGGAACAAACGGCGCGTCGGGCGCGACGGGTTCCGCGGGCGCGAATGGAGCGACGACGCGCGTGGTGGTGAGCACGGAGGCTGCGGGTGCAAACTGCGCCAACGGCGGATTTAAGCTGGTCTTTTACGTGGACGCGAACGCAAGCACGACGATGGACGGCAGCGAGTCGTCCACAGCGCAGACCGCGTATGCGTGCAACGCTCCGACGCCGGTGAGCACGCCGGGCAATGTTTCATCCAACACCGGTAGAATCTGGCAGGACCGAAACCTGGGAGCTGCGCAAGTAGCAACAAGCAGCACCGACGCAGCATCCTATGGCGATTTATATCAATGGGGCCGTGGCGCCGACGGTCATCAATCAAGATCCGCACTGTCAACGTTTACGTTATCTTCCTCAGTATCACCTGGACATGACCTCTATATTATAAATAGAAACCCTAATTATGACTGGCTTTCGCCGCAGAATGCTAATTTGTGGCAGGGGGTTGGCGGGGTAAACAATCCATGTTCCAGTGGGTTTAGATTGCCTACAGATGCTGAGTGGGCTGCAGAAATTGCGAGCTGGTCGAGTCAAAATGCAGCCGGCGCGTTTGCCTCGCCTTTGAAGTTACCGTTGGCGGGATATCGTTATACGCATACCGATGCCCTAACGAATGTTGGCACTTATGGTCATTACTGGACGAGCTCATCCAATGCGAACTACTCCTGGGCTTATGATATTGACGGTAGTAGTGCCGTAAAAAATAGTTATGGCCGTGTCGACGCCAGGTCTGTCCGTTGTATTAAAGATTAGCCCGCTTCAGGCGTTTGAGGGTCACAGGACATTCAAGCCACAAATTCGCCCCCCAGGTCTTCGGGCATCGGCTTCGACCGTCAAGCCATTCGGGTGATTGCGTGCCATCGCGAACCGTGGGTAAACTTCCGAAAGCTCTCAGCGTCGTTTCCGCGTGCGTTTGTCCTGCTTGAACGCCGCCGTTCCACACGCAAGCAGCACGGCCTCCACACCCCATGCCGCTTCGCTCACACGAACTCCCGCAGCGTCTCGATGGTCGCTCTCACCGAAACGTAAACCCAAGCTGGCCCCCCTCCTTTCGTAGCTTTGGGTCGTTCGCTCTTCTCTGAGCATGCCGCGAAGGGGCACGGGACTTTGAAGTGGCATCGGCGCTGCGGGTCGTGTACGCTGGTAGTGAAACGGCGAGAACGGAAGCGCAGACCGATGCCAGCGATCAAAGAGCAGCCGACCCTGTCGGGCGAGACCCTCGAAGAGAAGATGACGTGCCTTTACGAGCGCGCTCGTATCGCGAACGAACTCTTCGGGCAGTGGCTCGCAGCGGTGAAGGACGAAGGAGGCTTTGACGACGCGAAAATCGTCCACCCACCGCTGAAGGGGCGCGCGACCGCGACGGCAAAACTCACGCGCGGCGGCGAGCGAAAAAAGCCCGAATCGCTGACGGACATTGTCCGCGCGACCATGAGCTTTCCTGACTTGGCGTCGCTCTACCGTGGCGCAAACATGATTCAGCGAAGCGTGTTTTTCAATACAATGAAAGACCGCTTTCGCGACAGCGTGCACGACCTCTCCAACGAATACACGCGCGACGGCGTGGATTTCAAGGGCGCGCAGGGCAGCGGCTACCGCGAC
>CAIQDA010000090.1 GCA_903870415.1 uncultured delta proteobacterium
CCGACCACGGACGCCGCTTCGTGCGACGCGCGCCCCGTGAGGCCTGCGACGGGCTCGTCCAAGTTCGACATGACGCGAGCTGCCCTCAGCCAGGTAATTGCCACGCTTCGCGATGCGGACCGCGCCGGCCTCGCCGTGTTTGGATCCGACGACGCGTGTGGCGTTTCGTCGACGCCCATCGTGCCCGTCGCGCCTCTCAGCGCCGCGCAACGTTCAAGTATGACGCAGGCTGCGTCTGGTATTTCCCCGAAGGGCGCGACGCCGCTCGTGGGCGGAACGACGGTCGCCTACGAGCACCTGAATCCCAATCGTCCGGGCTTCGACATGCCGAAGCGCCGCTTCCTCGTCGTGGTCACCGACGGCGCAGAAACCTGCGCACCGGCATCGGTTTCGTCGTTTTTGAGCAGCACCATCGACCAAGCTCGCGCGGTCGGGATTCGCACGTTCGTCGTGGGCGCGCCCGGAAGCGAGGCCGGTCGATCGATGCTTTCGGAAATGGCATTTCGCGGCGGCACCGCGTCATCGTCGGCGTGTTCTCATGGTGCGGCGGCCGCAACCGTCGGCGACTGCCATGCAGACCTCACGCAGTCGGGCGCGAACTTCGGCACGGCCCTTTCTTCGGCGTTGCTCCAGGCTTCGCGTCTCGCCATTCCTTGCGAAGTGGAGCTTCCTTCGAACATCGATGCGAACGTTGTCGACTTCGACCGCGCCGTCGTGCGCATCACCGCGTCATCCGGCGGGACCACGCGCGTTCTCGAGGACCTGACCGCGCCGTGCGACGAAGGCGCGAACGGCTGGCAGTACGAGGACGGGCACGCGCGCGTGGTGCTGTGTGGAAATGCGTGCGCTGCGCTGCGTAGCGACCGAGGGGCAAGCGTCAGCGTCGAACTTGGCTGCCGCGCGGGCGGACCGCCTGCGAAATAGCGCCTCGGTGCAACGCTTTCGCGAATTGCGCGAATTGCGTGAAGAGTGCACCGAACGATGCGTGCATTCGGCACCCAATCACAGGCTCGCCATGGGGCGTCGCGCGTAGGGGGGTTCCATAAGCGGGCTTCTCGTATACGTGCGCCTTTCTGCCTACACGGAGGCGCGTGGGGGCAACGGGTGGAAAGTTCGTGAACAAGCGGTGGAGAACCAGGGGAAAACCTGTTCATGGGCGCCGCGCGTTCAGTCCTCGAACGACTTTGGCCGCCATGTAGGTCCGCTGGCGCCAGGTTGCACACTGCATCTTGTGCGTCTTTTTCTTGTGGCCCACAAGATGTTGTGGTTGTCATTCCCCCCGAAGGCGGCGCGTTGGTTCTTGCGCCGTCCCTTTTGGGCACTAGACTCGTGGTAGACGCGACAAAGACTCAACATCTGTTCAGGTGCTTGTGTGGCGTTGACGGGGCAATCCCCGTGGCGCTCTTTCTCGAAAGCCCGTCCGTTTGTTCAGCTTGCTCAGCTTGAACAACGCCAACGCGAACGCCAACGCCAACGCCAACGCGAAGGCAGACCAGCGAAGTCAGCAGCCGGGGGCCACGTCCACCGGGCATCGACGCAGAACAGAGCCGGCGCGGCGTGAGCCACGGCGGAGCGAAACGGTCCCTACAGTACCGATGAAATCATAGGTAAATCATCGATAATCATCGATACTGGGCACCTTTCGCGAAGATTCAGTCAACGAATTCAGGCAGCAGCCCCGCGCAGGCGGGGTCCGGTCGGTCGAGGTGAGGCAGGGCGTGGCATTGCCGCACCCCCGAGCCCCGGCGAACCGGCCACAGGGCACAGAGTAAAAGGCGCAACGCGCGCCGCACGTATTTGGAGCGAGAACGAACATGTCGGAAGTGTCGGGAACCATCGGGGCAAAGGGCGAGAAGATGAAGGCCGAGAAGGACGCCAAGGACGCCAGAGCGCCGAAGAAGAAGGGTGCGGCTGCGGTAGCTCCTTCCGTGGGCGTGGCTCTCGATCGTCACTTCACCAAGATCGGCGTCGATCCGCTCGACGAGGTCACCTACGAGCGCCGCTCGTCGATGATCACCAACCCGGACGGCTCCGTGGTCTTCAAGATGGACGGCGCGGAAATCCCAGCGAACTGGAGCCAGCTCGCGACGGACATCGTCATCTCCAAGTACTTCCGCAAGGCGGGCCTCCACGGCAAAAAAGAGCTCGGCGAGACGAGCGTCCGCATGGTCGTGTCGCGCATCTCGAAGACCATCCGCGAGGCCGGCGAGCGCTTCAGCGGGTACTTCGCCACGAAGGCCGTGGCCGACACGTTCGAGGCCGAACTCGCGCACATTCTCGTGAATCAGATCGGCGCCTTCAACAGCCCCGTGTGGTTCAACTGCGGCCTTTGGCACGCGTACAGCATCGAAGGTTCCGGCGGAAACTACGCGTGGGACTTCAAGAAGGAAGCCATCGCCGAGACCAAGAACGCGTACGAGCGCCCGCAGTGCTCCGCGTGCTTCATTCAGTCGGCAGCCGACGACCTCATGGGGATGTACGACCTCATCAAGGCCGAGGCGCGCCTCTTCAAGTACGGCTCCGGCACCGGCTCAAACTTCAGCGCGATTCGCGGCAAGCAAGAGAAGCTCTCGGGCGGCGGCACCTCGTCGGGCCTCATGAGCTTCCTCGAGGTCTTTGACCGTGCCGCGGGCGCAACGAAGTCCGGCGGCACCACGCGTCGCGCAGCCAAGATGGTCTGCCTCGACATGGACCACCCGGAGATCACGGACTTCATCCAGTGGAAGGTCCGCGAAGAGAAGAAGGCTCACGCGCTCATCGCGGCGGGCTACTCGAGCGACTTCAACGGTGAGGCGTACCACACCATCAGCGGCCAAAATTCGAACAACTCGGTGCGAATCACCGACGACTTCATGAAGGCCGTGCAGACAAACGGCAAGTGGCAGACGCGCGCCCGCACGACGGGCGAGGTCGTCGACACCTACGAGGCCCGCGACCTTTGGCGCATGATCGCCGACTCCGCGTGGGGCTGCGCAGACCCCGGCGTCCAGTACGACTCCACCATCAACAAGTGGCACACGTGCCCGAACACGGGCCGCATCAACGCGTCGAACCCGTGCTCGGAATACATGTTCCTCGACGACACGGCCTGCAACCTCTCGTCGGTTAACCTCACGAAGTTCCTCGTCGAGCACAGCGACAAGTCGCTCTCCTTCGACGTCGAAGGCTACCGCCACGCCTGCCGCGTGCTCTTCATGGCCCAGGAAATCCTCGTCGATCTGTCGAGCTACCCGACGGCGGGCATTGCCAAAAACTCGCACGACTATCGCCCGCTCGGCCTCGGCTACGCGAACCTCGGTTCGCTCCTCATGCAGATGGGCGTTGCGTACGACAGCGACAACGGTCGCGCGATCGCCTCGGCGCTCACGGCGATCATGTGCGGTCACGCGTACAGGGCCTCGGCCGAAATGGCGGCCACGAAGGGCCCGTTCGCCGGCTTCGCCAAGAACCGCGAGCCGATGCTTCGCGTCATGGGCATGCACCGCGAAGCGGCCATTGCCATCAACCGTGACCAGTGCCCCGAGGCCCTCTACCGCGCCGCGGTCGAAGACTGGGACAGCGCGGTTCGCCTCGGCGAAAAGCACGGCTACCGCAACGCGCAG
>CAIQDA010000091.1 GCA_903870415.1 uncultured delta proteobacterium
AACGACGTCATCGCGGCGGCCATCGATCGCGCGAAGGGCAAACGCCTCCACCTCTTCGGCCTGCTCTCGGACGGCGGGGTTCACTCGTCCATCGGGCACATGCTTGCGCTCATCGACCTCGCGGCGGCCGCAGGCGTTGAGGTGGTGGTTCATGCGTTCCTCGATGGGCGCGATGTTCAACCGGGGACGGCGCCAGGATTTCTACGTGCACTCCTCACGCACCTCGCGGGCAAGGGTTCCCTCGCGACCGTGTCGGGACGCTTCTGGGCGATGGATCGCGACCAGCGATGGGAGCGTGTCGAAAAGGCCTTCGCGGCCATCGTACGCGCGGAGGCTCCGAGGGAGGCTGACGCAGCGGAGGCCGTCGAGCGTTCGATCGCAGCGGGGAAAACCGATGAGTTCGTCGAGCCGTTTGTTGTCGGCGATTACCAGGGCGTTCTCCCGGGCGACGTGGGCCTTCACGCGAACTTTCGTCCGGATCGGGCGAGGGAATTGACGCGGTCGCTTGCGGCGGAGTCGTTCGATGCGTTTGACCGCAAAGGGCCCAGCCCGTTCACGTCGTTCTCGTGCATGGCGCAATACGACGCGTCGCTTGCGCTCCCGGTCGCGTTCCCGAAAGAGCTCTTTGTCGACATGCTCGGCGAGGTTCTATCGCGTGCAGGATGCAAGCAGTTGCGCTGTGCCGAAACGGAGAAGTACGGCCACGTGACGTACTTCTTTAACGGAGGAATCGAGGCACCGTTCGAGGGCGAGGTAAGGAAGCTCGTGCCGTCGCCAAAACACGTGGCGACCTACGACCTGGCTCCCGCGATGAGCTGCGCGCAAGTGGCGTCGGAGATCGCTGCGGCCATTCGCTCCGGCGAGTACCGCTTCATTCTCGGAAACTTCGCGAACTGCGACATGGTGGGGCACACCGGTGATCTCGCGGCAGCGAAAGAGGCCGTCGAGGCAGTCGATCAGGGCGTTGGTGTCGTGTGGGCCGCGGCGAAAGAAACGGGTGTTGCGCTCATCGTCACCGCCGACCACGGCAACGCCGAACAGATGATCGATGCGGCGAGCGGAAAGCCTCATACGGCGCACACGACGAACCGCGTTCCCCTTGCGCTCGTCATGCCAGGCGCCCCCGCCAAACTCCGCGAGGGAGGTCGCATTGCCGACGTCGCGCCGATGGTTCTTGAGCTCCTCGGCTTGCCTCAGCCTGCGGCGATGACCGGTTCGTCGCTCCTCGAAAGCCGCTGACGTGGCGTGCTCGGGCTCGTGCGGTATCGGATCGGCGCGTGAGAAAGAGCGGCGCCACGCGATGGCGGCTGCGGCGCTTGCGTACCCTGGACTCTCCTGGTCCGCGGTGCCGCTCATGACCGCGCCCTTCGCGGAGGCGGAGCTGCGGGCAATCGCCGACGCCATCGATGAGGTTGTGGCCTCGTGGCAATCGCTCGATCATCACGACGACGGTGGCGCGACGCTGCGTCTCGAAGGGCAGTTCGGGGAGACGGTGGCGGACACCGCCGCGAGTCGCCTTGAGGTGGTCTTTTCCCCACTTGGTCGCTTCGCCACGATTCGCGAAGTGCGCGTCGTCGTCGAAGACGGCCTGCGTCGCGAAGAGCCCGTTCTTGGCGTTTCGGACCGGCGCTGGGCCGGCGCGGTCAAGGCGCTCCAGGGCCTTTTGCGCGACCGCTCCATCACGCTGCTCGACATGTCTTTCCTCGGGGAGGTCGTCGATGAGGCGACGCAGCCCGCATACGAAAGCATGTATGGTGCAACGGTTACGTGGTGGTCGCTTCTCTTTCGCGCGATGCCACCGGAGGCGCGAACGGCCCTCGAATCGGAGTGAGGCTTCGTTAGCGTCGGCGTCGGTCGTTAGCGTCGCGAACCCAAGGCGAACGCCTTCTGGGGCGGGTCCCAGCGAAGTCGCTTCATGCGTTGCACGAGGTCGTCGAGAGACACGGCGGCGGGCGACTCGATGAGCTTCAGACCGTGGGCCACGAGCGCCAGCACCTCGCGTGACGACGTGCCAAGGCCACGGAAGTAACGCACGGTGAGCGTGTCGCCGTTGCGTTTGGCAAGGCGCTGCCCGTTCGCGCCGAGGATGACGGGAAGGTGCAAGTACCGAGGCGTTCGAAGGCCGAGCAGTCGCTGAAGGTGAACCTGTCGCGGCGTCGAGGCGAGAAGGTCATCGCCGCGAACGACGAGGTCCACGTTCATGGTCGCATCGTCGACGGCTGTTGCGAGCTGGTAGGAGTAAACGCCATCGGCGCGACGAAGGACGAAGTCGCCGACCTGCTTCGCCATCTCCTGGCGGAACGGTCCGCGGAGCACATCGCGAACCTCGAGCGGGGGCACGCCTGAGATGTCGAGGCGCAGCGACGAGGCGCGCTTGGCATCTTTTTGCTCGCTTCGACGCCTGCAAATACCGGGATAAACGGTCTCTTCCCCCGCATGAGGCGCGGCGGCGACGCGCACGATTTCCGCGCGCGAACAGTCGCACGGGTAGATGCGTGCCACGCGTCGCAGCTCCTCGAGACTCCGCGTGTAGAGGTCTCCGCGCTTGCTCTGGTACGGCGAACCGAGCTCGCCGCTTTCGACGGGGCCAGGGCCTTCGTCCCAGTCGAGCCCGAGCCAACGCAGGTCTTCGAGAATGCGATCGGTGGACCCTGGAAGCGCGCGCGCCACGTCGAGATCGTCGACCCGCACAATGAACTTTCCGCCTGTGGTCCGCGCGAGGAGCCACGACACGAGCGCCACGCTCAGCCCTCCGAGATGCAGGTCGCCGGTGGGTGAAGGCGCAAAACGCGTGCGAAGCGGCTGTTCGAGGAGTTCGTCAGGAAGAGGCATGCGTGAACAAAAAAGCGAGCAGCGCTTTCTGACTGTGAAGGCGGTTCTCTGCCTGATCGAAAATGCGCGACCGGGAGCTCTCCATCACGTCGTCGTCAATCTCTTCGCCGCGATGCGCCGGAAGGCAATGGAGAACGACCGCGCTGGGCGATGCATGATGCATGAGGGCTTCGTTGACCGTGTAGCCCGCGAAGGCGGCGAGGCGTTTCGCCGTTTCTTCCTCTTGCCCCATGCTCGTCCACACGTCCGTGTTGACGATGTGAGAGCCGGTGACAGCCGCCACGGGGTCGCGCGAAATGACGAGGTGTTTTCCAGCTTCGGCGACTTCGTGTGCCGGCGGGTCAAAGCCTTCCGGCGTGGCCAGCGCGAGGGTGAACCCGCACAAGCGCGCCGCCTCGATCCACGAGCGGGCCATGTTGCTCGAGCCATCGCCGACGAACGCGCAGCGCAGCTTCGACCAATCGAGAAGTTCGCCGCGCGATCGAAAAACCTCTTCGACCGTCATCAAGTCCGCAAGGAGCTGGACCGGGTGCGCGTCGTCCGTGAGTGCGTTCACCACGGGCACCTTCGCGAGGCACATCTCGTCGAAGCGCGCCGTTGTCGACGTGCGGTAGACGATGGCTTGGCAATACCCCGCGAGGACGCGGGCCGTGTCTTTCACGGGCTCGCCGCGTCCAAGCTGAGAGCCTTGCGTCGTGACGACGACGGGGATTCCGCCGAGCTCCGCGACGCCGACTTCAAAGCTGATGCGCGTTCGCGTGGACGCCTTCTCCATGACGATGGCCACGGCCTTGCCGAGGAGCGCGGTGCGGCCGCGGGACTTGTCGGCCTTCAGGGCATGGGCCTCCGCGAGGACGCCCTTGAGCTCGGTCAGTGTGAGGCTTGAGAGCCTCGCGAAATCACGCTTCGCAGTCATCGCATCTCCACGGGAACAGCAGCCAGGTGGTCGAGCATCGCGTCGAGGCGCGGTACCAGTTGGGCTCGGTCGTGCAGTTTTCCTGCAAGAAGTTGAAGCTCGTCGAGGGAGCGAAGAACCGCGTGGGGGCCGGTGCCGCCATAGCTCTCCTTCGCGGAAAGGGCGCGCCTCGCATCGAGAACGCCCATGCACTCTGCATCGAGATCGGGGTGCACGTCACGCACTTCGTCGAGCGTGAGCGAAGCGAGTCCGACCCCTTGGCTCGTGGCGCGACGCACAAGCTCACCGACCGCCTTGTAGGCCTCGCGAAAAGGAACCCCTTTGCGCACGAGTGCTTCGGCCAAGTCCGTCGCCTGCGTGAAGCCTTCGGCGAGCGCGGCCTCTCCGCGATCGGCGCGAAAGTGTACGTGGTCGATGCAGAGATCGACCGCACGAAGGCACGCCGACACCGTGGGACCCGTGGAGAGAATCGGCTGCCTGTCCTCTTGCTGGTCGCGATTGTAACCAGACGGCAGACCCTTCACGAGCGTGAGCAGATGCACGACGTTCGCGACGCCCGTGGCCGTCTTGCCGCGAAGGAGCTCGAAGATGTCCGGGTTCTTTTTCTGAGGCATCATCGACGAACCTGTCGAGACCGCACCGTCGAGGCGAACGAGCGCGAACTCCGCCGACGCGTAGTCCACGAGGTCGGCGGAAAGTTTGCCAAGAGCGAGAAGCACGCGGGCTCCGGCCCAGGCAAAATCCAAGGCAAAATCGCGATCGCCCGTCGTGTCGAGCGCGTTTCGCGTGGGCCCATCGAACGCAAGCATCGAGGCCACGAGGTGGCGATCGATGGGGAGCGATGTGCCGCTGCACGCGCCGCTACCGAGCGGACAAAGGCGCGTGCGATCGAGAACGAAGGCAAGCGTCTCACCCGCGCGCAGGAGCGCACTCGCCCAGCTTGCCACGAGGAACGCCGCGCTGATGGGCTGCGCGCGCTGGCGGTGCGTGAACGCGGGGATCGGCACGTCCACGAGGGGGCGAGCCATCGCCACGAGACGCCGCGCGAGACAGACCAGCTCCTCAAGGCGCCGGGCGGCTTGGTCGCGCACATGGAGCGTCAAGTCGAGGCAAACCTGATCGTTTCGACTACGTGCAGTATGCAGCCTTCCAGCGATGGGGCCGAGACGCTTGCCGAGTTCCGACTCGACGGCCATGTGAACGTCTTCTTCTCCCGGCGGCAGCGCGAGAGTGCCCGCCTGTGCGTCGCGGAAGAGCGCGATGAGCTCGGCTCGAAGCTTCTGAGCGTCTTCGACGGGGATGAGTCCGGCGCGCCCGAGCATCGTCACGTGTGCGGCGCTCCCCAGCAAATCTTCTTTCGCGAAGGCAAGGTCATGCCCGTACGACGACGACCACTGGACGAGCTCTGGAAGCATTCCGTCGAGGCCTGTGGCTCCGGTGCGTGCGATGGTCGACATGGCGCAAATTCCTAAGGGGTTAGCGGCGGGCCTTGATGAGTGTTCCAACGCCGCGGTCGGTGAAGAGCTCGGCGATGAGGGTGTGCGGCAATCGGCCATCGATGACGTGCACGGCGGCAACGCCTTCGCGCAGGGCGATGAGCGCGGCAAGGGCTGCAGGTCGAAGAGCCTCGTCGAGTTCGCGCGCAAGAAGTCGTTCCGCGAGAGCCTCAGCGTCGATTTCCATAAGCATTTCGCCGTCGACGGTGATGCCCGGTGCGTCCACGAGAAGCAAGAGCTTGTCGGCGTGCAATGCCGCTGCGATGCGGGCCGCGACCTCCGCAGGCTCAAGAAGGCAACTTGCGCCGTCCTCCGCGAGCCCCACCGGCGACACGACGGGGACATAGCCCTTGCCGAGAAGCACCTCGAGGAGATCGCCGTTCACCGTGTCGACGGTTCCGCGCCTTGGCTCCGCGACCGGGTCCGATGCGAGTCGCGCACGAACAGCCCCGCCGTCTTTTCCAGAAATGCCCACGGCGTGTGCCCGATGCTGATTGAGAGCGGCCACGAAGTCGGCATTCGTGCGGCCGGTGAGCATCATCTCGATTTGCCCCATCGAGCGATCCGCGAGGTCGTTTGCAAGCAGCGCGGTTAGGTCCGGCGCGTAGCCGTGGACCACGAGCGGAAGAACGCCTGCACTCTGCAACAGGTTGACATCGCCTGCGAGCGTGGCGGAAAGCGCAGGGCGTCCGAGGGCCTCGCCCATGCATGCAATGACCGC
>CAIQDA010000092.1 GCA_903870415.1 uncultured delta proteobacterium
GGCTTGCCGTTCGGCGGGATGGGTCCCCGACGATTTGGGGCGATGAGCCTTTTTTCATTACCCTGCTCGCGGCGTGGCGAAGCGCGGTAGGCGCGATACGCTCGCGCCCATGCGTCGTGCGTTCCTCGACTCTCGCGGAAAGTTCCCGACCCCGATTGAGCGTCCTGCGCCGCCATTGAATCCCGCGCGGCAGTACGAGCGGTACGCGGGCTTTCACGTCGTGCGCCTCGCGGGCGACCCGTACGAGATGGGATGGCAGCACGGCGCGCTCCTCAAGGACGCGATGGCGCGCGGGCCGCTCCCTGCCTTCGCTCGCTACGTGGCACGCGTGGTGGAGCTCTCTTCGTCAGGGCCCAGGCGGTGGGAATGAGTGCGGCCTGAGTTTGGGAAAGCGGTGTTCGAGTAGGGAAAACGCTCGTTGAAACGATGCTGAGAGCTTTCGGAGCTTCAACGACGCACCGCGATGGCCGGAAATCGAGCGAGTGGCGGGACGGTCGAAGCGATCGCTTGAAGACGTGTGGCGCGGATTCGTGGTTTGAATGTCCTATGCGCATGCCCACGGATGCCGCGTCGGGCTCACGGGATTCTGGGAAGCGGCGTTGTCGCGAGCAGCGCGGTGATTGAGGCACGCTCCAGGCCGTCGAGGAAATCGGCAAGGGCGTTCTCCGAGAGACCGCTTGCCTGCCACGCGGCGTAGTCGCCGGTCTTGTAGAAGATCTCGTCCTTCGTCACCCAAACCGATGCGGTGGTTCGGCTGGGAGGGAGCGCAAACGGCCAGCGGACGCCGTCCGAGAGGCGGATGATCCACTCTTTGTTCCAATCATCGGAACCGGTCACGTAATAGCCCGCGTTGACAGCCCCAACGCCCCAATAGCGGTCCGGGATGTGTGTGGCCTTGCGTCGAGTGATCCCCTCGGGTGTGCGCGCGAAAGGCGATGCGTAGACGTCCACGTTGGTGAGCGCCGTGCCCTGATCGTCGCCCTCCACCCAAACGAGTGTCGGCGGCGTCGTGCTCCAGTCGAGGCCCATCGGGATCAACATGCGGCCGCCGGGTGGCGTCACGAGGATGGTCCCTTCGCCGGTCGCTTCGTCGACGAACGCGAGCGGGTAGCTTGGCGGCGCGTCGAGGTTGATGATCACGCCTCCAGGCGCCGCGTAGGCGTCGCCCCCGAGCGCGAATGGGCGCCCCGCCACGAGCATCCGCTCAATGGTGCCCGTTGTCGTATCGACGACGCTCGTGAGCGGCGCGCCCGATGGCGCGCCGAGCATCGTCGCGTACTTCGGCCCCACCGTGCCGCGCTCCGCCACGAGACGAGTCAGTTGGTCCACGTCGTTGCCGCAGGTGCGCGTCGAGTCGGCGAGCACGCGGAACGCGTCCTTTCGAAGCGGGTCACCGAAGACGAGCCCGCGCTCGCACGCCTCGAATCCCTTCGGCTCCACGCTCAGCAGCATTCCGAACGACGACGCGTTGTAGGTGTAACCGTCGCGAGGAGCGTCGGAGCCCCCGGACACCGCGTAGACGACGAACGTCGGGTCCTCATCGAGCACGCCCTCGAAGAAGTAGAAGCTCCACGGCACATCCACGTATGGCGGCTGCTCGAAGTTCTGCGAGAACGAGAACCACGGTTTGCCGGCCGCGTCGGCGCGCACGCGCGCGTAGAACGGCGTCGGGTAAGTGGTCCACGCCTTCGACGAGATGCGGCGGCAACCCGGCGCGCCTCCGTCGCAAGGGCCCCA
>CAIQDA010000093.1 GCA_903870415.1 uncultured delta proteobacterium
ACCTTAACGAGCAGATGGCCGCGATTCAGCGCGAGCTCGGCGGTGATCGCGACGATGCGCGGAGCGAGTTCCAAGAAATCGAAGAAGCCCTCAAGACGAAGGAGCTCTCGAAGGAAGCCCGCGACAAGGTCAAGAAGGAGCTCAAGAAGCTCAAGCTCATGCACCCGACGAGCGCCGAGGCCACGGTCGTTCGCAGCTACCTCGACTGGGTGATTCAGCTTCCTTGGGGCGAAAAGAGCGAGGAAACGCTCGATCTCGCGAAGGCCGAAGCGGTGCTCGAAGAGGAGCATTACGGTCTGAAGAAGATCAAAGAACGCATCATCGAGCACCTCGCGGTGCAGGCGCTCACCAAGACGTTGAAGGGCCCTGTCCTTTGCTTCGTGGGGCCGCCTGGCGTGGGCAAGACCTCGCTCGCGCGCAGCATCGCGAGAGCGACGGGCCGTAAGTTTGTTCGCTTGGCGCTCGGCGGCGTTCGTGACGAGGCCGAGATTCGCGGCCACCGACGCACGTACATCGGCGCGATGCCCGGCAAGATCGTGCAATCGATCAAGAAGGCAGGCACGCAGAATCCGCTCATCCTTCTCGACGAGATCGACAAGATGAGCGTTGATTTTCGCGGCGACCCGGCGTCGGCGCTCCTCGAGGTTCTCGACCCGGAGCAGAACCACGCGTTCAACGATCACTACCTCGACCTCGACTACGACCTCAGCGACGTCATGTTCATCACGACGGCGAACACGCTGTCGGGCATTCCGCTTCCGCTTCAGGACCGCATGGAGATCATCCAGCTGTCGAGTTACACGGAGTTCGAGAAGCTCAACATCGCGTTCAAGTACCTCATCGGTCGTCACAAGACGGAATGCGGCCTTTCGGAGATACCTGTAGAGCTCACGGAAGGTGCCGTGCGCACCATCATCCATCACTACACGCGCGAAGCGGGTGTTCGTAACCTCGACCGCGAGATTGCGAGCGTGTTCCGCAAGGTCGCGCGTCGCGTCGTGGCGGACCCGGAAAAGAAGGGCTCGTTCGCCATCGGCGCGAAGGAGATTCCCGACTTTCTAGGCGTGCCCAAATACACGTCGAACAAGACGGAAGAGCGCGACGAGATCGGCCTCACGAACGGCCTCTCGGTGACGAGTGGCGGGGGCGGCGAGCTCCTTGGCTGCGAAGTCGCGGTGGTTCAAGGCTCGGGCAAGCTCATGATCACGGGCCTTCTTGAGAAGGGCATGGAAGAGAGCGCTCAAGCAGCCCTCAGCTATGTTCGTTCGCGCGCACGCACGCTCGGTCTCGAGCCGGACTTCCACGCGAAGATCGACGTTCACGTGCACTTTCCCGAGTTCATTCGCAAGGACGGCCCCTCGGCGGGCGTGACCATGGCCACAAGCCTCGCGAGCGCGCTCATGAAGGTTCCCGTGCGTCGCGACGTCGCGATGACGGGCGAGATCACGCTGCGTGGTCGTGTCCTCGAAATCGGCGGATTGAAGGAGAAGCTCCTCGCTGCCCATCGCGCGGGTATTCGCACCGTGCTCGTTCCGCGCGACAACCGCAAAGACCTGCGTGAGGTTCCGCGCCGCGTGCTCAAGGCGATGCGCATCGTCCTCGTGTCGCACGTGGACGACGTGCTTCGCGAGGCCCTCGCTCTCGAAGATTCGACCGTGCACTTCCCGCAAGTGCGAACGCTCGTCGAATACCGTTTCGGCGAGGTCGTCATCACGAACCCGGTGGTCATTGCGCCGCCGGTCGACGTGGTCGCGCAGGTTCCACAGGTTCACTAGCCCGGAGCTCGCGGCTCTCCGATGCGGCGTCGAGACGGTGATGGCATCGTCTTGACGCCGTAGTTGCGTCGGATAGCACACGTATGCGGGACGTATGCGTGTTTAGCGCGGCGCGAGGAGGGCGCGTTTGAGGCTGCCGCGTCCTGTGCATGCGCAGCTTGCGCTCGCGAGCGCGTTGTCGACAGCGACGTCGTCGTGCGCGCAACCGCGACGTTCGAGGTGCACCGCCGTCACCGCGAGTCCTCCGACACAGAGAGCGCAGCGCGTGTTTCGCTCGACGAGAAACGCCTCAACGACCGCTCGCGCGCGCGGGCACGTCCCAAGGGCCTCGGCCGTCTCCAATGCGGACCCATCTCGCACGCTCGAAAACGGAAGCGTGCATGATGCAACGAGTTTGCCGTCGACCAGGATTCGGCATGCGCCGCACGTTCCGCTCTCGCATCCGTGGAGCACGCTCTTGAGGTTCAGTTCACGGCGCAACACGGCGTCGAGTCGCAGCGTTTCCGGGGCGCGAATCTCACGAACTTCGCCATTGACGATGAGCTGTCGCGAAAGAAGAAACCCCCCGTCGGCATCGGTCGATGCAGCGTCGGG
>CAIQDA010000094.1 GCA_903870415.1 uncultured delta proteobacterium
CTCGGCACGAACACGGCCATGCTGCTCGTCGTCGAAGCGTCCGCGGACGGCACGCGGCGAGTCCTCGTGGACCGGGAGCTCTACCCCCGCCTCGGTGAAGGACTCGACGAAGCAGGCTGCCTCTCCGGTGCCGCCCGCGAACGAACGCTCAAGGCGGTGCGGGCCCTGGCGGACGAGGCGCGGTGTTACGACACACAGACGCTTTCCCTCGTGGGAACTTCGGCACTTCGTGACGGTGACAAGGACGGCTCGCTCCTCGCGGAGCTTCGCGCGATCGTGCCATCTTCCCGCGTCATCGACGGCGCGGAGGAGGCCCGTTTGACAACTTCGGGAGCGCTCGCGGTGACCGGCGTGCGCGGCGCGTTCGTGTGTATCGATGTAGGCGGAGGCAGTACCGAGGTCGTTTTTGGTGAGACCGCTCCGGCGACGCACGCCTTTGAAGTGCGCTTCGCCGCGTCGCTCCCTCTCGGCAGCGTGCGCTTGCACGGGCGCCACGCCGAGGCCGACGAGCCGTTTCTCGAAGCGTATGGCGATGCGCGCACCCTGCTTTTTGACGCACTTCCTTGCATGTCCGTCGATAGCCACACGGTTATTGCCGTCGCAGGTTCGGCCGCAACGGTCGGCGCCCTCGCGCTTATGGCCCGCGACGAGGCGTGGCACGAAGGAGCACGCATCGGCACACGCGAGGTCGATGCGGTGGTTGAACGCCTCGTGCTCACAAGCGAAGACGATCGCGCAGCGATGCACCCGTGGCTCGCTCAACGCGCCGACGTTGCCCCCTACGGCGCGATTGTCCTTCAGGCCGTCCTGCATCATCTCGCGGTGCGTGAACTCGTCGTGAGCACCGCAGGCGTCCGGTGGGGCCTCGCCATCGACCTTCTCGACGGCGGCTGAAAGCGTCGCGGAACTCCTTGCATTCGCCAGCGATTCGCTCAATGCTTCGCGTACGAATCATTGAGGTTACGCCATGCCGACACCGTTTCGCGAAGAGCACGAACAATTCCGCAAGACCGTCCGAGCCTTCGCCGAGAAGGAGCTGAGGCCACAGGTCGACGCATGGGAGGAGGCGGGCGTGTTCCCTCGCTCGGTGTTCGAGCGGGCCGGTGAACTCGGCATCCTCGGTGCGCATTACCCGGAAGCGGTGGGCGGCGCGGGCGGTGACTTTTGGTTCAGCGTTGTGAAGAGCGAAGAGCTTCCACGCTGCAACTCCGGGGGCACGGCGCTCGGCCTCCTCGTTCAGTCGGACATGGCGACGCCCGCCATTGCGGACTTGGGCACGAAGGAGCAACACGAGGAATTTCTCATGCCGGCGCTTCGCGGCGAGAAGATCGCGTGCCTCGGTGTTTCGGAGCCGGACGCAGGCTCGGACGTCGCGGGCATCAAGACGTGGGCGCGTCGCGACGGCGACGACTACATCGTCAACGGGTCCAAGACCTACATCACGAACGGCTCGCGTGCGGACTTCATCACGCTTCTCGTGAAGACGAATCCGGAGGCCGGTGCGCACGGCTGCTCGTTCTTCCTCGTGCCCACCGCCACGAAGGGCTTCGGCATTTCGAAGAAGCTGAACAAGCTTGGCAACCTCGCGAGCGACACCGCGGAGCTTCACTTCGAGGACATGCGCGTGCCGAGCCGCTACCTTCTTGGCGAGGAAAACATGGGGTTTATGTACCTCATGCAGAACTTCCAGACCGAGCGACTCATCGGCTCCACGAGCGCCCTCTCCGGCTCGCAGATCATGCTCGACGAGGCCATTCAGTACGCGCGCGATCGCAAGATCATGGGCAAGCCCCTCATCAAGCGCGAGTACTGGCAGCAGACCATCGCCGGCCTCCAGACGAAGATCGAGGCCGCTCGCTCGCTCTGCTACCGCGCCGCCGCGGACTACCAGCATGAGAAGTACGAACTGAAGCAGCCGCTCTCGATGGAGACCGTCAAACTCATCTCCATGTGCAAGGTCTTCGTCGGCGACGTCACGACCGAGGTGATGGACCAAGCCCTGCAAATTCACGGGGGAGCGGGCTACATCGAAGAGTACCCAATCGCGCGGGCGTGGCGTGACCATCGGCTCTTCCGCATCGGCGGAGGGACAACAGAAACCATGCGCTACTACGTAGCCAAACTCATGGGGTTGTAGCGGCGAAGGCTGCGGGCGGCTGCACGCCACGAATCGTCGGTCGCAGGCTCCTCGCAATACAGAGAGTATTGCTGCGGGCCGCTCCCTAGCTTCTTGGCGTTCGCTCGCCCTTGCTCCGCCGTTCGGTTTTGTTTTTTGGGCGCTCTTTGGCGCGCGAGCGTGCGTCGTCACTTTGGTGATTCGCGCGAACGCTGACGAAGGCGGGAGAGTTGGCCATTTGCTGGAGATTCGCTCGTCGGCGACGCGGGCGCGAACTCTTCGCGAAGGAAGCTCCGAACGCTTTGTCGCTTTGCGTCATCCTACGTGAAACTTACGTTCGAGGCCCTTCATGCACCGCGCTCCTTTTGAATCTTCCCTCGTCGGCATCACAGGAGCCACGGGCTTCGTCGGCATGTTTCACCTCGCATGCCGTGTGCGCGCGGGCCTCCCCACACGTGTTCTCGTGCGCGGGTCGCACCCGTGGGCCAAGAGCCCTCCGCCGCATGTAGAGGTCGTGGTCGGTGACCTCGACGACAAAGCGGCGCTCGCTCAATTTGCTCAGGGAATTTCCGCCTGTTTTCACTACGCCGCGCGCGCCTCGTTTCGCGCGAAGGAAGCGCAGCTCGCGCACATCAACGTGCAAGGCACAAAGAACGTGGTCGAGGCGTGCACCGTCGCGAACGTGCCGCGCTTTCTCATGTGCTCCACCGTGAGCACCATGATCCGCGCGGCCAAACTCGACGACGTCGACGAGAGCGTCTTGCCCGTCGACAGCAACCCCGACGCCTATGGTCGCTCGAAGGTGGCCGCCGAGAAGGTCGCGCTCGCAGGCCATGCTGGCACCGTTGTCGTGCGTCCGCCCTGGGTTTGGGGCCCTGGCGACACCAACAACCTCCCCACGGTGCTCAGGCCCGCCCTCCAAGGCGTCTACCGCATGGTCGACCACGGCGTGCGTCGCGGCGAACAGATTCACGTGAGTACCTTCGTGCGCGAGAACGAAGCCCTCGTATGCACGGAGGCTTCCCGAGGTCATACGTATTTCGCCACGGACAAAGTCGCACGCCGCTTCCGCGACTTCGCCGAGTTGCTCTTGCGCGCGGCGAAACTGCCGATGGTGACCCAGTCGATTCCAGGCTGGCTCATCCCCATTTTGTTTCGCCTCGACGGTCCACTTTTCCAGGGAAAACTCAGGCTTTCACCTGCCACGGCGGTCCTCGCTCGTTTTGAGCAAACCTACTCGGACAAGGCGCTTCGCACGCTCGTCGGCGACCTCGAGGTGATGGACGACGCCGGCTTCGAAGCCGAACTCGCCGCATGGCTCAAGGACATGGGCGGAGCAAAACGCGTCGTGCGCGGCCGCAAGCAAGGCGCCGACGAAGAACTCGTGGCGATGATCTGGCAGTGGCTCCTTGAGAAGAGCGACAGCGTCAAGGGCGTGGCAAACGCCATGAGCGCTTAACGCGCCTTCGCGGGTCAGAAACGGGGCGTCAGCCCTTGAGGCGATCGCGGCAAAAACCGAGATTCGCCTCGATGCGCGGCCTGTCGGCACTTGGGGCGAGGCCCGCGAGGAGCTTCTCGCTGGCGACACGCGCTTCGTCGTAGCTGCCCACCCAGAACGCCGCGACAGACACCTCGTCGAGCGCACGCCACGCGTAAACGCTGTCGTCGATGAAGAGCAGATCGTTCGGACGCGCGATGGAGGCCGCGGCGCGCGCACACACGAGCGCGGTGCCGAATCGCTTGAGCTTTCGGCAAAGGGCCGCCGCCGCATGGAGGGGCTCGGCCCGTGTCGGACGCCGGTCAAATGCACGCAAATAACCGTCGAGCGCCGCTTCGCTCTTGCCGAGACTCTCGTGCATCGCCGCCACTTGGTACTGCGCGTACCACGCCTCTTCTTCGAACCCGCCCATGGTCGAGCGTTGCATGTAGAATGCAAGTGCACGGTCAGGCCGCCCCCCATCTCGGTAGCTTTGCGCCAGGTAGAACATGTAGCGAGCGTTGTTCGGAGCGTCGATGAGCGCGCTTTCGAGGACCGCGGCGTCGCGAAGGTACTTCGTCGTTCCCTCACGGTTACGTGCCGAGTCGGAGAGAGAACGCACGTGCCAACCCGGCAGGACCGTCGCCGAAAAGCCCGCGCCGCATTCGAGGAACTCGTGAAGCACCCCCTCCCAGCGCCAGGGTTTTTCCAAGTTGACGATGCCAACGCGCCCGAACGAGAAGGCCTCTCCCACGTGAATGGTGAGGTGATGAGCGTCGACTTTTGGGTCCGGCTTCGGGGCCCCCGCATCAACCGAGAGCACGTCGTCCGCGTCGAGAAAGAGCGCATGCCCGCCGCCGGGCTTGGCGAAGTTCAGGGCCTCGGTACGATTATGTGCAAAATGCACCCATGGTCGCTCGTGCAACTCGCCAGGCACGTCCGCAAGAAGCTCCCGAATGCGCGCTTGGGTGCCGTCGGTCGAACCCGTGTCGACGATGCACCACCTGGTAATATGCGGCTTCGCAGCCTTGAGGCAGCGCTCGATGACGTGCGCTTCGTTCTTCACGATCATGTTGAGGCAAAGACCACTCGAGCTCATGCCGTGAACGGTACCACAACGAACGGACCGTCAAAAGCCACGGAAAGTGACGGGGGCTTACCTCATCTATTTCGCGGCTGTTCGCTTCCAACGCTTGAGCCGATACGCGCGTGTATCGACGGTCGTCAGGCGCGCGCCGTCAGCACAAACCCTGCGAGAACGATGGCCACGGTGCCCGCGAGTTCACGCAGGCCGAAGGGCTCGCCGAACATCACCGCACCGGCGACGCGCGTGAAAAGCACGCCGCTGTAACCGAGGACGGAGACGCGCGACGCCAGGTCGAGCGTGTAGGCCCGGGTCATCATGAGCTGCGCCACGCCCCCGCACATGCCTGCGCCGATGAGGATGCCGATCGTCGAAAGCGCTGGAAAAGACCAGCCCGGCGCCGCAAGCGCTCCGAGCACCACGAGGCCGACCAGGTGAAAGAAGAAGGCGATCGATTCGGGCGCTTCGCCGTGACTCGCCAGGCGCAGGGCCATCATCGCGCACGCGGCGCAGAGCGAACTGCTCGTCGCCGCGGCCACAAGATCGGGCGCGCTTTCGAACGTCGGTTTCGCCACGACGAGCACCCCGGCAAAGGCGATCGCGAGCGCCACGCCCACGCGCGGACGGAAGCGCTCACGCAAGACGAGCGGCGCGAGCACGGCCACGAAGAACGGGCTCGTGGCGAAGAGCGTCGACGCGTCTCCCAGGGAAATCGCTGGCGAATGAATCGTATAGAACGTCCCTATAGCGGAGAGCGTTCCGAAGCCGGCGCGTGCGAAGAGGAGGCGCTTGTCCCGTGGACGCAACGAAACGCCCCGCAACGACGCCACCGCGGCCGCGATGAGAAGCCCCCCGAGGAAGCGAAAGACCGCGAGCTCTTGCCAACGCGCCGAGTTCGCTTCGGACCGTGCGAGCACGCCCATGCACGCGAAACCGAGCTGCGCGCCGATCATCCACAAGGCCGCGCGCACTCGCTCGCTCCGCGGAATCGGCGGCGGCGTAAGCACCTCGGGAACCAGGACCTCGGACGACACGGCCCTTGGCTCTTGCAGCCAAAAAGCCTAGAAACAAGAGCCGTGACGCGAAAAGGTGACGCCCCGAAACTAGCGGCGAGCTCGCCACGTCGCAGGCTGCGCTTTCCGATCGTCGTCTTTCTGCGCGTCGTCGTGCTCGGGGCCGCCGGAATCATCGCGAGCCTCATCGCCATCGAGCGCGCACACGAGAAGGCCGCCGAGAAAGCGCGAGCCGCTGTCGAACTCAAAGCCCACGCGCGAGAAGAGCGACTCCTCGACGCCCCAACCCTCGAACCGGAATCGCCTCCATGAGCCAAGATATGCCCCTCAACGACCTCGGCCACGGCGCGTGGATCGCCCGCAATTCGCTGAGCATGATGCCCGGCGTCGCCCTGCCTCTCACGATGACCGTGCTGCGCGATTCGGACGGAGGACTCCTCATCGTCTCGCCGGTCGCGGATGTCGACGAGTGGGGTCCGGCGCTCGACGCGCTTGGGCCGGTGCGCACCGTCGTTGCACCGAACGGGTTTCACCACCTCTTCGCCAAGGCCGCGTTTGAGCGTTACCCCGCCGCCGCCCTCGTCGCCTCCGGCGCTCTCACGCGCAAGCGACCCGACTTTCCCGCCACGACGCGCTGGCTCACGGGCGAGGCCCGCATCGAGATCGCTGGAGGAATTGCAGCACTTCCGGTGCTCGGGATGAAGCCCGTGCAGGAGTGGGTTTTTCTCCACGAGGCAAGCGGCACCCTCGTCGTGACGGACCTTCTCTTCAACATTCTCGCGCCCTCGTTTGGCCTTGGCCTCGTGCAGCGCGCCTTTGGCACTTACAAGAAGCTCGCGGTCAGCAGACTCTTCGTCCGAGGTCGCCGAGATCGCGACGCATACGAGCGGAGCCTGCGCGTCATTGAGGCCTTGCCCTTTGACCGCCTCGTGATGGCCCATGGCGAGCCCATTCTTTCGGGCGCGAAGGCGCGTGTGGCCGAGGCGTTGCGCCGCTCTCCTTGAGGATTCCCCGCGCGACCGTTGCGCCCCACCGGGCGCGTGGTAGCGCGCGATCGTCTGCGCATGGCCAAGGAAGACACGCTCGTCATTCACGAGATCTACGCAAGCATCCAGGGCGAATCGACCTTCGCCGGGGTGCCGTGCACCTTCGTGCGCACGACGGGCTGCAACCTGCGCTGCTCGTGGTGCGACACGACGCAAGCCTTCAAAGGCGGCACGCGCATGCGCCGCGCGGACGTGCTCGAAAAGGCCCTCGCCTTTGACACGCCTTTCGTCGAGCTCACCGGCGGCGAACCCCTGCTCCAGCCCGGCGTCTTGCCGCTCATGAGCGAGCTCTGCGACGCGGGGCGCACCGTGCTCATTGAGACGAGCGGCGAAGCGGACATCGCAAAGGTCGACCCGCGCGTGCATCGCATCATGGACTTGAAAGCGCCGCTCTCTGGCGAATCGCACCGAAACAGGCTCTCGAACCTGGAGCTTCTCACGGCCAACGACGAGCTCAAGTTCGTGCTCGCCGGCCGCGAGGACTACGAGTGGATGCGCATGATGATCGCGACGCACAGCCTCGCCTCGCGCGTCCCCACGCTTTTGGCGAGCACGGTCTTCGGGCGTCTTGCTGCCCGCCACCTCGTCGACTGGGTGCTTGAAGATAAGCTTCCCGTGCGCGTCCAACTCCAGATGCACAAGTACATCTGGGCTCCCGAAACACAGGGCGTTTGACGTGACCCTCGCGGCGCCTTCGCCCGCGTGCCTCGACACGACGGACGCGATTCTGCTCGACGGAGGCAACAGCGTCTGCGGCGCATCTCGGGCGCATTTTCCCTCGGAGTTGCGCGACGGGTTCCTTGCCATTTGCGTCGCATTCGTCATCGTGTTCCTTCGTCAGCGGCGCATGCGAGAGGCCTTGGGTCTTCTCCTCGTCACGGCCGCGGTGCCCGGCCTCGTCGCGATCTTCGAAGACCGCGCGGATGCGCCTTCGAAGCGCCGGTGGCTCGCCGTCGATGTGCACGACGCCCTTGAGCCGCTCCTCGACCCCTCGTCGCCGCCAACGACTCCGGCACGCCTCGTGCGCAACGACGATGGACCGTTCGCTCCGCTCTTCTTTTACGCGCACCCGGTGCACACGCTCCCGCAAGACGGCGACGCGAAAGGCCAGGAAATCGTCGACGTTCGCGAGGGCCCGCTGCGTTACGGCTGCGATCGCGACAGCACCACAAAGGCCCTCGTCTGCGGCAAGGGGTACGACGAGTGATGGGCCTCGCACGCTCCCTTGCGGGTCTCGCGACCGCGCACCTTGTCGGCACCGCCCTGCTGTCGGCAGCCTCGATCGCCCGAGGCACGGCACCTCGTGTCGCCATCGCGTCCCACGCGCTCTCGGCCACGTCGGCGCTCTTCACGGCGGCCCTCGTCTACGCGGCCTCGCTGGGTGCCTCGGGCCTTCCGATCGCCGCAGCGCTCCTCGCCGCGCTGGCCTTCGACGAGCACCGCGAGCCTGTTTTTGCTGCGTTTCCGCGGACGTGGGCTGCAGGCCTTGTGGCGCTTGCGGCGGTGGTGCTCTGGCGGCCCATGACGCCCACGTGCTGGGACGAGTTCGTGTGGCTCGGCAAAGCCCGCCTTGAGAGCGAGGGTTTCGGCACCGGCGTACGCCTCTCCTTGGACCCGCACGCGCACCTCACGCCCCAAGGTTACCCCACACTGTGGCCCGCGGCGGCAGGCTGGTTCGCCATCGGTGCCGACGACCTTGAGACCCTCACCGCCGGTGCGTCGCTGGTCGTGGTGCTCGCGTGCGGAACGTTCGTTGAGGCATTGGTGCATTCTGCATCCACCAGCCGAACGCGTGTCTTTTTGCTGCCCATCGGCATCGCAGTCGGAGCGCCGCTCGTGCTCGTGCATTTGCGCAGCACCTACGTCGACTTGCCTCTCGGACTCCTTGGCGCGTCGCTCTTTCTGACGCTCGCGCGCGAGGCTCCATCCACCGCGTCGGTCGCGACCTTTGCCGTGGTCCTCGCGGGCATGAAGGACGAGGGAGTCGCGCACCTCGCGGGTGCCGTTGTGGGTGCAGCCGTGGTGCATGGGCGCGTGCGAGGTCTTCCGCGGGCGTTCGCCTTCGCCGCCGCTTCCGGTGCGGTCGCGCTTGTGACCTGGCAGCTTGCGCTCTCGGCCCATGCCGTGGCGCGCGACCATGGTAACTTTCAGCCAGCTTTTTCCTGGTTTTCGTCCCTCGCGCGCCTCGGCTTCGCGCACGCAACGGAGCTCACGAGTTGGGGCGCGTTTTGGCCTGCGGTCGTCGTGAGCGTGGCGTTTTCGTGGCGTACACATGGGCCCCATCGCCTTGCGCGCGGCCTTGCCGTGGCCCTTGCGATCAACGCGCTCTTCGTGGTCGCGATGCTCGTCTGTGGTCCTCCGCGGGTGCGTGCGTTCGCCGAAAACGGCACCCTCGTGAACCGCGTGCTCGTGCAGTTCTGGCCTCTCGCGGCGGCGCTGCTCTTGCTCTCCGGCGCGCCCGATGACGAACGCGCGGCGACCGAGACGGCTGGCGAGAGTCCGTAAGACCACCGTTCTTTGGCCCGGACCTGCGCCGATGCGTACGCTCGCGCTGAGTCGACGCGCGTTCGCCAAAGCAACGCACCGTTGACGTTTATTTTTCCTGGAGATTTCCTCATGAAGCCGTTCCTCATTCACTCCGTCGCCCTCGCCGCCGTCCTCGCCACCTCGCCTGCCATGGCCGACGCCAAGCCGGACGCATCAGGCCCGAGCGACGAAGGGACAATGGGCGCGGCACCCGCCGCCAAGAGCCGCAGCTACGGCGTGTTCGTGAATCCCTTCGCCATCGCGCAAGGTAGCTACGGCGCCGAGTTCGACCTCAAGCTCAATTCGGTGACGACGCTGAACCTTGGCGCGGCGTATTATATGAGTTCGGATGATACCGGAAAATATACCGGCTTCAGCGGCAGCGCGGGCACCCAGTTTTTCCCTTTCACGTCGGCATTTGAAGGGTTTTATGCCTTTCCTCGCGTGGAATTCGCGGCGCTTTCCTACAAATACACGAACAGCGCCAACGCAGACGCAAACTCGTCCGCCTTCGGCGCGGGCGCTACGCTCGGATACCAGTGGGCCTGGGACATGGGCCTCGCGGTGCGCGTCGGCGCCGGTGCGATGTATTACAGCGCCTCGGCATCCTCCGGCTCCGCGAGTAATGCATACGACGGCGTGCTGCCCGCGATCGACCTGACGCTCGGCTACGTCTTCTGATCAGAAGCCCGCACAAGGATGGCGGTTCGGCGCAACCACGAGCGAAGCGTTGCTGCTAGCCGCGCCGCATGAGCGATCTTCCTCACTGCCCGAGTTGCCGGTCCACGCTGACCTACGAAGACGGGGCGCTGCTCGTGTGCCCGGAATGCGCGCACGAGTGGTCGCCCGGCGTGGCGGAAACGGCAGTCCTCGCAGGCACCCTCGTCGTGCGCGATGCGAACGGAAACGTGCTCGCCGATGGCGACTCGGTGGTCCTCGTGAAGGACTTGAAGGTGAAGGGCGCGACGAGCTCCCTCAAGGTCGGCACCAAGGTGAAGGGCATCCGGTTGGTCGAGGGCGACCACAACATCGACTGCCGAATCGACGGGTTCGGCGCGATGCAGTTGAAGTCCGAATTCGTGAAGAAATCCTGATCGTCTGTCGATGGGCGCGCGTCGTTACTTCGGCTCGCAAAGCGGCCCGAGGGCCTCGAGCACCTGAGCGAGGCGCAGGATGCCTGGCGGCGCCGGAACACACCCGGGGTCTGTGCATGCAGTCTGCACGGTGATTTGATGGAGGCCCGCGTCGGCCGGTTGAAAGTAACCGTCCCAGTCCATGGTGCCGACGAGGACTTGGAACCACGGCCCGGTGCGCGACGCGTCGCTGAACACCGAACTGGTCGCGAGCAACGCGCTCCGCACTTGCGCGTCCGCGAGCGCCTCGTTGATCACCTGCACGCTCACCGCTCCGCAAACCGGGAGCGTTGCGGTGCAGGAATACGTCTCGTTGAGTCCCTTGTTGTACGCGCGCTGCACCACCGACGCGCACGGCGTGACGCGCTGGTAACGGTAAGCTCCGCCCACGACGAGGTGAGCGCTCACGCACGCGGATTCGTTGCACACCGCGGCGTCGCCTTGGCCAAGGGGCGGGCCTGACGGAGCGGCCGTGCACGCGAGCACGGCGACGAGCGGGCAGACACAGACGAGGAAAAGACACGAGGCGTTCTTCACACAACGAAGCTGCCACCGCCCGCGCTTCGTACAACCGTAGGCGACCGCGCAATGGTGCGCTTTCCCGCCTCGCTTTGACGCGGCATTTCAGCCGCCCGAGAGCTCACCGCGACGAGGTCACCCGCAACACTTCGTCGATGGTCGTCTCGCCGGCGGCTGCCTTGGCTGCACCGCATTCGCGCAAGAGTCGAAGCCCTTCGCCTCGCGCGATTCGTTCAAGGACGCTCGCAGGCTCCGCACGCTCAAGAGCCTCGCGCACCGCGACGCTCATCGTGAGCATCTCGACGACGCTGCTGCGGCCCTGGTAGCCCGTCTGGCGGCATCGCTCACAGCCTTTGCCGTGACGAAACCCTGGACCTGCGCTCAGTTTGAGCAACGCGAGTTTGTCGGCGGGAGGAGCCTCCACCTCGGTGCAGTATGCACACAACCCGCGCACGAGCCTCTGCGCGAGCACGCCCAAAAGACAGCCGGACAGGAGGAATCGCTCCACGCCCAAGTCCAAGAGGCGCGTCACGGCCTCGGCCGCCGAGTTCGTGTGCACCGTTGCAAAGACCAGGTGACCGGTGAGCGCTGCTTGCACGGCGGCAACCGCGGTCTCGCGATCGCGAATTTCACCGACCATGATGACGTCTGGATCTTGCCGGAGCACGTGTCGCAAAGCCTCGGCAAAATCCAGGTCAATCTTCGGTTGAACCTGAATCTGATTGAACGCTTCGTGCACAACCTCGATGGGGTCTTCGATGGTCGTGACGTTCACCCCAGGCTGCGCAATGGCCCGGAGCGCAGCGTACAGCGTGGTCGTCTTGCCGCTGCCCGTGGGCCCTGTCACGAGCACAAGGCCGTGGGGCTCGGCGATCCACTTTTCCATCGTGCGAAGATCGCGATCGGGAAACCCGAGCTCGCCCAAGGTCTGCACCGCGACCTCCGGGTCGAACACCCGAAGGACGACCTTTTCGCCGAACGCCGTGGGCACCGTCGACACGCGCAGTTCGACCTCACTGCCGCCGCGCTTGGTCTTGATGCGGCCGTCCTGTGGCTTGCGTTTTTCCGCAATATCCATGCGCGCGAGCATCTTCAAACGCGAGGTCATGGGCACCGACGCCGCGCGCGGAATCGTGTGCACCGGGTGCAATACGCCGTCTATACGAAGTCTTACGAGAGCTCCGTCGCGCTTCGGCTCCAAATGGATGTCGCTCGCGCGCTGATCGAACGCGTAGCGAAGAAGGTAATCGACCGCCGCAACGACGGGACGCTCGTCCGCCTGAACCTCACGCGCGTTCGACGACAGCGCAACGAGTTGCTCGAAGTTCGCGAGAACGTTCGCCTCACCTGCCGCCGTCGCCGCCGCCACACTCTTCGAAAAACCGAACGTGTGCTCGAGGGCTCGCAACAGAGGTCGCCGCGCCGCAAGCACGGAAATCACGGGCGATCCGACGATGCGCTGAAGCTCTGCGAGCAAGTCTTGATCGAACGGATTGGCGAAGGCCACCACGAGCGATGCGGCCCGCCACTCAAGGGGCAGGACGGCGTGGCGCATGGCGAAGGGCGCCGATAGAAACTTCGTCACGAGCTGCGCGTCGAGCTTCAGCGGGTCGATGCGTCGATGCTCGATTCCGAAACGCGGAGCCACCGCCTCCACGATCGCCTCGTCGTCAACCACGCGCCCCGCATGACCTGGCCACGGAAGCTCCGCTGCCGCCACGATGTCGATGGGTCCGGCGACCACGGTGGTACGGCTCGCATCCGAGAGTATTCGCAGGACTTTCGCACGAAGCGCGCTCTCCCGCACAACCACGTCTTGGGCCCGCGCCGCGTCCACGAGACCCGCCGCCATGAGCTCGGTCAGAAGCGTCGGCAGGTCGAAGGCGCGAGGTGCAGACTGCACAGATACGCGATTGCCGTCGGGGACCATGCGCGGGATCTTACCTCCGTTTCGCGACGTCTCGTGGCGGCGCATCGACCCGCAACGGCAATCCATCCGTGCTCTTCGGCGAAAAGGTGTTACGGGCCTGCCCTAGCTCCGTCGGGTCTGCTGCGGTTTTTCGTACCTCCAGGCCTCGCTCCTCCCGCCGACGACGGCCGCGCCACGTACGGCGCTCGGCGGGTACGCACAGAAGAATGGCCATGTCTTTTTCCACACTCGGACTCTCCGAGGCGATCGTTCGCGCGGTTTCCGAGCAGGGCTACACGCAGCCCACCCCCATCCAGGCGCAAGCCATCCCCGCGGTCCTTGCGGGCGGTGACCTCCTCGCCGGCGCGCAAACCGGCACGGGCAAGACGGCGGGCTTCATGCTCCCGATCCTGCAGCGCCTCTCCACGGGCACCCCAACGTTTTCAGCACGCACCGGTGCGCGCGCCCTTCGCACGCTCATTCTCACGCCGACCCGCGAGCTCGCGGCGCAAGTCGAAGAGAGTGTTCGCACCTACGGCAAGTACCTCCCCATCAAGTCCACGGTCGTCTTTGGCGGCGTCGGCATTCACCCGCAAATCAACGCGATTCGCCAGGGCGTCGACATCCTCGTCGCCACGCCGGGCCGGTTGCTCGACCTCATTCAGCAGCGCGCGGTCGACCTCTCGAAGGTCGAAATTCTCGTCCTCGACGAAGCCGATCGCATGCTCGACATGGGCTTCATTCACGACATCAAGCGCGTGCTCGCGCTCTTGCCGCCGAAGCGTCAGAACCTCCTCTTCTCGGCCACGTTCTCGGACGAGATCAAGGCGCTCGCAGACCGACTTCTCGACAACCCGGCGCTCATCGAAGTGGCGAGGCGCAACTCGACGGTCGAGATCATCGATCAGAAGGTGCACCCGGTCGATCGTGGGCGAAAAGCTCAACTTCTGATGCATCTCATCCGCGAGCACAAGTGGACCCAGGTGCTGGTGTTCACGCGCACCAAGCACGGCGCCAATCGTCTCGCGGAGACCCTCGAGAAGAACGCCATCTCGGCCCTCGCCATCCACGGCAACAAGAGCCAAGGCGCACGCACCCGCGCTCTCGCCGAGTTCAAAACGGGCCAGCTTCGCGTCCTCGTCGCCACCGACATCGCGGCGCGCGGCATCGACATCGAAGAGCTGCCGCACGTGGTGAATTACGAGCTGCCGAACGTGCCTGAAGACTACGTGCACCGCATTGGCCGCACCGGGCGCGCAGGAGCCTCGGGCGCGGCGGTTTCCTTGGTTTGCGTCGACGAGCACGTGTTTCTCCGCGACATCGAGCGCCTCATCAAGCACTCGATCGCGAAGGAAGTCATCGCGGGCTTCGAGCCGGACCCTACGGCGGTCGCCGAACCTATCCTTCAGCGCAGCAGTGGTCGCCCCCAAGGCGGCGGCGGCGGCGGACGTCGTCCTCAATCCGCGGGCTCCTCGCAAGGCCACGGAAGTTCCCAAGGCGGTCGCGCGGGGGCTCCACCTCGTCCCGCAGGACGTCCGCAAGGCCGGCCCGGCGGCGGCGGTCGCGGCGGTCGTTGAGGCAAAACTCCATGGCCCCGCGCGCAACGGTCTACAAGGCCCAACTCCAAATCGCGGACATGGATCGGCACTACTACGCCGATCATCCGCTCACGATCGCGTGCCATCCGTCCGAGACCGAAGAGCGGCTCATGATCCGCGTGCTCGCGTTCGCGCTCAACGCGAGCGAACACCTGACGTTCGGAAAGGGGCTCTCGGACGACGACGAGCCCGACCTGTGGGCCAAAGACCTCACGGGAATCATCGAGCTCTGGATCGAACTCGGTCAGCCCGAAGAGAAGGCCATTCTGCGTGCATGTGGACGATCCGCAAAGGTCATCGTCTACGCGCACGTGGCGAACGCTGCGGCGTGGTGGGCCGGCGTCGAGGGGAAACTTTCGCGAGCGAAAAACCTTGCAGTCTACGCGATCGCCCCCGAATCGAAGGCCGCACTCGGTGCCCTCGCGGCACGGTCGATGGACCTGCAGTGCACGGTCCAAGACGGCGACGTATGGATCCGCACTTCGACGGAATCGGTGCAGGTTGCCTTGATCACGCTGCGCGCACCGAACTAACGCCGACCTGTCTCGTGCTGCGGCCCCACCGTTGGGCTGGGCTTCCAAAAGGAAAAACCCCGTGTCGCTCGCTGAGCCACCGGGGTTTTTTCTTGTCGTTCAGGCTCGCTCAGCGCGTGAGCCAGCGTCCGTCTTTGAGCGTCATGAACGAGTAGGGGAAGATCCACTGGAGGCCGATGAACGCCCAGAACGCGTAGCCGACGCCGTAGATGAAGTCCGTGCCGCGCTCGGAGCGGAGCGCATACAGCGACTGGATAAGGGCTCCAACACCGAGGGTCACAGCAGCGCGTGCGAGGTCGACGGGTTGCGCCACGAAGTGCCGGGCCATGAGAGCGAACGCGAAGTACGAGGCGGGGTACTGGATGAGTTCGAGGAGAATCTCGAAGGTCGGCCACCAGCGGTCTTGCTTGCGCCACGAGGTGCCGAGGATCGGAAGCATCACGAAACCCTCGCGGATGTTGCCGCGCTCCCAGCGAAGCATCATGCGCGTGATGCGCTTGAAGTCCGTTGGCATGATGGTGCGAACAACTGCGTTCGCTTGGTACACCGCGCGGTAGCCGCAGCGGAGAAGCCACGTGTTGAGCGCGCGGTCCTCACCGATGGTGCACGCCTCGCCGAGGAAGGTCTGCGTCGACCAGCTCTCGAGCACTTGGCGGATACCTGTCGTGCGGTAGGCCGAGAGAGCGCCCGGCGTGCACAGCACTGCGCCGAAGCGCGACTGGGCTGCACGAAGGAGGTCGAAGGTGACGAAGAAGCGGGCCGAGAGCAGGCGCGTGAAGAGGTTCTCGTAACGATTGAGCACGAGGACTTTGCCTGCGACCGCGTGAATACGCTCGTCGAGAAGCATTGGCGCCACGATGTTGCGGAGCGCGTCGGACTCAAGCTGCGAATCGCTGTCGACGGTGACGACAAAGTCGCCGGTGGCGCGCTCAAAACCCGTGCGAAGGGCCTCACGCTTGCCGCCGTTCTTGGCTTGCTTGATGGCGATGACGCGACCTGGGAAGGCGCGGGCAACGGCCTGAATGTGCTCCCACGTATCGTCGGTCGAACCGTCGTCGATCGCGAGGATTTCGAGGCGGTCGGCTGGGTAGCGGTTTTCAATGGCGCTCAAAAGCGACACGCGCACCATGGCACCCTCGTTGTACGCCGGGACGACCACCGTGAGCTTCGGAAGCTGCGCGTCGGACGGAGCCTGCACCGGGCGGTATCGCACGGCGAAGTACAGCGAGAGGACGAAGTACGCCATCGCGCCGAGTCCCGAGAGCTGCCACACGAGCGCCGTCGGCGAGCTGAAGTCGAACCGTGGCGACTCGACGAAAAGCGGGTTTCGGTTGCGCGCGAAGGCGACCGCGACCGCGGCCAGCAGGCAGAGCACGATGCTCCCCTTCGCAAAGAAGTCGAACCAGCGATTGCGTCGAGACTCGGAGGACGTGCCCGGGATGGCGACGTGAATCACCGAGCGAAGGGCGGCCGTCTTCAGGGGAAGCGGCGTAACGCCCCTGTAGGGAAGGGGCTCTTCCATACGCAGGGCAGGGGTGCCGGAATCCACAAGGGACCCGGGGGTGTAACAAACCGAGGAAAAGGTGACCTCAGACATGGCGGCAGGGGTGAGACGCCAAGACGATGGCGGCTATTCAACGGCGTCGCCGATTTGCACAACTCCAGGCGAAGAACAACTTCGGCGGGCTCTTTCGGCACCTTTCGGCACGCTCGCCCGCGCGGATGGCTGAACCTACGGAACGCCTGCGCAGCTCGGGTCTTCGGAAATCACCGGCGGCGAAGCGAACGAGACCAGCCGACGCCCAAACGGACCGGCGTCGTCCGACAGGTCCAGGGTCGCAGCGCCGCGACCTTCAGGCACCCAAAAAACCCTGGTGACGCCCAGGCGAACGCCCTCGAAGCGACGCGTGAGCCGCTCGACCGGTGAGAAGTGGTGCAGCAAGATTTCGGACCCCGCGTCGCCCTTGTCCCGAAGGCAAAGTCGGTCGAATTCCCCCGCGGCATCGATGCGCAACCCCACGCCAGGGCGAAGCGAAACGGAGGTCGCCGCCGGCCACGCACGACGACCACGTCCGCGCGCGTCGATAGGAGGCTCGCTCGAAACGCGCGAATCGAAACAGCGGCGAGGTGCAGCGTCCGTGCAGTGAAAGGGGCTGCGGAAAAAAACCTCGTCGGAGCGAACGAAGGACTGAAGCCAGCTCGTTTCAGGCGCAGGCCCAAGCTGGGACGCATACGCGCCAAGGAGGCGGCTCATCAAACCGGGCGGCGAGTCGCTCCATTGGACACGCAGGTCGGGCACGTACCCCGCGAGCGCGCCCGGAAGCGGTGGCGTGGGGGCCATGGGCTGTCGTTCGCCCCGTGGACTTCCCGCGCGTGCGGGAGAGGGCCAGTCGTCACCGGAGTGGACCACGGAGAGGAGAACCTCGGGCTCCGCAATCGAGGCTTTTTCCAAGGCTCGGTACACGTAGCGGCCCGTAGCGGCGTGGTCCGGATGATCGTCCGAAAGGTGCGCGGTCACGATGCGACGCGGCCGGTAGCGGTCGAAAAGCCAGGCAAGGTCGGTGACCAGCGCATCGAGCTGATACGGGCTTTCATGACCCATACGCTGCATAGCCACCGTCTGCGTCGCGTCTTCCGCCATCGCGTAAGTGCCCGTGGCCTCCACGCACACCCCCGCGGCGTCGAGGCGCTTCGTGGGGGCGAGAGGCACGCGTCCGAGGCGATCAAGCGCGCCGTCTGGATAGCCGAGAAAGTGCACGCGTTGATGCTCAACACCCGCCATCGCAAGGGCATGAAGCGACTCGCGCTCGCGCACAAAGCCGCTTGTTCGACAGCCCCCATCGCCGTTCGTGAGGACCGCCACCACCACCGACTCGCCTCGAGCTCGCGCCTGCGCGATGAGAGCGCCGGCCATGATGACCTCGTCGTCCGGGTGCGTCGCGACGACGAGAAGATCAACGCCCTCGAAAGCCGGCGAATGCGCGTGGCACGAGCCGACACTCGCGGCGGCCACGAGTCCGCAGAGGGCAATGGCTAGTTGTTTGGACACTCGCTCGCGCAGCTCGCGGTGATGCAATCGCCAAGGCCCTGCGTCGCCGCTTTGCACGTGTCGGTTGCGCCGGTGAGGCAGCCAAATGCGCACGTCGTGTCGGAGCTCGCGCAAGCGCAAATGCAGGAATACATGGCTTGGCACGCGCCGCCGTACTTGCTCGGGTCCGTGCCAAACGTCGCCTGGAGCTGGGTCTTGCAGTGCGCCACTTCACAGGCGACACACGCTTGCGGATCGGGCGTTCCCGCCGACGCGCCCGCGCACACAACCTGCGAGCCGCCGATGTCGGTCGTTCCACCTGCCGCAGCGCCGCCGTCAGCCGTTCCGCCATCGGACGTGGTGCCGGACGCGGTGCCGGACGTGGTGCCGGAGCTCGAAGCACAAGCGGCGGTGAAAGCGGCGAGGAGGAGAACCGAAAACATGCGCATCAAACGCACGGTACCCCGCCCCGCCCGCCTCTTCAATCGCGCCACATCCCGACGGAGCCGCCGACGAAGCGGAAGCCCTTGTTGAAGTCGACGCCGAGCATTTTTCCACGCGAAAGCCTGACGAGGCAAAGAAGCGGCGCGGGCATGCCGCCCGGCTCGTCGCGAAGAAGCATGACCCGCACTTCGGCCTTCACCGTGCCACCGTCGGGTGCCTCGAAGGCATTCGCGTAGGTGATCTTTTCTTGCAGAATCCATCCACTTCGCTCGCCCACGGGAATCGCGTCGATGTCCGCTTGCGTGGGGTCGAGGATGACGCCCGCGCCCGCGAACGAGAAGAGCGGCTTCAGAACGTAGTCCCCCAGATTCCCTGGAATTTCCGAGACTTCATGAAGAAACGTCGCCTTGGGAACGGCGCGGTGGTTCACGTACGGAAGCGCGTACTTGGACCAGATCCAGTACCAGTTCGGGTGCGACGCCCACTCCACGTCGAGGTCGTCACCCCAAGCGAAGGGAGCGTTCAGGCCCTTCTTTTCGAGCTCGTCGAAGACCACCCGGTTGTAGATGCGCCTTACACGGACCCGCTCGCCGCTCGCATCGCGGCGGTAGAGGTTGCGCCCCTCGCGCTCGAGCTTGGTGATGCAGCACGACTCGACGCCGAAGAAGAGCCGCGTGGTCACGAAATCCGGGACGGTCTTCTGCTCCTCGGGCTCCACGTCGACGAGCACGACTTCGCGTGGATCATGGTCGCCCACGATCACGCGTCGCATTTGCTCAACAGCCTCGGCGCGCGTCTTTCCGTTGAACGGCGTCCACGGTCCTTCGAGCTCGGGAAACGCGTTGAGCTCGTCGGTCCACGCGCCGGCCATGAGCGTCATCATCGCGTAGAGCGACGGAAACGCCTGAAGCTCGACCACCCTGCCCTCGAATGTTCCGTCGGCATTCTCGACGACCGCGAAATCGACTTGGGCACAGTCCGGCAGCGCGGGCTCACCGCGCACGTTGAAACGCTCGGGAACCGCTCCGCGCAGCTTCTCGAGGAGCGCCGGATCCGCGAGCTGTTCGACGATGGCGCTCGCGCTCGTGAACAAGAACTCGCGAAGCTCCTTCGAGATGAAAAACGGAGTCTCCGCGAGCTGGAACGGAATCGGCCCGACCTGATTCTCGAGACGCGTGCGGTACGAGGCGAAGAGTTCTTCGCTCCAGCGGGCATTGAAGAGAGCGCGTTCAGGCCGATTCATGGGTTCCTCGTGGACTCGCGGAAAGCGCGCATCAGTGGTTTGGCTTGGCCGGCGCGGGAAGGACCGCGCTGATTTCGCCAGCGAATTTCCGCACAACAGCGTCACGCCGTACGCACATCTCTTCGTGGGTGTCGGCGACGACGACGAGACCCGCGTGGTAGTTTTCTTTCACTTCGTACGCGATGCCTTCGACGCCGAGTTTCTTGTAATCTACAGATTCCGTACGCGAGAGCGTGTTGATGAGCGCGCCCTGTTTGCGGAAGCCTGTCGGCGCGGTCCACGATTCGCCGCGCAGATGCGCGACCTCGAGTTCGGCCCAACCGGCCCACGGATTGATGCCGCGAGTGCACTCGATGAGCTCCGCGATGTGCACGCCGCCGACCCTGGCGCCGGCCTCAAGAAAGTGAAACTCGCCCGACGCGCTCTTGATGTACTCGGCGTGGCACGAGCCGCGCTTCAGGCCGAGCGTCGGAATGAGCTTCTCGTTGAGCGCGAGCAGCGCGGTCTCATCGGCCGAACCCTCCGGCAACGTGAACGACGTGTAGATGCCGCCGCCGTGGGCCACCGTGAAGGGAGGCGTGCCGCACTGATGCGCCGCTGCGAACACGATGCGACCGTCGTCGACGAGGCTGTCCACGTGAAACACGTCGCCAGGCAGGAAACGCTCGAGCAGAAAGAACGAACGCTTGTCGCCTTGGCCGCGAAGAATGTCCCAAAGCTGCTGCTGGTTGTGAACCTTCGTGATGCCGACGGCGGACGCTTCCGAGCGTGGCTTGTGCATCCAGGGAGCGGGAACGCGCTCGCAAAACCGTGCGACCTCGTCGTCATGAAAAAGGCCCGTGAAATCCGGAACGGGAAGCCCCGCATCGCGCGCCGTGGTGCGCATGGCGAGCTTGTCGCGGAAGTTGCGGGCCGTCGAATCGCCCATGCCCGGCATGCGCAAGTGCTCGCGGATCATCGCTGCGGTTTCGACGTCGAAATCGTCAAGGGCCGCCACCGCATCGAAGGGCACGCTGCGCGACAAGTAGCTGACCGTGTTGATCCAGTCTTCGCGCTTCGGTGCGTCGTGAAGGGCGAACACGTCCTGAAGCGAACCGCGCGGCCAAGGCTGCCGCAGCAGTTTTGCGAGCGTGAGCAGATACACTTTCGCGCCCTTCGCGGCCGCTTCGATCATGAAACGGTCGCCCTTGAAGTAGGACGCAATGCAGAGAATCGTCGGGGCTTCGTTTGCCATGGCTTGCCTTGTTGCTCTCAGTGAATCGGCTCGGTGCCGTGGAAGTTGTCGTAGTGGGCGATGGAGATGGTTCGACCGTCGGCCCAGCTTTCGCTCTTCGGCCCGAGCAGGTCGCGCGCGGCCTCGGAGAGAGGCCCCACCATGCGAAGCGCAAGCAGCTCGTCGACGTAACGGGCTCTCAAATCAAGGCCGTGAAAACGGTGACCGCGGCGCACGCTCGCGCGAAACGGCTGGGCGCGCTGACGTGCCCACGCAAGCGCTTTGAGCGACGCGCGGTAGCCGTCAATTGCTGTGAGTTCGTCGCCTGGCGCGAGCCCCGCTTCGTAGGCGGGCGAGCCCTCGAGAACCTGCGCGACCACAAGCGAACCTTTGGGCTCAAGGAGAAAACCAAGGCGCGCGCGCGGCTTGCGCTCAACTTCGAACCCGAGGCTCTGGAGCGCGACCAACGTCTCAAGCGTTGCTGGCCGCCGCACCTTGCGCGCCACCCATCCCTCGAGCGCGGGAAAGCGCGCCTCGAGAAACGCTGCGAAGGCCGCGGTGTCGAAGCCGGGCTTGTTTTCGTATGCGTGATAAAATTCGGAAAACAACGCATCGAGCGACGAGCGGAACCGCGTGCGCAGAAGCGCGTCGAGCTCGAAGGCCACGAGCATTCCGCCGTCGTAGTAGTCGAGGGTCGCATTCCACGCGCCAGCCCAACGCGTGTGATTCAAGAACGTGGCGAGCGACGAGTCGACGAGGGTCGTGTGCCGGTAAGCGGGGCGCACCGTGTGGTGCACGGAGAACGAGACCATGTTCTCGAGAAAGCGCGACGGCTCCATGAGGCCCGCGCGCACGAGAAGGAAGAACTCGTAATACCTTGTCACTCCCTCACACAGCCATAGCGCATCCGTGTACGAGCCCTCGGTTCGCGAAGGCTCACGGTACGCGTCGGGCCTGAGTCGCCACACATTCCACGCGTGAAAAAGTTCGTGCGCCGCAACGCGAAGCGCGCAGAAACGCGCCTCTTCGTCGATGAAGGCGTCCTCGCCGATGGCGATCATGGTGCCGTGCGCGTGCTCAAGACCCCAGTGGTCGCGCGGGTCGAAGGAGATGATCCACGTGTAGCGCTCGAACGGGAATGACCCGAACAGATCGTGGCAAGCCTCGGCGATGCGCACGAGCTCGTCGACGAAGCCTTCGACCTCGGCTTCAAACCCGATCGCCTGTTGGCAAAAGACGTGTTCGAAACGGCACCCGCGCACCTGGCGAACGATGACCGTGGGCTCGCCGACAACCATGGGCGTGTCGAGCCATGCTTCGAACGAAGCAAAGCGATGGACGCGCGGATCTCGCGTCTTTTCCTCGACGCCGGCCACAAGAAGTTGACGTCCGTCGCCCACGTCGACCACGACGTCGACGGGGCCGCGCCACTCGGCGGGCACAGGAAATGCGGTCGGCAAAAGGATGCCGCCGTCGTCGCGAAGAATTCCCGCGAGCTCGCCCCACGAGGCGTCGCGCGCTTGAACCGTCGCGGAGAAAAACACTGTCGAGAGGGTGCCGCCCGCAGGCGCGAGAATGCGAAAACGGCTCAGGCCTTCGCGTTCGATCACGAGCGGAGTTCCGTCGCCGCCCATCGCGGCGAGCGCGTAGAGGTCGCGGCCATAACGAAGGAACGCGTACGCTCCGGCGACCCACGTGGGCACCTCGAGAAGAAGCTCGGACACCTCGTTGAGGTCGTGCAGGTCGAGCGAAAGCTGCACCGCGCCCTGCCGGTCGACGCGCACGCGATAGAGGGGAGTTTCCAACCTAAAACGCTCCCGCGACGGAAAAACCGAGCCCCATCGGCGCGATTGAAATCGCACGTGAGTCGCTCGTCGAGGCCGCAGGAACAGCTCCGCTCGCCGCTCGCGCAATGGACCAGTTCTCTTCGAGGATGGAGACTTGACCCGGCAACTTCGCGAGCATCAACGCACGGACGGCAGCAGCCGCGGCACCGGCTCCGAAGCTGGCTCCGCGCACCAAGCGCGACGTGGGCGAATCGCTCTCGGAGAGCGCTTCGTTCACCGCGAATCCCAAGAACAACGCGGACACGACACCCGACGTCCACGCGCCGACATCGCGCGCACTGCGCTCTTCCCGTGCGGCGATTTTCAACGTCACGTCGACGCGGTGCAACCGGTCAGGATCGCTTGGCGCACCCGGAATCGCGCGAACCTCTTCGGCCAAACGTTCAACGGGGTCGCTGCCAAAAAACGCGAACGGCGCCGACGCGAGCGTGATGATGCCCGAGCCAAGAAGCGCATACCCGGCCGCGCGTCCGCTCGTGTCGGTGCTCGGCGTTCCGTCAAGAACGGCCTGGCCACAAGCGGCCAACGCCGCACCAGCCACGAGGCCACCAACGGCTTGAATGCGACGCTCAACGCCTGCCCGCGAGGCTGCGTTCTCGATCATGGCGTCGAGGGATGGACCTTCGGCGAAGGCCGGCCCTGCGGCGACGAAGACGAGAGCGGCAGCCCGCGCGGACAGACGAGCGATCACGCGATCACCAGCCCTGTAGACGCTCACCGACGACGAGCGGGAGCATGCGACGCCACCAAACCCAGTCGTGGTTCACGTCCCAGCCCCAAACGTCGAGGTTGCACGGAATGCCCTTCGCCGCGAGCTTCGAGGCGAAGCGGCGCGAGGCGTCGGGAAGTTCGTAGTCGCCCTGACCGGTCAGGATGTTGATCTGCGTGTGGTTTCGCAGCAGATCAAGACCGTGGCTCTCGGGCAACTGGGGGACGTACACCCCAGGGTTGTTGTAGTATACATTGTCGTCCGAATACCCCTTGAGGTAGTAGTCGCCGAGCTCGTAGAAGCCGCTCATCGCGATGAGCGAGTCGAACATGTCCGGGCGACGGAAGACGGCGTTGGCGGCGTGGAACGCACCGAAGCTCGCGCCTGCGGTGCCGATACGCGCGTTCGGATTGCCGAGTTCGCGCCGGATGTGCGGAACGACTTCTTCTTCGATGTAGCCGCTGAAGAGCGCCTGACGGCGGGCCTTCTCGGGTACCGGCACATCACGCTTCATCCACGAAATGTCGTTGATGGTGTTGATGCAGAATACAGAGATTCTTCGGTCGTGGATCAAGTGCTCGATGGCCTTGATCAGGAAGAAGCGCTCGCAGTCGTACAGGTCGCTCTGGGCCGTCGGAAAGAGGAGAAGGGCGCGGCCCCAATTACCGTACCGCACGATGGGCATGTGCATCCCCAGGCGCGGGGAGTGCCAGCCGAACTCTTGTTTCGGTGTCGATGGATCGATGAATTGCACAGTCTCACCTCGGTGAAGGCGGCAGAATACGCGAGCCAGCGGAAAGCGCGTGTCCATTCGATAGGTTGCACGCAAAAGGTCCGAGGCGAAAACGTCTTGCCCAGCGTCTCCCCCGCATTCCCTTGCTGGGGCGCGCGCGTGCGCTCGTTTGAGCGCGTCAGCCTTCGTCGCTTTGGGGGTCGACGATCGGAACGTGGAAGCACGCAAGTCTTTCGGTCACTGCGGCGCGAAGGGCTTCGTCGTCGGCGGTCGCGGGCAACTCGAATGGAGAGCCGTCGAACTGCACGAGCACGACGCGGGAGCCGTCGAGAAACGCGCCGCGAAGCTCTGCGAAGTACGCGGTGTGAACCCGCGGCATACCGAGCGCGTTCGAGGTCCGCGCGGTGATGCGATCGTCGTCCACCACGACTCCGGCAAGACGACCGCGAGCCCATGTGCCGGCGCCCGTGACGATGAGCAACGCGCCAAAGATCTTCGGAGCAAGCGCGTCCGGGTTGCCGCGAAGCAAGCGCGCCACGCTCGGCGACACGAGCCCTCGATCGGCGAGCAACACGAGAACCCCGACCGATGCGAAGAGCAGAAACCACGCGAGCGAGAGGAGCTGCGCATAGAGCGGCGCGTGCAGATGACGGCGCTTGAACGTGGCCCCGGTCACGTGGGCCTTACGCTTGTTCGGTTTTCATCGCGCTTCGCTTCGCGGCGCTCCTCGCGCAAGAGAGCGATTTCGCTCTTCGACGGGTTGACGATGAAGAGGCCGTGGTCGGCGTCAACGAGCGCCAAGTCACCGTCCGACGCCCAGCGAAAGACGCCGGTGACGTCGATGAGCGACGGCTTGCCGAGCAGCTCAAGCAGCACTTTCGTGCGCGGACCTTGCGCGCGTTCGCTGAGGACGAAGGCCACGGGTTCCGCATGCGCCGAGACCAGCAAGTCGAAGACACCGATGTTGTCCCCAACGAGAACCGCCTTCGATGGCACCCGCGCACGAGGGTCTTCGGCGGCGATCATGACGAGCGCGTCGCAAAGATCTTCGATGTCTTTTGCACGCTCTTCGAGGAACGAATCGCGCGCGAACGCCGTGGCTGCACGTGTCGCCAAACGGGCCACGGACAAGAGCGCTTTCGCGATGGGTTCGCCCTTCGCAACCTCGTCGAGAGCCACGTCACGCAACCGCGCGTCGGACAGAATCAGCGCGTAGGTTTCGAGGAATGCCGCGCCCTCGGTGAGGGAGAGTTCACGCGCGCGGCCCTGCCACCTTGTCACGAGGCGCGCAGCGTCGTCGAACGCGGTCTTCAACCGCTTTGCTTCGTCTTTCGCCGAGGCTTCCACTTTGCGTTTCGGCGCGTGCGCGGCCGGACGCCGCATCGCCGCCATGGCCCCCATGACGCGACCAAGCACGACAGGGCGCCCCGTCAACGTCACTTTGCGCGTGCCCCCGCCGGCACTGCGCGTCGCCGCTCGCTCACGCTGCCTGTCGATGAGCTCCGCCTGACGAACATACCCCGCGACGATGGATCCGATCGCGCACGCGAGTTCCACGTCGGCTTTCGCGAACGCAGGTGCTTCGCGCTGAACGACGATGGCGCCAAGCGCTCCGTTCTTTCCAAGAATCGGGACCGCGAGGAAGGCCGGGTAGCGCTCTTCGCCAAGGGTTCCAAAGTGCTTGTAGGCTGCATGCGATTGCGCGAGCTCGGCGGAGATCGGCCTCAAGTACTCAACGGCCTTTCCCGTGATGCCCTCGCCAACGTTGAGGCGCACCTGGCCGATGGCCTTCGAGGTGAACCCCACGTTGCCGCGCATGACGAGCTCTTGCCCGTCGCCTTCGACGAGGTAGACCGAGCAAACGGCTGCACCGAAAAGCTTGGCGAAGCGTCGCGGCAAATCGTCGAGCAAGCGCACGAGCGGCATCGGCGTCGCCGCGAACGACAAGAGTTCGAGGAGCTCGTCGAGGCGCGCATCCCCTTTGGCGTAGACGTGCGGCACACTCTCCGAAGGCCCGTTCATGGGGCCGAACTAGGCGGATTCGCCCGCGCTTCGCAACCCGCCTGGCAACGGAAACGCCTTCGCCGCCGCGCTCGCGTGCACGCGTCCACGCCTTGCGCGTACGCCTCATGGGCGCTAGCGGGCCGGCGTATGGGTCACGTTTTTCCTTCTCCCGAGTGGGTGGCCGCTTACCGCGACGCAATCAACGCGAGCGAGGGCTACCGCCGCGCCGGACGCGATTGGACACACGGTGTGGTGGCGATGGTGGTGAAGGGCGACCCGGCGCTCGGCGTTGAGAAAGACCTCGCCATGATGCTCGACGTGCACCAAGGCGAATGCCGATCCGCGTCGCTCGTCGATGGCAGCGAGTCGGCGTCGGCCGCGTTCGTGATCGTCAGCGATTACCCTCGCTGGAAGAGCGTCTTGCTTCGTGAGGTCGATCCGACCAAGGCGATGATGCAAGGCAAACTTCGGCTGACGAAGGGCCACATGCCGACGATGATCAAGTTCGTGCAGGCATCGAAGGAGCTCGTCGACGCCGCAGGCAACGTGGCGACCGTGTTCCGCGACGCCGCGGCCGTCTGAGCCGAGAGCCTTGACCGTCACCGTCCCCCCCGTGCGCCTTCGCGTTCGCCGCGGCGGGCTTGTCGGGTTCGCGGAAGAATTCGTCGAGCGCATGGAAACCCATCGCACGATGGAGCGCGCGGGCAGCCTCGCCTTCGATCTTTTTCTCAGCCTTTTGCCTCTCCTTGCGTTCGGCGGTTGGGCACTCGTGCACTACGCGGGGCCCGAGCTTCGGCAGCACGCGAACGAGGCGCTCGTGCGGCTTGCGCCCGGCGGTGCAGGCGAGCTCGTCGATGCGCAACTGGAGCTGCTCGACGCGTCCGGTCGCGCGCTGGCTCCTGCGTCGCTCGTGGCCTTCGTGTGGTCCGCATCGGCAGGGCTTCATACGCTTTTGGCCGCGCTGCGTGCCATTCACGGGTCGGCGCCGTTGCCCTGGTGGAACGTGCGTGCGCGGGCCCTCGCCTTCGTGGTCTTGAGCGCGGCGGCGGGCCCCCTCGCGGCGTTCGTGCTCACGCGCGCCAGTGCCATTCCCATCGTCGGCGTTCGCGACCTCGCGCGCTTTGCGTCGGCGATTTTTCTGAGGTCGAGCGCACTCGTGTCTGCTTTTTTCCTCGTCGCGGTGTTTCTCGCGGGGGCTCATCGCGTGGCCCTTTCGCACGCAACGCGATGGCGCGCGTCGTTTCTCGGGGCCGCGCTTTGGTGCGGCGCATCGTTCGCCTTCGCGCGCTACGTCTCGGTGCTCGGGCGTTACTCGGTCTTCTACGGAAGCCTCGCGAGCGTCGTGTTGCTGCTCCTGTGGATTTGGCTGAGCGCCCTCACGATGCTCGTCTCCGCGGAGTTCGATGCGGCCGTTCGGTCGTGGCGCAGGGGCGAGCGGCGCTCCGTCGGCATCCATGACGCGCCGAGTCGTACCGACGCGTGATACGCAGGTATTTTCCGTGATACACGCCTTTTCGCTGGTGGTTCTTAGCGACGGCCAAAAAAAGATCTTGACGTGATACGCGGTGATGCTACGTAACACGGTGTGACACACGAGCCATCCACCCCCGCCTTCGAGCCCGTCGACGACGCTGAGAACACGTCCGAGGACGGCGTCGCTCCGTCACGACCGGGCGCGGAAGAGCGCAAGGAGCGGGTCCTCCACACGCGCGTTCCCGCGGTGCTCGAACGTGAGCTCAAGCGCTTCGCGGCGAACCTTCGCGTGCCGGTGTCGAACCTCGTCCGCGCCATCCTCGAAGACGCCGTGAACGTCGCCGATCGCGCCACCGTCAACGTGGAGAACCAGCTTCTCTCGGCGGTGAAGCAGCTCGAAGTCGAGCGCGAGCGCCTCAAGAAGAAGGTGCTCTCGAACCCTCTCGAACACGCCGTCGCCTTCCAGTCCGTCACGTTGACGAAGCCCGCGACCTGCGCGCGTTGCCAATGCGACCTTCCGAAGGGCACCACGGCCCAGCTTGTCATCAGCGCTGAACCCACCGCGGATCGGCTCTTTGCTTGCACACCTTGCGCGGCGAATTCCTCGTCCGACGAAGACTGACTCATAACCATATCCCATATATAAGAGGTAATCCCATGTCTGAAGTAAACGCCACCGTCGAAACCCCGTCCACCGTCGAAGCCGCGCCTGCGCAGACGCCGAACGGCACCCAGGTCGAGTCGCTCGTGAGCAAGCTCAAGGACGTGGGGATTGCCTGGGCATCGATCGGCATCGAGTCCGGCAAGGTCGCCCTCGAGTCGACCTCGAAGGCCCTCGCAGAGACCGCCAAGTCGCTCGACGAGCTCGCGAACAAGCTCAAGCAGTCCTGACCTCTCGCCTCGCGAGAAACGTTTACGAGGCCTCCGCTTGGCGGCCTCCCCGCTTTCTTCTTGGCTTGATTCCTTGGCTTCGCCGTTGCCGCCGCCACCGATGGCGTCCTCGGTTTTCGAGAGTCTTATTCGCTCTCCCAGCGTGACCCCGGGCGGCGCGGCGATCCTCCGCTCCTCCCCCAAACCGTGCCCCCGGGGTTGCATCTGGTTTCCGCGGAAATTCGCAGCGGTTCTGCTATTCTCTCGCGCGTGCAACCGTCGCTTGTTCTCCATGGTTACTGGCGCTCGTCGTCCGCATACCGGGTCCGCATCGCTCTCGAACTCAAGGGGCTCCGCTATCGGCAGGAGCCTGTGAACCTGCTTCACGGCGAGCACGTGAGCGACACGCATCGCGCGCGCAATCCTTCGGGATACGTGCCCGCGCTCGATGTGGAAGGCGCCACCCTCGTCGAGTCGGTGGCCATTCTCGAGTGGCTCGAGGAGGCTTTTCCATCGCCTGCGCTCTTGCCTCACGCGCTCCTTGATCGCGCCCATGTGCGCGCGCTCGTCGAGATCATCAACGCGGGCACGCAGCCGCTCCAAAACCTGTGGGTGCTCAAGCAGCTCTTTCCAGGCGACGCGGACCAGGCGGCGAAAATGGCGTGGGCACGTCAGGTCATGGGCAAGGGTCTTGGCGCCTTCGAAGAACTCCTCGCGCGACGTGACGCCGGAGCTCCCTTTTGCTTCGGCACCCACCCCACCTACGCCGACGTCATGCTCGTGCCGCAGCTCTACAACGCCCGGCGCTTTGGAGTTGATCTCGAGCCTTTTCCAAGGATTCGCCGCGCGGAAGTCGCGTGCGCGGAGCTTGACGCCTTCAAGCGCGCCCACCCGGACGTGCAGCCCGACGCCAAGCCGTGACCCTGCGGCGGAAGACCTTCGCGTTCGCTCTCGCCGTTGCGCACGTCGCTTATGCCGACGACGTTGCGGACGACGAGTCGCGCATCGAAGGTCCTTCGCCCGCGCCAACCGAAGGGGACGCCGCGGCAATCGCGAGCGAAGCCCGAACGCTTTACACGCTCGAGGGTGTCGACGTTCGCGGCAACGAGCGCACACTCTCGCGCGTCATCTACGCGCTGATTCCATGGGCTCCCGGCGATCGCATCGACCCGGAAGATCGCAGGCTTTTGCGTGCCCGCTATCGGCTCTTGGCCACGGGGTATTTTCGCGATGTGGAGCTGTCGTTGCGGCGCGGTTCGAAGCGCGGGCGCGTCGTCCTCGTTTGCGAAGTGCGCGAGAGAAACACGCTCATCGTCGAGAGCCTCGTGGCGGGCGTCGGCGCTCGAGCGAGCAGCGATGGCACCACCTCGCCCATCGGACCTTTTGGCGGCGTCGAGCTCGTCGAAAGCAACCTGGCGGGCACGGGCGTACTTTTCGGGGCCGCCGCGGCACTGGCGAACCATCAACACGCGCTTCGCCTGCGCGTCGGGGAGCGCGGTCTTTTGGCGTCGGGCGTCGATTTCGAAGCGAGTTTCCTCACGGCCGCACACGAAGAGTCCTTCGGTGCCCGCAAGGTCCTCGTGTCATCGCCCGAGGGAACAGCGCCGACGTCGCATGCAGTCTACACCTATGGTCGCATCGGCGGATCGCTCCGAGCCTCGATGCGCATGGATGCCGATTGGACTCTTCATGGCACGTACCGCGCCGAGCTTCTCGATGCGCCCGAAGGACCCTCGTTCGCGAGCGAGCTCCTCAACGGTGAACGCACGCCAATTGCGACGCATCTGCTGCCACGCGCGAGCACGCTCGGGGTCGTTGGAGTCTCGGCGATTTACGACAGTCGCGACAATCCCGCGGTGCCTTCGCGCGGCATCCTTGCGCGCATCGGGACCGACGTCGCCGCAACGCCCACCGGCAGCGACTACCCTTACGCGAAGGTCGAAGCGCGCCTCACCCGGTGGTTTGCGCTTCCTTGGCGCGGCGACACGCTTCGCCTCAACGCATTCGGCGGCGTCGTCTCCGGGTCCGCGCCGCTCTTTGAACGCTTCAACGTCGGCGACCTCAGCGACCTCTTGCCCGATCGGGTCCTCGGACTGACGGTCGATCAGCGACCCGCACCCAACCTGCTCGGCACACGCATCGGAGGCAACCGCTGGGGCACCGTCGCCGCCAAGCTCGACGTTGACTACGCGTTTCGCCTTTACCGCGGCGGCTCCTCCATCGAGTCGGTCGACCTCTACGTCGGCGCGGGTGCGTACTGGCTCGACGACCCGGCGCAGCTCCTCGCCTCGGCGCATCCTCCCGTCGATCGCTCCTGGCCCATCGACCTTACGTTCGACGCGGGCATCCGCATGGTCTCGAACGTGGGCGTTTTCGGCTTCGGCGTGTCGAATTGGCTCGGACTTTTTCCGACCGAGTTGCGCCCATGAGAGCCTTCACTCGAACGCTCGCCGGTGTCGCGGCCATCATCCTGACCACGTCGCTTCGCGCACGTGCCGACGATCCCCCGCCCCCCGCCAAGTGGACGCGACGCCCCTTGGTGGCGGTCGCAAATGACAAGGGCCTTCGCGTCTCCGTTGCGTTTCGCGAGCTCCTCACCTCCCCCGTCAGCGAGAAGCTCGCCAACGGACTGCTGCACACGCTCACGCTTCGCGTCGCGATTCACGACGAGAGCGACGGTCGACTCGTGGCCGCATCGGCGCGCACTTGCCGGGTCCGTTTCGATCTTTGGGACGAGGTCTACCGGGTGCAAATCGACGCGCCAGGAGATGCGCGCAACCTTGCGTTTCTCGCGGTGGACGGCGTCGCTCGTCAATGCGCAGAGCTCCGCGAGTTCGCCATTCCGATGCGCGCGCCATTGCTTGCAGGACGCAGCTATTTTGTTTCCGTGCGCGCGGACGTGAACCCGGCCGACCCCGAAATGATCGAGCACTTGCGGCGTTGGGTCACCGGTGCGTCGCCTTCGCGCACGGGCGGTGATGCGCTCTTCGGATCGGTCATGGGGCTCTTCGTTCGCGACTTCGCGAAGAGCGAACGCACCATCATGTTTCGAGGAGCACCGTTCGCCCAATGACGGCGCTCGCTCTTCTTGTGCAGCAGAAACTCGCCACGCTGCCGCGCGAGCCGGGCGTGTACCTCTTTCGCGACCGCGATGGACGCGTGCTCTACGTCGGCAAAGCCAAGAGCCTTCGCAGCCGCGTACGCAGCTATTTTGCTGAAAGTGGAGGCGATGGACGCTTCTTCATTCCGCTGCTTCCCGAGCTCATCGCGGACCTCGAAACCGTCGTCGTTGGTTCCGAAAAAGAAGCGCTGATTCTCGAGAACGAGCTCATCAAGCAGCACCTTCCACGCTTCAACGTGAAGCTGCGAGACGACAAGACTTACCTTTCGCTCAAGCTCACGGTGGGTCATGCGTGGCCGAGGCTCCTCGTCATTCGGCGCGACGACGGATCGCCTGGGCCGGTGTTTGGTCCCTTCGACTCGGCGACCGCGGCTCGGCGCACTCTCCACGTCGTCAACAAGCACTTCCAACTGCGCACGTGCTCGGACGCGGACTTCGCCAATCGCCAGCGCCCGTGCCTGCAGCATCAAATCAAGCGCTGCCCCGCTCCGTGCGTGCTCGCCGTCGACGCGAGCTGGTACGCGACCCAAGTGCGCCTCGTGACGCTGTTTCTGGAGAACCGGCACGAAGAGTTGCGAAGCACCGTCGATGCGCAAATGCGTCACGCGGCGAGCACCTTTCAGTTCGAGCTCGCGGCGGTGTACCGCGATCAACTCCGAGCGATCGACCGTGTTCAGGAAGAGCAGCGCATCGTGAGCGACGACCCCGCGGATCGGGACGTCATCGGACTGCACCGCGATGGCGAGCGCATCGAACTTGCACACCTGCGCGTGCGCTCGGGGCGCCTCGTGGACGTGCGGACCATCTCTGGCGTGCAAGCCGTTTTCGACGACGAGGCATTGCTTGCAGCCTACATCCTTCGAACCTACCTGCAGCACGACGTGGTTGGTGACGACGAGGCCGATGGTGATGGGGACGACGCCCAAACGCAGGCGCCGGCCATCGACGAAGAACCGACACGCCCGCCGAACGCCGCGCTGCCGCAAGGAATGATTCCTGAAGAGATTGTCGTGCCCGTCGAGCCCGAAGGAAAAGAGGCGCTCGAGGCGCAGCTCAAACGCGCCAGTGGCCACAAGGTCACGTTGCTTGTTCCGAAGCGCGGGCCGAAGGTCGACTTGCTCAAGCTCGCCATGGACAACGCGACCCACGCGTTTTCGGAAAAGCGGCGCTCCGTGGACGACGTCGAGGCTCGTCTCGCCAAGCTTCAACAGCTCCTGCGGTTGCCCTCGCTGCCAAGGCGCGTCGAATGTTGCGACATCTCGCATCTCGGCGGTGGCGACACGGTGGGCGCGGTGGTGGCGTTCCTCGACGCGGCTCCCGACAAGAGCCGCTACCGAACCTTTCATGTGCGCGACGACGTGGTCGAGCGGCGCGGCGGTGACGATTACGGCGCGATGTACGAGGTCCTGTCGCGGCGCTTTCGCCGAGGTCGAACCGCACGCACGACCTCGGACGATGAGTCCGCGTGGAACCTTCCCGACCTCTTCGTCGTCGATGGAGGGCGCGGACAAGTGGGCGTCGCCGTAGCGGCCGCGCGCGACCTCGGGCTCCACGATTTGCCCATTGTGGGCCTCGCGAAAGAACGCGACCTCACGTCCGGCGATCGCGTCGTCGACAGGCTCTACCTGCCGGGCCAAAAGAACGCGATTGAGCTCCGGTCCCACGCGGCGGTCTTGGGTTTTCTCGCTCATTTGCGCGACGAAGCTCACCGATTCTCAAACCGCGCGCGCGAGCGTCTCGGCAAAGTTCGACGCTTCCATTCGGCCCTCGACGACGTGAAGGGCGTCGGCGGCGAGACAAAAAAGAGACTCGTCGAACGCTTCGGTTCCGTGCGCGGCATTCTTCAAGCCAGCGACGCGGAACTCGGCGCGGTCGAGGGAATGGGCGCAAAGCAAGTCGCGGCCATCCGACTCGGGCTTGCGACCGCCGTCCTCCGAGATGGATAAGCCGTTCCCCAGTTGGCCCGGTTTCGTCTACCTGCGATGGACGAATTCACGCTGAGCGAAACCGGCGACGCCAGGAGTTCAACGAGCCACGCCGCGATGGCACCCTTTCCTGATTCGCGTGCTAGGACCTTGGGCCGCACGCGTGAGAAGCACCATGAGCCCGATTTCGCCTATGTCTCGGTCCCCCTGGGGCCGCAAAGTCGCCACCGCGTCTGTCATCGCTGGAGCCCTCGTCGGCTTCGGCTGCCTGAGCCGCCCCATTGCGGAAGTGCAGCCGGAGGTAAGTGCGACGATCTTCTCCAAGATCAACTTGAAGGGCGTCGATAAAGTCGACCTTCTGTTCGCGATCGACAACTCGGCCTCCATGGCCGACAAACAAGCCATCCTCGGCGTCGCCGTGCCGAAGCTTGTGGGTCGCCTCGTCAACCCGCTTTGCAAGAAAGAGCTCGGCACCGGTGACACGGTCGGGTCTTCGGACCGCGGCGATTGCACGACGCTGGCCGCCGGCGACGAGTCGATTCGCGCGGAGTTTCCCGCGGTGAAGGACTTGCACGTCGGCATCGTGAGCTCCTCGATGGGCTCGCGCGGCGGGTACGCGGCCTGCAAGCCGAAGGACCCAAGCCAGTTTCCGTTTCAGCGCCACACGGACGACCGCGGTCACCTGCTCTACCGCACCAAGGGTTCGAGCTCGGACCGTGACGGAACGCCCGACGACAAGGCGGCGGCAAACGGCGGCTTCCTTGCATTCTACAACAAGACCGACAAGCCCTCTGTCGACGCAGCGCCGCTGTCGAACTCGACGGACTTCGTCACGCGCTTCACGTCCATGATCACCGGCGTGCAAGAGTACGGCTGCGGCTTCGAGGCCCAGCTTGAGAGCGTCTACCGCTTCCTCTTTCAGCCCGATCCGTACACAAGCTTCAAGGTCTCGGTCGACCCGACGAACGGCGCCGAATCCATCGCCCTCGACGGCGTCGACGCGGACATCTTGCTCCAGCGCAAGAAGTTCCTTCGCCCCGACTCCCTCGTTGCAGTCGTCATGGTCACCGACGAGAACGACTCGACGGCGGACCCCCTCGCGGCCGAGGTCGTGAACAACACGGGCTACCAGTGGGGTTACTGGTTCTTCGACTACGGCTACGCCGCGGACCCGCCGCAGGCTGCGCCGCTCAAGAACAACCGTGGCTACACGCCGCGCGGCACGTCCGCCTGCGACACGGACCCCATGTCCGTTGGCTGCACGAGCTGCCGTGCGAACCCAAGCGACACCGCGTGCGGCGGAAGCGCCAACGCCCGCGTGCCCGACGGCGACCTTCCGAACGAGCGCTGGTTCCAGCCCAAGCGCCGCTTCGGTTACGATCCGCAGTTCCCGATCCAGCGCTACGTCGACGGCTACCAGAGCTCCAAGCTCCCGAACCGCACCACCGAGCACTCGCGCGCCAACCAGTACCGCACCGACGACGCGGCCAAGTCGTGCACGAACCCCGTGTTCGCCGCCGAGCTTCCGGACCCAACGGGCCTCGATCTGAACGCCGAGCTCAATGGCAAACTCTGCACGCTCCCAACCGGAACGCGTGACAAGAACCTCGTCATCTTCTCGCTCATCGGCGGCGTGCCTTGGCAGCTGCTCTCGACGACCACGGACCCAGCCACCGCGAAGCTGAAGGACAAGCTCACGAGCAGCGACTGGACGACCATCCTCGGCTCGGACCCGCTGAACTTCAAGTTCGATGGCGCCGACCCGCACATGATCGAGTCGATGAGCGCGCGCCCGAGCTTGCCGCCCGCGAACACCGCAGGCAACGGCACCGATGCCATTCACGGCCGCGAGTACAACACCGCGAACAGTGACTTGCAGTATGCATGCACCTTCAATCTGCCGACGCCGAAGAACTGCGGCGCGACCGACCTGTGCGACTGCAACAGCGCGGACAAGAACCCGCCGCTCTGCAACGGCACCTCGCAGATCAAGGCGAAGGCGTACCCGACCATCCGCGAACTCTCGCTGGCGCGTGCCCTCTCCGCGAGCGAGCAGTCCGTCGTCGCCTCCATCTGCCCGATCACGTTGAGCGGCGATCAGAACAGCGCGACCTACGGCTACAACCCTGCCGCGGAAGCCATCGTCAACCGCCTCAAGCAAGGTCTCGGCGGCCAATGCCTGCCGCGCCCGCTGATGGTCGATACGGCGACGAACCAGGCGCCTTGCCTCATCATCGAGACGCGCGCGGAGACCCTCGACTCGGGCACCAAGTGCGCGGACGTCGATCGCATCGACCTCGACCCCGCCGTCCTCGCCCGCGTTCGCACGGGCCAGACCGCCGAAGAAAAGACGAAGCTCGTCTGCGGCATCAAGCAGATCACCGACGTGAACACCGCCAACTCGTGCCTCACGAGCCCCGACGCCGGCTGGTGCTACGTCACCGGCGCAAAGGCCCGCGAAGCCTCGAACTGCGCGCAGGATTACGCCATCAAGTTCTCGCAACGAGGACTCCCGAAGGGCGAGGTTCAGCTCACCTGCATCCTGCGCAACTGAGTCACACAGGCCGCCTCGATGCGAAGAAGGGCTCCTCGAAAGGGGGGCCCTTTTTCTTTGCCGCGGGTACACCACCGCGAATAGGCGCATGTACTCTACACGCACACGGGAGCGTTCGGAGCCACTGCGCCGCGTGCGTGCAAAGGTGTGTGAAGCCCCGGTGAAAGGCGCGTTGATTTACGCGCGTGTGGAGCCGTCGCCGTTCTTGTCGCGCGTGTTTTGCCAATCGACCATCCAGCCGGGGTACTCGGGCGGCAACGCGCTCACCTCGTCGAGCCTGCGCAACTCGTCTTCGCTGAGCACGACCTTCGTCGAGGCGAGGTTGTCGACAAGCTGCTCTTGCGTGCGAGCGCCGATGATGACGCTCGTCACGAAGGGCTTGTGGAGAACGTACGCGAGCGCGATCTGCGCGACGCTTACGCCGTGCTCGAGGGCGATGGGACGCATGACTTCGATGCATCCGAAAGCTCGCCCCTTGTCCACGATTGGAAAGTCGAACGAGGCGCGCCGCGACCCTTCCGGGCCCTTCTCGCCGGCTGCGAATTTGCCGCTCAAAAGCCCGCCCGCGAGCGGAGACCACGGGAGAATCGCGAGACCTTCTTCGCGAGCAAGGGGAACCACCTCGCGCTCAATTTCGCGTGAGGCAATCGAGTAATACATTTGCGCGGAGACGAACCGCGGCAGCCCCATGCGTTCGGCGATCGCCAGCGCCTTCATCGCGGTCCATGCGGGCAAATTGCAAAACCCTACGTAACGAACCTTGCCTGCGCGGACGACGTCCCCGAGCGCGTCGAGCGTCTCCTCGAGCGGCGTCGCCACGTCAACGCCGTGAATCTGAAAGAGGTCCACGTGGTCGGTCTTGAGCCGCCGCAAACTCTCGTCGATCGACGCGAGCACGTGCTTGCGCGAGAGCCCCACGTCGTTGGGCCCCGGTCCCATGCGGCCCCGAACCTTCGTCGCGAGCACGAGCGAATGGCGCGCGAGACCGAGCTTGCCGATCGCTTCGCCGACGAGTTTCTCGCTTTCGCCCTCGTGGTAAACGTTCGCCGTGTCGATGAAGTTCACGCCCGCGTCAACGGCGCTGCGAAGTTGCTCGACGACCGGGTCGAGACCGAGGTCACCCATGATGGCCCAAAAGCCTTTGCCTCCGTACGTCATGGTGCCGAGGCACACTTCCGAAACGAAGAGTCCCGTTCGACCGAGCTTGTGAAAACGCATGCAAACCTCACGGACCTCGCATCGGCTGCGACAGTGCGCCGAGCGGCCCGATGGACGATGAGCGCAGCCTCCCGCCAAGTCAACGCGGTGCGCGTAAGCGAAGGCCGCGTTACGCGCCGGTGATGAGCGTGAGCGCCTTGGTGGACCGAAGAACGATGCCCGGCTGTCCCGCGTAAACCGCCACGCCTTCTCCCGAATCGGGCACGTCGAACGACCACAAGCTCTTCGCTCGGCGCCCCTGCAGGCCGCCAACCGATTGCGTATCGAGCGCCGTGAGCGTCACGATCCCCGCGGCCTTCTCGCGAAGGACCACGAGCGCGTCGTCGGTGCCAAAGCAGAGGCTCGTTCCTCGCGCGCCGAGGAGCACACCGTCCGGCGCACCCGCACCATTCGGTAGTTTGAGCGCAAGGCCCCACGCCAAACCGCCGACGACATTCGGCTGCAAAAAAAGCTGACCGCTCGGCATGCGCACCGCGCGAAATCCCGAAAACGTTCGCGATGGCGCGCCGCCCATGCGGGCCACGTGACGCTGTCGCACCACCGACGTCGCGCGATCGATCGTGAGCGCTTCGACGAGAAGTTCGCCCTCGGTGTCCGAGGCAAGCGCGGCGAACGCGCAGGTCACCGACGACTCGCCGCCTACGACCGTCGTCGCAGCCGACGTATGCTCGAGGGAAGACCTGAACCAGATTCCTTCCGCTGGAGCGCTTGAGCCGCGCGACCCGTCCGAACCTCCCCCAACTTCGGCAACGCCCATGCGCTGCGCCCCTGGAGCTGTGGGCGGCGGCCCGTCGATGCCCGGCACAGGAATGATCAGGTATTCGCCTGATATTGCGCAATCGCGTGGCGGCCCGCCTCGGTCGCCCGCAGCGAGCCCTGTATCGTGCGCACGCAGCGATCCGCGTCGCGAAGGAAGGTCGACCCAACCGAAGCGTCGCGAACGCTCCGCCCCGAGCTCGACCTCGAAGGCCACCCGGTCATCGCTTGGAGCCCACATGTCGAGGACGTCGTCTTCAAGACCTGTCGTCACGAGCGGCAACACCGTGCGCCGTTGCGGCCGGAGCGAATCGCGTTCGAGCGCGTAGTGGTACGGTGCCACGGCATCACCGGCGACCGCCACGTGAACGGAGCGAGGCCCCACTGCGAGCGCGCCCACGGGAGCGGGGTCAGGCAATCTCCTCGAGACGCGCTCTTTGCCCGTCTTGCCGTCCACGAGATGAACCATCGCATGCGTCCAACCGGGCGGACCCGGCGGCATGGTGACGACGACGATGAGGTCGCCCACCGTGCGCACTTGATCGACTCGACCGCCGTGACTCGGACGCCATGACCAGGCCACCTTTGGTTTCCAATCGGCCACGGTGCCGCGCACGAAACGCGACCCGAGCAAGTCGACTCGGCGGTGCGTCCAGTCGCTCGAAAGCGCGCTCATTCGACGGTCACCGTCTTGGCGAGATTGCGAGGCTGATCGACGTCGGTGCCCTTGAGATCGGCCATATGATACGCGAGCAATTGCAGGGGAATCACCGTCACCAAGTGCACGACCTCTGGTGCGCATGCGGGCACTGTCACGAGGTCGCCGTCGTGCTTGGCCACAAGGCTCGCAAGCTCTTCGTCGCCCTTCGTTCCGACGGCGATGATCTGCCCCTCGCGCGCCCGCACCTCTTGAAGGTTCGACGCGGTCTTCTCGAAGTGATCGTCGCGCGGACACACCACCACGACCGGCATCGCATCGTCGATGAGCGCAATGGGTCCGTGCTTCATCTCGCCGGCCGCGTAGCCTTCCGCGTGGACGTAGCTGATCTCCTTCACCTTCAACGCGCCCTCGAGCGCGATGGGAAAGCCGATGCCTCGTCCGAGAAACAGCATGTCGCGGGCCTTCAGATGGCGCTTGGCGAGGAGCCGCAACGACGCGTCGTCTTCGAGCGCTTCACGCATGAGGGCCGGCACGTGAGCCAGGGCGCCGAGAACGAATTTGGCGCGCTCCGGCGAGAGCGTGCCGCGACGACGGCCGAGCCACACGGCGAAGAGAAGGAGCGCCGCGAGCTGCGTGGTGAAACACTTCGTTGAGGCGACGCCAATTTCCGGGCCCGCATGCGTGTAGAATGCACCATCAGCCGCGCGAGGAATCGCGCTGTCGAGAACGTTCGCAATCGCGAGGACCCGCGCGCCGCCTGCACGCGCAGCCTTCACCGCGGCAAGGGTGTCCGAGGTCTCGCCGGATTGACTCACGGCGATGACGAGATCGCGCGGCGTGAAGACCGGGTCGCGGTAACGAACCTCGCTCCCGATCTCAACGGTCGAGGGAACCCGCGCGAGGGCTTCGACCCAGTAGCGGCCCGCCATCGCCGCGTGAGCGCTCGTCCCGCAAGCCACGAAATAGACGCGATCAATACTCGTTGCGACGCTGTCGTCGAGGCCGAGTTCTTGCGACACCACATCGCCGCCCGCAAGATCGATACGCCCTCGAAGCGTGTCCTCGATCGCACGCGGCTGCTCGTGGATCTCCTTGAGCATGAAGTGTTTGAATCCGCCCTTCTCGGCTTGAGCGGGCGACCAGTCGATGCGCTTGGTGGGGCGAACGACGGGCTGGCCGGCGACGGTTCGGAGGCGCGCGTCGAAGGTGAACGCGCCGTCTTTCTCCGTGCGTCGGAGCACGACCATCTCGCCGTCTTCGAGGAAGATGACGTCACGCGTGGTCGATAGAATCGCTGGAATATCGCTCGCCGCAATGAGCTCGCCGTCGCCAATGCCCAAGACGAGTGGCGACTGATCTTTCGCGAGCACGACCACGTCGGGCTCGGTCTTCGAGATGACCGCGATGGCGTATGCGCCGGTCACGAGACGCAGAGACGACGCGACGGCTTCTTCGAGCGACGGCGACCCTGCCGCGAGCGCGCGAGCGACGAGGTGCGCGACGATCTCCGTGTCCGTGTCGCTGGCGAAGCGAACCCCGGCTGCCTCGAGCTCGTGACGCAACGCCACGTGGTTTTCGATGATTCCGTTGTGCACGACCGCGACCGGCCCCGAAACGTGCGGGTGCGCATTCGCCTCGCTCGGACGACCATGCGTTGCCCATCGCGTGTGGCCGATGCCGACCGTTCCCTTCAGGGGCGTCCGAGCAAGCGCCGCGTCGAGGTTCGACAATTTGCCGACCGCGCGCACGACGGCGACTTCACCACCGGCATGAACTGCGATCCCTGCCGAGTCGTAGCCGCGGTACTCCAGCTTTCGGAGGCCCTCCACGAGCACGGGACTGGCAGCACGGGTTCCAACGAAGGCAACGATTCCACACATGGCTCACGAGCGACTTGGGGTGTGACGGTGCCTCAGGTACCGTCAAGTCGCGGCACGACGCTAATCGACCGCGCGGGAAGGGCAATCGAGTCGCGATGGGGATCTTGCGTAAGGGGCGACAACCACGCGCCCGTTGGTTGCCGGCTCTTTGGGTTCGTCGGATGGCCTGCGCGCTGCTTACGGCGGTGGTCGTCGCGCTTGCGCCAGCATCGGCCCTGGCCGGTGAACTGGTGTTCGACGGTTCGGCTCACGCCGTAAACGCCAGCGATTCTCTGGACCTTCTCATCGTGAACGGTCCGGACAGGCCGCTCGAAAACGTCCTCTTGAACCTCGACGCCTTCGAGCCTCTCGCGGCAAAAGGCACGACGCGACCCCCGAGCCTTGGGGACGAAACGTACTGGCTCCACGGCGTTCTGCGAAACGCCACGGACAAAGCGCAGCGCCTGTACCTCGTGCACCAGTTCGGCACGACGGACCGGGTGAACTTCTACCGGCGCACGCCGCAGGGCTGGACCGTTACGAAAAGCGGAGACCACGTTCCCGCCGAGGATCGCGAAGTCTACGGCCCTCTCCCGTCGGGCACGGTGGACCTCAACCCTGGCGAAACACAGGAGTTCGCCATCGAGCTTCGTACCGTGTCTGCGGTGCTGCTGAAGTTCAAGGTCGTCGACGCGATCGGGCTCACGCAGGGGGTCATCAGCCACGCGGGCGGCGTTTTCGTGTTGTGCGGGTTTCTCTTGGCCCTTGCACTCTACAACCTTTCGCTTTTTCGCGGCACGCGCGACACGCTCTTCCTCTTCTACAGCGGCGCGGTGTTCTTCCAAGCGCTCACGTGGATCATGACGTCCGGCGTGCATTCGATGCTCGGAGCGGGTTCCGTCACACTCGTCGATGGCGGGGTGAACGCATTCCCGTTCATCAGCCTCGCGTTCGCGATTGCGTTTGGTCGACGGTACACGACCGTGCATGTGCATGCGCCGCGCATTGATCGCATGCTCCACGGGGCGCAATGGCTGCTTGCGGCGTGGGGCGCCGTTGTTCCCTTCTTCTTTCGTCGTGCGGACGTCATCGGGTCCGCGCCGATGCTTGCGGTCTTGCTAACCAGCCTCACGCTCGCCATCGCGTACATCTCCTTTGGTGGCGGCGGCTTCTACGCGCGCAACTACCTCTCCGGAACGTCGATGCTTCTCGCCGGAAGCGTTCTCTATATTCTGACCGTTCGCGGTGTACTGCCTGAGTTTCCGCTCGTTCTGCAGGCGCCATACATCGGCAGCGCCCTCGATGCGCTCATCCTGAGTGCGGGCCTCGCCGAGCGCGTGCGTCGCTTGAGTGAAGAGGCCGCGGAGAGCCGGGATCTGGCGCTCAGCGCCGCGCGATCACGCCTCGAAGCGCAAGAGAAGGTCACCAAAGAAATCCAGCGCCTCGACCAGCTCAAGGACCTCTTTCTCGCGACCACGTCGCACGAACTTCGCACGCCCATCAACGGCATGGTCGGCCTCGCGGACGCGCTGCTCGACGGTTACGCGGGGCCCCTCGCGCCACGCGCAGAAAAGAACCTCCGCATCATCGTGGAGAGCGGGCGACGCCTTGCGGGACTCGTGAACGACATTCTCGATTACACGCGCCTGCGCCACGCGGAGCTCGTGATGGAGAAGCGCAAGACGTCGCTCACGAAGGTCGTCGACGCGGTGCTCGACCTGCAACGACCCGAAGCGCTTCGGAAGGGCCTCTCGCTGACGCACGACGTGGAGGGCTCGATCGTGGTCTTCGCCGACGACGGTCGACTGCAACAAATTCTTCACAACCTCGTCGGCAACGCGATCAAGTTCACGGCCGACGGCTCGGTGTCGGTGCACGCGCGCGTAGAGGGCCTGCGCACCGTCGTGGAAGTCAGCGACACGGGCCCCGGTGTTCCAGAGGCCGCGCGCCTTGGCATTTTCGATCCGTTCGACCAGGGAAACGCCGACGCGAAGGTCGCCCGACGAGGCGCGGGACTCGGCCTTGCTATCGCGCGCCAGCTCGCGGAAGCGCACGGTGGCCGCATGGAATACGCGACGGGTGCCGAGGGCGGCTCGGTGTTTCGATTCGATCTCGAGACGTCGCTACAAGTCGCTGCCGCACCGGGCGCCGTCGAAGGCGCTCCCTCGTCGTCCGCGACGATCCCCGCCTCGCTTCCCTTCGTTCCTCGCGTGGCCGATCCGCGGCGCGAGACCATCTTGATCGTCGACGACGATGAGGTGAATCGCCACGTGCTCGTGCAGCAACTTTCGCGCGCCGGGCTCGCGGTCGACGAGTGCGAAGGAGGCGCCCAAGCGGTCGAACGCATTCTCTCCGACAATTGCCCGGCCCTCGTGCTTCTCGACGTCATGATGCCCGACCTCAGCGGCTTCGACGTCCTTGACCGCGTGCGCCCGCACCGCAACTCGACGGACTTGCCGATCGTGCTTCTCACGGCGCTCACCCGCGAGAGCGACATCATCGATGGCTTTCGCCACGGAGCGAACGACTACCTGACCAAGCCCTTCACGCGCGAAGAGCTCCTCGTGCGCATCGGCCATCACTTGTCGCTTCGCCGCTTTTCGGTCGAGACAATCGAAGCGCGCCGACGGCTCGAGCGCGAACTGGAAGAACGCGGGCGCCTTGAGGGAACGGTCGAGGAACTGCGCGTTCGTCACGTCCGTGCAGAGAGCGATCTCGAGGTCGTCCTTGAGGCAAAGCAGGCGGTCGAGGTCGAACGTGCGGAGGCGCAGCGTCAGCTTATCCAAGCGGAGAAGATGGCCTCCCTCGGTCAAATGGTCGCAAGCGTCGCCCACGAGATCGACAACCCGCTCAACTACGTCGGCGGTGCTGTCGCCATCTGCCAAAGGCGCCTGGGAGCCATCCGCGTGGCGTTGGGGGAAGCGAGCGCCGCACCCTGCTCCGCCGCGATCGCCACGCCCATGAACGACATCGATCGCTTCCTCGTCATCATCGACGATGGCGTGCACCGACTCTCGGAGGTCACCCGAGCCATGCGCAACTACGGCCGCATGGACGACGAACGAACGGACCACGTGGACCTCAGTTCCGTCATTCGAGAGGCTCTCGTCATTGTCGGCGCGCGCACCCGACCCTTCGACTTGCGCACGGAATTCGGCGACGTACCGCCCATGAGCTGCCACCGAAGTCACATCGGCCAAGTCGTTCTCAACCTCGTGGTGAACGCCGCCGACGCTCTTGGCACCCGCGACCGCGGTGACTCGCACAACCAGGGAATCATCTGCCTTCGGACGGGTCTCACGGACGACGGCGCAAGCGTTCGCATCGTCGTCGAAGACGATGGACCCGGGGTTCCGGACGACAAGGTCGCGGCCATCATGCGCCCGTTCTTCACGACGAAGCCCGCAGGCAAAGGCACGGGGCTCGGGCTTGCAATCTGCACGCGTATTGCGGAAGAGCACGGAGGAACTCTCACGCTCGACCGCTCGCCGGAGTTCGGCGGCGCGCGCTTCACGCTCACCGTTCCTCGGAGCCTGACCCCGACTGCGCTCGCGTAGAACTTCGCGGCGAAACCATGGTCGCGCCCGCGAGAGCCTCGCGCGACTTTCCTCGAGCCCTGCTAGCGAGCGCTCATGGCGGCGACCTCCCTCGTTCCCCTCGACCCTGCGAAGACGCGCTCGACGGTGAGCGTGCGCGTTCGCTTCGATGAAACCGATGCCATGCGCATCGTTCACCACGGGCGCTACCTAGGCTTTCTCGAAATCGCGCGAGTTGAATGGCTGCGCAAACGCAACGCGCGCTACGTCGACTGGGCCGCAATGGGGCGCCACTTGGCCGTGGTCGAAGCCAGCTGCAAGTACATGCAGTCCGCACGCTTCGATGACGTTCTCGACGTTGAGGTCGACCTCGTGGAGCTGCGCGCGGCGTCGCTCCGTTTCGCGTACACGATTCGCCGCGACGGCGTGATCATCACCGAGGGCATGACGCGACATGCGTGCGTCGACGACGACGGGAAACTGTGCCGCCTCGACGACGACATGTTCGCGGTTCTGCGAGGCGGCGAAGCCTGAAAGGCTGCAAGCGACCCCTCACATGGGGCGCATGGAACTCTCGTCGATGCGCCGCATCGCTTCGAGGAGCAGCATTTCCGTGGGCGTGTGAATGCGCGCGAGGCCCGGCTTGAACGCCGCGTCGAACGTGAACTCGCCGTCGCGAAGGCGCACGAGCGCGATGACGGCGTCGTCGCCATAACGGTCACCGAAAAAGCCGTCCACGATGGCGCCGAGACTGAAGTGGATTTCACCCGTCGCGCGCGTCGACCGGACCAGCAGCCGCCCAGTCTTTCGCGACTGAATCAGCGTTTGAATCACGTCCGGCAACTCGATGTCTTGGAGCCGCCCGCGAAGAGCTGCGCCGCCTCGGCCTCGCACCGCCTCGAGCGACTGCTTCAAGCGCTCGAACAGTGCACCGGGCGCCAAGCTCTTCGGCGCCACGTCAAGCGGGCTCAACGTCCCGAGACGCTCGACGACCGAACGCTCAAGCGCTCGGCCCAGCGCGGCGAAGGGAATCCGCGCACCCAAGTGGCCGGCTTGCAAGTCGGCGAGAAACGACCACGGACCGTCGTCGACGTCGATGAGCACGAGCTCGAAGCGCGCGTCCGTAAGCGCCACGCGCGCCGCGTCGACACTGCTGACCACCTTCGGACGAAAGCCCGCTTCGAGCGCCCCCACGCGAAGGAGATACGCATCGTCCGGCGACGGATCCACGATGAGAAGCTCGGTCCAATTGGGGGTCAGCTGCGAGCGCACGAGGGGAGCGAGAACCGCTTGCGTGAGCGCGTCGACCACGATCGGATCGTAGACCGCGTCACGCAAGGTCGCGACGACGCCTGCGGCTTCTTCGGGCGAGAGGCGTCGGCGGTAGGGATTCGCTTCGTTCTCGGTCAGGTCGGCGTAAGCGTCGGCAACGGCAAGGAGCCTCGCGCCGAGAGGAATTTCTCGCCCGCGTTGACCGAGAGGGAACCCGCGCCCGTCGAAGCGTTCGTACATATGTTGAAGTGCCGCGCTCACTTCGAGCGGCAGTTTCGAACCTTCGAAGAGTCGAATCGGATTGGCGTACACCTTCTTCGCGGCGGCCGCGTAGTCCGGGTATTGCGCCACATTGAAGCTCGACAAGTGCCCAATGCTCGCCTTGCCGATGTCGTGAAACAGCGCCGCAAGTTCCACCGCTTGGGTCGTCGCCATCGGTGCGGTGACGCGCTCGGCGAGAAGGCGGACGACTCGCGCAACGTGGTGCGCATGATCAGGGTTCGCTTGCCCTTCACGCCCGTCGAAGAAGCCAACCACGCGCGCGATGACATCGCGAAAACCGTCGAGACCCCGCGAGCCCACGAGGGCTGTCGAGTTGGGAATCGAGCTGAGCGCGCCCATGGACCCGAGCGTTGGCGACGAGCCGAACACCGATGGCGGCCGCTCGGACATGCGTTGCCGCGGAGGCGTCTGAATGGGCTCGGTGGGCGGCGGAATCGACGTCGGCCTGTCCGCCGATGGACGAACGGACTCGCCCATGAACGCGCCGTAACTGGCCTCCGCCGACCGCGAAAAGGTCTCACGCTCGAGCAGCGCGAACGCGTGAACGTCGCCCCCGTAGAGACGCGCGATCATCGCCTTTGCCGCCGCCGGTCGCACCACGAGCGCTCGCACCTCACGTGCCGAAACGGCGACGCGCAGACCATGAAGCAACGCCGCGTCGTCCGCGTCGGGCATGACGACCGTGAGCACGCCACTCTCCAAGTCGAACGTCACCGGGCACACCAAATGCTGCTCGGCGTACTTGCGCGGCACCATGTCCGCCACCTTGCTATCCGGCGCGAAAGTCGCGAGGCGCTCGGTGCTCGCGTAGCGCGTTCGATACAGCGTCGCGAGGGACCGCAAAAGCGGAACCTCTTCGGACATCGCAAGCTCGAGAATGACGTCCTCGATGCGCGAGCCCGTGCGTTGATGATGCGCAAGAGCGGCCTGCACTTGCGAAGCGCTGAGCACTTGCTCGCGCTGCAAATGATCCAAGATCCGCTTCAGCCCATGTGCAGAGTGCAGCAATATTCCCCCGACCGCCGGGAAGCGTAGCACCCGCGCACGAACATCGTCACTTCAGCCGTCGAAGGCTCCGCGTGCCGTTACGCGTCAATTCGGGTCACGCCGACGAGGCGAGATGCTCGCGGAGGCGACTGACGATGAGTTCGAGCGCGACGCGGTTCGTGCCGCCCTCGGGCACGATGACGTCGGCAAAACGCTTCGATGGCTCGACGAATGCAAGATGCATGGGCCGCACGGACTCGTAATATTGCGCGCGAACCTGCGCGAACGAGCGTCCGCGCTCCTCGAGATCGCGACGAATGCGCCGCATCAGTCGAATGTCGGCGTCCGTGTCGACAAAGACCTTCAAGTCGAATCGCGCCCGCATTTCGGGCAGTGCGAGCGCCAGAATGCCTTCAACAATCACGACCGGCGCCGGGTCGAGATGCACGCTTTCCGCTTTGCGCCCGTGGCCTGCGAAGTCGTAGTTCGGACGCTCGACCGAACGCCCCGCAACGAGCTCGTCGATGTGATGCTGAAGGAGCTCGAACTCGATGGCGTCCGGGTGGTCGTAATTGACCTTCGCACGCTCCGCGAGCGGCAATTCGCTGCGATCGCGGTAGTAGTGGTCCTGCTCAAGGGTGACGCTGGCGCCGGACGGGAGCGCCTGGCCGATGGCGCGTGCCACGGTGGTTTTTCCCGAACCAGAACCACCGGCAACGGCGACGACGAAGGGCTTGTTGGCGCGGGCTTCGGACATGGCTAGCGAAGGCGTGACGAGGAGAGTGCGGCGGCGAGCGCGTCGATGGCGGGCGGTGGCGCAACCGAGGTCCACGCTTCACCGTCGACGTTTCGGCCGGTAAGGACGCAAAGCACGTCTCCGCCTCGGAGGCCAGCGGGGAGCCCGCGCAGAATCGGCACAAGCGCGGTCGCGGCGCTGCCCTCAATCGTCTGACGCAGCTCGGCCTTCGCGAACTTCATCGCCGCGGCAATGGCGTCCTCAGTAACGACGAAGATGCCCGCAAGGGCCGCGCGCGCTCGTTCGAAGGCGCCTTGAGCGATGCCCCCTTCGAGGCCCTCGGCCACGGTGCGGGTCCGCGGCACGAAGCGCTCGATGGCCCGCCCGTCGACGAGCGACTTTGCCATCACCGGCGACACCTCGCTTTGAACGCCGTACACGCGACGCACGTCACCGAGGCTCTCTTCCGCCTCGTGAACGAACGCCCACGCGAGGCCCGTTGCCAAGCCGCCACCACCGAAGGGTGCGAGCACCACGTCGGGCACACCGTCGAGCGCGTCGACGATTTCGAATCCGAGCGACACGCCGTTTCCGATGACGACGCGCTCGTCGTCGTAGGCGGAGACGAAGCGTGCATGATGCACACGTGCGAGCTTTTTAGCATGCGCCTCGGCGTCGTCGTACGAGCCATTGACCTCGACGAGCGTGGCTCCGTAACGCGCAATGCGGTCTTTCTTTTTTCCAGGCGCCGTGATGGGCACGACCACCGTCGCATCAACGCCGAGGTGATCCGCCGCGAACGCGATACCCGCGCCATGATTGCCTGCGGACGCTGTGACGACCGCAACGCCATCGGCCTTCGCTGCGGCGGTCGCGAGCAGCGCTCCGCGTACTTTGAAACTACCTGTAGCCTGCAGATGTTCGTAGCCGAGCCACACGCGCGTCGCCCCGCTCGCGTCGGCAAAAGCGTCCAGCGACTCGCCTCGAAACACCGCGCATCGCCGGACGCCCATCGAGCAAAAACGCTCGTGAAAACCGCGCGCCTCGTCGAGCGGCGGCGGGGGCCGTCGGGGCACGTCGGGAGGTACGGGCACAAGCCGCATGGAACGTCATACGGCGCGTTCCGGAGCGGAATGAACGCGATCAGGTGCGCGGGCGAAGAACTTCGATGCCGCTCATGTAGGGAACGAGGCGCTTCGGAATCGTGACCGACCCGTCGGCGTTCTGATGGTTCTCGAGGAGCGGAATGAGGATGCGCGGGCTCGCGATGGCGGTGTTGTTGAGCGTGTAAACGTAGGCGAGCTGGCCGTCTGGCTGCCGCACGCGAACGTTCGAGCGTCGCGCTTGAAAATCGCCGAGCGTCGAGCACGAGTGGGTCTCCGCGTAGGCCTGACGACCGGGCATCCACGACTCGACCTCGTGCTTGCGCGTCTGGCCAAGGCCAATCTCGCCGGTGCAGGCGAGGCACACGCGATAGGGAATTTCGAGGGCTTCAAGGATCGACTCGGCGTTGCCGAGGAGCTGATAATGCTCACGCTCCGCGAGTTCCTCGTCGGGAAGGCAGAAGACCACCTGCTCGACCTTCGTGAACTGGTGCACGCGGTAGACGCCCTTGGTGTCCTTGCCGTGAGCCCCGGCTTCGCGACGAAAGCACGGTGACAGGCCCGCGTAACGAATGGGCAGCTTTGCCGCGTCGAGGACCTGATTGGCGTGGAGCGAAACCAGCGCGACTTCGCTCGTGCCCACCAAGAAAAGGTCGTCCGCCGGAATCGCGTAGGTTTCCTCTTTGCCGAGCGGAAAGAAGCCCGTGCCCACGAGGGCGCTCTCCCGCACGATGACCGGCGGCAAAACGAGTTCGAGTCCGCGGCTGCGCAAAATGTCGACCGCGAGACGCGTGACCGCGAGTTCGAGCAACGCGCCGTCGCCCTTCAGCGCGTACGACCGTCCGCCCGCAAAGTTTCGCGGTCCGTCCCAGTCGATGAGGCCCAGGGAACCCATGAGGTCCACGTGGTCTTTCGGGGTGAAGTCGAAGGTGCGCGGCTGGCCGACTTTGCGAATTTCGACGTTGTCGGCCTCGCCTTTTCCGACGGGCACATCGGGCCTCGGAAGCGACGGAACCCGAAGCATCAAGTCGTCGAAACGCGCCTGAATCGCTGCAAGTTCGGGCTCAAGCCGCTCGATTTCCGCGCGAACGCCTTTCGCCTCGTCAATGAGCGCAGCCTTCTCTTCCTTCGGCACTTTCGGAATCTGCGCCGCAAGCTGGTTCTTCTTGCTGCGCTGCGTTTCGAGCACCTGAAGGGCTTCACGGCGAACGCGGTCGGCCTCGAGCAGCGCGTCGAGGTCCACGTCGCAACGCTTGTTCACGATGGCAGAACGCACCGCGTCCTGATTCTGGCGGATAAAAGCGATGTCCAGCATGGGCGGCGCAACGTGCCCGAGGCTCTGCGCGGTTGCAACGGCGACGGCCCGCACCCGCGGCGATAATCTTTCCGCGCGCCCCATTAACTCTGAAGGATGGAGTGTCGCATCGCTTTCAGAAGAGAACGGTGACTGGGCGATGGGTAGTGGGGCTTGGAACGTGCGCCGCGTGTGGGGGTGGCTTTTCGCTGCCTTCGTGCTGCTGGTTTTTGCCCCAGCTAAAGCGCAGGCCGCAGGCACCATCGCCGTTGACGAGGCCTTTGCTTCGGCGAACATCGGCGACCACGCGGACGTGTTTATTGCGCCCAAAGGCACCGATCCGCAGGGCATCGCGGCGGTTCGGGCACTGCCGTTCGCCCCCAGCACGGGGCTGAACCTCGGGTTCCGCGAAGAGGTCGTGTGGCTTCGCGTCCCCATCGACGTGCGCCTCGCGCGCCCCGAGCCGCTCTTTCTCATCTTCCATTACACGAACCTCGACGATCTCTCGCTCTTCCTCGAGCAGCCCGACGGCTCGGTGCTTGAGCAATCTTCCGGTGATCGGCTCGCGCTTTCCGATCGCCCCGTCAAGTCGCATGAGCTTGGGTTCCGGTTCTTTCCGCAGCCAGGCCGGAGCACCGCGTACATCCGCGTGAAGTCCGAAAGTTCCCTTCGGCTCCGGTCGACGCTCTTCACTGGGGCGAGCTACGTCGAAGCCGAGGCGCACGAGCGGACGATCCTCGGAATCTACGCCGGTTTCGGCATCCTCATCGTCCTCTACAATCTCTTCGTCTTCTTCAGCACCGGGGACTTCAACTTCCTGCGGTACTGCCTGCTCATCGGCATGTACGTCGGCGTCGACCTCGCGATTCGCGGGCTCACGTCGTTCTATCTGTACCCAGACTCGCCGACGCTCGCGAACATCATCGTTCCCGACGCGATGTTCCCCACGCTCTCGGTGGGCCTCTGGTTCGCGCTCCGCTTTCTCAGTCCGCGATCGAGCAAGAGCGGTCTCCAGCAGGAGTTTCCCCGCCTCTACCGCCTCGGTGAGGTCTTCGCGTGGGTGCTCCTCCTCGGGCCGTTGACCCACTTCGCGTTCGGCTACCGCGTCGCGGTGAACTTCGCGACGGAAGCCATTCCGCTGTGGGCCATCTACCTCATCGTCGTTGGCAGCGTGCTCGCGCATCGCGGGTTCCGTCCCGCGAAGTTCTTCTTGATGGCGTGGAGTTCGCTCCTGCTCGGCGTCTCGACGACGGCGTTTGCGACCCGCGGCATCATCCCGACGACCGTCCTCACGAGCTACGCGGGCATGATCGGCGCGTCGGTGCAGATGGTGCTGCTCTCGTTCGGTCTCGCCGACCGCATCAACTTTTTGCAGACCGAAGTCGGTCGCCAAGAGAAGCTCACGTTCGAGGCCACGAAGCGCGCGCTTGAAGAGCAAGAGCGCATGAACGTGCTCAAGGACGAGTTCCTGGCGAACACCTCGCACGAGCTTCGCACCCCCCTAAACGGCATCATCGGCCTCGCGGAAATGCTCGAAGAAGAGCCCCAGTTCGACGGGCGAGCGAAAGCGAATTTGCGCATGATCGCCTCGAGCGGGCGACGCTTGGCGAACCTCGTCAACGACATCCTCGACTTCTCGAAGTTGAAGAAGAACGAGCTCGTGCTTCAGAAGGCGCGCACGGACGTCGGGCCCATCGTGGACACGGTCATCGGCCTCACACGGACCATCGTCGGGAAGAAGCCCGTCACCGTCATCAACAACGTCCCCGCGGACTTGGGAGCGGTCTACGGCGATGCGAATCGCATCCAGCAGATCCTTTTCAACCTCGTCGGCAACGCGCTCAAGTTCACCGACGCGGGCACGGTCACCATCGCCGCGAGCGCGACCGATGTGGACGTGAGCATCTCCGTCAAGGACACGGGCATCGGCATTTCGGAAGAGGCGATGGGGCGCATCTTCGAGTCGTTCGAACAAGGCGACGGAAGCACGGCGCGCAAGTACGGCGGAACGGGCCTCGGCCTCGCGGTCACCCGTCAACTCGTCGAAGCGCATAGCGGTGAAATCCTCGTGGAGTCCCAGGTCGGCCACGGTTCGCGTTTCACCGTGACCTTGCCGCGTTCGACCTCGACGCTCGAGACCCTTCCGGCATCCGAAGCGCAAGCGGCCCTCGCAGCCCGCGTACGCCCGGCGTCGACCACGTTGCGCGTGGCCCCAAAGACGCCATCGTTCGCCCCGAACGCCGCGGCAACGGTCAGCGTGCCACCACCGGCCCAAGCCCCGCGCGTGAACGTCGACACCAGCAAAGGACGCGTCCTTGTCGTCGACGACGAGCCCGTCAACCGCGAGGTGCTTTTGCAGCTCCTCACGCAGCGCGGCTACATCGTCGACCAAGCGGAAGACGGCATCGAAGGCATCGCCAAGATCAAAGACGGAGCCCTTCCGGACATCGTTCTCCTCGACGTGATGATGCCCGGCAAGAGCGGCTACGAGGTCCTCGACGAGGTGCGCAAGACCTTCGACAAAGAGACGCTGCCCATTCTGCTTTTGACTGCGAAAACCCAGGAGAAAGACCTGGCCGAAGGTTTCAAGCGCGGGGCGAACGACTACGTCACCAAGCCCTTCTCGCGCCTCGAACTCGAAGCGCGTGTGCAGCACCACCTCACGGTCTCGCGCCAATCGCGCCGGTTGGCGTCGGAGCTCGCGGAGCGTGTGCGTCTTGAAGGCACGAACGAGGCGCTCAAGTTCCAACATGCCTCGGCACGCGCGAATCTCGACGCCATCGCGCAAGAGCGCGAAGCCCTCGTTGCCGAACTCGACGAGGCGCAAAAGCAACTCGTGCAGGCCGAAAAGATGGCCTCGCTTGGGCAGCAGGTATCGGGCATCGCGCACGAGATCGGCAACCCGCTGAACTACATTTCAGGCAGCGCGCAACTCATGGGCCTTGAGATCATGGACCTCGAAGAGAAGTGTCCGGGCGAGAGCGCCGTCGCCCACTTCGATCGCATCCGTGAGCACCTCACGGACATGGAGACAGGCTGCGAGAAGATCCGCGAAATCAGCCAAGCCATGCGCAACTACAGCCGCCTTGACGATGTCGCGACGCCGGACATCGACCTCGTCGAAGTGGCGAAAGAAGCGCTCGTCATTCTCGATGGCAAAGCGCGCGGCATCACGCTCACGATGCGCGACTCGCAGGTGCCGACCATCACCTGCCACCGAAGCCACGTGGGGCAAGTGATCATGAACCTCGTCGGCAACGCCATCGACGCGCTTCAAGAGCGACGCGACAACGAAGGCGTCGAGTCCTGCGGACGCATCGCGGTCGAGCTTCGACCGAGCGACTCCGATGGCACCGACGGCGTCGAAATTTGCGTCGATGACGACGGACCCGGAGTTCCGAAGGCGATTCGCGCGAAGATCCTCGAGCCGTTTTTCACCACCAAGCCCGCGGGCAAAGGCACCGGCCTCGGCCTCGCGATCACCTCGAAGATCGTGCAGCAACACGGCGGACGCATCTCCATCGAGACCAGCGACTCGCTCGGTGGCGCGAGCTTCCGCGTCTGGTTGCCGCTCACGCCGATTACACAAGCCTCCGAAGATGCGTCCGGCCTCCACGGCATGTTCGACGACTGAGCGCGGCCACGGAGCTGCTACGCCACAGCAATCCATGAGCTCACTTTCTGCGTTTTCGGGCGTCGGTGCCTTCGGGGTCACCTGCTTGCTGCTCGCGGGCTGTTCGCGAACGAACGACGCCTCAGCGGTGCGAGGACCCGTGCAGGATGCAGGCAGTTCGTCGTGCCCCACTCCAGGGGCGCCCACGGTGCTTGCGCGCGTGGCGAGTCCAGCCATCGTCGAGGCGAGCGGCCTTGCGGCGAGCTTGCGCTTCGAGGGCGTCTTTTGGACCCACAACGACAGCGGTGATTCCGCGCGCATCTTCGCGCTCACTCGCACGGGCACGGTCGCAGCTGAAATTGCGCTCGAGGGCGTCACGGCCACGGACATCGAAGACATCGCGGTCGCACCCTGCGCCGAGGGCTCGTGCATCTTCGTTGCCGACACGGGCGACAACGCCGAGGGACGCTCGGAGGTCGCGATCCATCGCCTTCCCGAACCCCACACGCTCACGAGCGGAACCGCGCGGGTTTCCACGATTCGCTTCCATTACGAAGACCGTCCGCACAACGCCGAAAGCCTTCTCGCGGACCCGACCGGCGAGCTCTACGTGCTGACGAAAGAGAAGCTCGGCCCGAGCACGCTCTTCGCCGTTCCAACGTCCGGAGACGTGGCGCACGCCGTGGCAAAGATCACCCCGCCCCTTGGCTCGAACCTCTTCACCGCAGCGTCCGTCGCGCGTGACGGGACGATGGTTGCACTCCGCACGTACACGCACGCGTTTCTCTACCCCGTCTTGCCGGACGAGTCGCTTTCGGTCGCGCTCCAGCGCCCGCCCTGCGTCGTACCGCCCCCGGGCGAGCCCCAGGGCGAAGCTGTCGCGTTCACGCCGGATCGATCGGCGCTGCTCTTTCTCAGCGAAGGAAACGCGGTTCCGCTTTACGAGGTCTCGCTCACGTCCTCGTCACGCTGACCGAGTGCGGACGCGGGAAGGCCCTCCCAACGCGCGAGCACGACTGTGGCCGTTGCGTTGCCGATGACGTTCGCGGCTGACCGCGCCATGTCCATGAGCTCGTCGACCGCGAGGAGCATGGCCACACCCGCCTCACCGGGAATGCGAAAGCCATCGCACGTGGACGCAATGATCACGAGGGTCGCGCGCGGCACACCGGCCACGCCCTTCGACGCGAGGATAAACGTACCCATCATCGCGAACTCTTCGGTGAGCGTGAGGTTTGCACCCGACGCCTGCGCAATGGCCATCGAGGCGAGCGCCAAGTAAAGCGTCGAACCGTCGAGGTTGAACGAATACCCCGCAGGAAGCACGAAGGCCGCCACGGGTTTCGGCACGCCAAAACGCACGAGCGCATCGAGGAGCTTGGGCAACGCCGCTTCGCTCGACGCGGTGGAGAACGCGGTCAAGACCGGGTCGCGGATGGTCGCTGCGAATCGCAACATGGGCACGCGCGCGACCGTGAGCACGGGCACGAGAACGAGCAGGATGAAGACCGCCAACGCGACGTAGAGGCTCGACACAAGAGCGGCGTAGCGCGCGAGCAAGTGAGCGCCCGCCCCCCACCCGCCGGCCTGCCCATCATGGGACGACGCCATGTGACTCACGTTCGACGCCATCGCGCCGAAGACGCCGAGCGGTGTGAACGTCATAATGATTTCGGTATACCGAAACATGACGTGGGCAAGTCCATCGACAAAACGAACCACAGGCAGGCCGTGATCGCCCGAGCGCCGCAACGCAACCGCGAAGATCGTCGCGAAGACGACAAGCGGGAGCACGTCGCCTTCCGCGGCGTGACGCAGGCCATTCTCTGGAAACGCATGGAGCAGAATCTCCCAACCACCCTTCGCGGCGCTCGCCTTCACGGGTCCGGCCGCCGCAAGGTCGAGCGGGAGCCCGACGCCCGGGGACACGAGGTGCGCGACGCCAAGGCCGATGAAGAGCGCGAGCGTTGTGACGACCTCGAAGTAAACGAAGGCGCGCGCACCGAGGCGCCCGAGGCCACCGGTGGAGCCCACCTGAACCATGCCCGACACGAGGGTCGCAAACACGATGGGCGCGACCACGCTCTTGACGAGCCGCAAGAACGCCTTCGAGAGAAAGCGAAAGAGTTCGTACGCAAACGGGTGTGAGTCCTGCGGGAGGAAGCCTCCGAGCACGACGCCGGCGACGAGACCGAGGAAAATAAGCCGCGTGCCCATGCCAGCGCCTGCGGTCGACCTTGACGACATGGTGGCGACGTTACCATCAACACGCCTGCGCCGAATCGCCTCGGCGTGCGTTTCGAAGCGGTTCCGATCCGCGCTATGGTCCCCGCACCATGCGCTCCCCTGCGAAGCTTCGTTTCAGCCTTGTGCTCGCCGCCGCCGCGGCTGCGAGTTTGCTCAGCGTTCGAGGTCTGCGCTCCGGCGCTCCGTTCTGGACGGGTTTTCCGCCGCAAGAGGCCTTCGCCGCCGCGTCGAGTGGCGCAAAGAAGGGCCCTTATGATCTCACGCAGCTGCGGGTGATCAGCGAGGTGCTGCGGGCCATCAACGAGCGCTACGTCGATCCGAAACGCGTCCGTCCGCAAGAGATGCTTCGGGGCGCGCTCGACTTCGTGCAACGCGACGTGGCGCAGGTGCTTGTGACTTACGACGAGGGCAACACCGTCGCGCACATCAAAGCGGACACGCAGGAGCAAAGCTTCCGCCTCGACGACGTTGTCGCGCCTTGGGACGTCGCCGCGCGCCTCCGTGAGGTGTTTGCTTTTCTCCAGAAGTCCCTCGAGGGCTCGGACGTGGACCTTCGCGAGGTCGAGTACGCCGCATCAAACGGCATGCTGCATACGCTGGACCCGCACAGCATGCTGCTGACGCCCGAGCAGCACCGCGACATGAAGGTTCAGACGCGTGGCCAGTTCGGCGGCCTCGGTATCGTCATCTCGATCCGCGATCAGCAGCTCACCGTGATGAACCCCATGCCCGGCACGCCCGCGCATCGCTCGGGTATCCGTCGCTACGATCGCATCACGCGCATCGACAACGAGTCGACGACGAACCTTGGACTCAACGAAGCGGTGTCGCGCTTGCGTGGCGTGCCGAACACGAAAGTCACCGTGTGGGTTCACCGTGAGGGGCCCGAGGGTTGGGAGGGCTCGAAGGCTTTCGAACTCACGCGTGAAGTCATCCGCGTGAAGTCCATCGACTCGAAGCTTCTCGAAGGCAACGTCGCCTACGTGCGACTGAAAACCTTCATGGCCGCGTCGCTGTCGACCGACATGATGAAGGCCCTTGAGGAGATGAGACGCCAGGGCCCGCTGAAAGGCGTCGTGCTCGATCTGCGCGGCAACGGCGGAGGCCTCCTCGATCAAGCCGTGCGAATCGTCGACGCGTTCGTCGCCGAGGGCCCCATCCTCGCGACCGTAGGCAAGGCCGAGGGCCGCGACGAGCACGCCGCGCGCCGCGAAGGCACGGAACCGAATTACCCGCTCGTGGTCCTCGTCGACGGTGAGTCCGCGAGCGCTTCTGAAATTGTCACGGGCGCTCTGAAGAACCACGACCGCGCCATCATCGTGGGCACGACGACGTTCGGAAAAGGAAGCGTTCAGGCCGTGCTTGAGGACATGCCCGACGACACGGCGCTCAAGGTCACGACGGCGCAGTACCTCACGGAGCCTGGCGACGTTTCGATCCAAGGCGTCGGCGTGATGCCCGACATCGAGCTCGACCCGATGACCGTGGACCCCATCGAGATGGACCTCGTCGGAAAGCACGAACAACTTCGCGAGCGCGACCTTTCGCGCCGCCTCGTCTCGTCGCGAACCCGCGGCGAAGAAAAGCCCTTCGATGTCCTTCGTTACGTCTTCCCTCTTCGCGACCGCCTCGAGCTCCGCGAACGCGGTTTCGAAGACGATGGCGTACGCGTGGACTTTCCCATTCGCTTCGCACGTGATCTCGTCTCGCGCCTGCCCTCGGGCTCGCGCACAATGCAGCTGCAGAGTGCAAAGACTTTCCTCGATCAAGTTCGAGGCCGTGAGGTCGCGTCCCTCGCGGACGAGCTGAAGAAGATCGCCATCGATTGGAGCGATGCGCCGGCCAACCTCTCGGCGGTCGCCCCGCCCGAGCCACCTCTTGGCGTCGACGTCACCGTCGAAACGAGCGCGCCGTCGAACGAGGTTCGCGCGGGCGAGGCCGCGGACCTGCGCGTGACCGTGACCAACAAGAGCCGGGACCACCTTCACCGCGTCTTCGCGGTCACGAAGTCCGACGCGTATTACTTCAACGAACGCGAGCTCGTGTTCGGGCACCTCAAGCCCGGCGAGAGCAAAACGGTCAACGTGCCGCTCGGCGTTTGCACCGTCGAGGGTCGCAAGCCCGGGTCGAGCGCGGCCCTTCCGCAGGACCTCCCGCGCACGTGCCGCGTTCCAAAGGACGCTCTCTCGCGCGCCGACGGCGTGGTCGTGCACTTCGAGGAGGCCCGCGGTCACGCACCTTCGGACAGCACGATCCGCGTGACGACGAAGGCCCTCGATCGCCCTGTATTTGCCTACGAATGGGCCGTCATCGACGACCGGCGTGGCAACGGCGACGGGCGCATTCAAAAAGGCGAAGCGCTCACCATGGCGCTCACGGTGCGCAACGTCGGCAAGGGTGCGAGCCACGACGCGCAAGCGAACTTGCGTAACCTCAGCGGCGACGGGCTTCTCCTTCGCGATGCGCGCTTTGACCTGAGCAACCTCAAGCCCGACGAGGCACGGCGCTTCGCGTTCACCTTCGACGTGGACCCGCAGCTCGAGGGCAAAGAGGCGCGCATGGAGCTCGTCATTACGGACACGGAGCTTCGCGAAAGCGTCGCCGAACGCATCACGCTTCCCGTGGAGCCGCCGGCGGAACTGACGCCGGTGCGTGGGGCCTTCGATGCCGCGCGTCCCGTAAGCTTGCGTTCTACACCTTCCAACGACGCGCACGTTCTCGGACTCATGCCCGCGAAATCAAACGCGCTCATCGTGGGCACGACCGGCGCGTTCTGGAAGGTCGCGCTCGACGGAACGCGCTTTGCGTTCGTGCGCAAAGACGAAGGCACCGATTCGCCGAAGCCCGGGGTTCCGGTTCAACCGCTTCCGCCGGTTCTTCATGGACCGCCGTCGATCGAGCTTTCGATTCCCGCCCTCGTCGTGCGTGAGGACCATCTGTCGCTTTCAGGAAGCGCGACGGACGCGCGCGGGCTTGTGGACGCGTTCATCTTCGTGGGCGGACGCAAGGTATTCTACGCGTCCAACAAGAAGGGCACGAACGACAACTCGCTCGCGTTCTCCGCGACGCTGCCGCTCAAGGCCGGCGCGAACGTCGTCACCATCGTCGCACGCCACAGCCAGGAAACCACCACGCGGCGAGCTTTTGTCATTCGCCGCGACGGCGCGAGCGGAGAGCTTCTCGCCACCCAAAAGCGCACCGGCGACCTCGATGCGATCGATGAAGAGGGCGACGAATGAGTCACGCTTCTTCGCCGAGCGCGATTCGACTCCACGTGAACATCGATCACGTGGCGACCGTTCGCAACGCCCGCGGCACCGCCTACCCGTGCCCGGTCGAAGCCGCCGTGGTCTGCATGGCGAGCGGCGCCGACGGCATCACCGCGCACTTGCGCGAAGACCGGCGACACATTCGAGACGAAGACGTGCGACGGCTTCGCGAACGTATTTCTGGCACCTTCAACCTCGAAATGGCCGCGACCGACGAGATGGTGGCCATCGCCATCGCGACGAAGCCTGACATCGTCACCCTCGTTCCCGAACGTCGCGAAGAACGCACGACCGAGGGCGGTCTCGACGTCATCGGTGGCGGCGCAGCGTTGCGCGCCCGGGTCGAGTCGTTGGTGCGCGCAGGCGTTCCCGTGTCACTCTTCATTGCGCCGAGCGAGGACCAGCTTCGCGCGAGCGCGGCCATCGGTGCCACGCAAGTCGAGTTCCATACAGGGGAATACGCGAACCTCACAGGGGCTGCGCAAGCTCTTGAGCTCCAGCGCATTGCCTCGGTTTGCACGTTGACGAAGACGCTCGGCCTTCAGGTTGCGCTTGGCCACGGCATCACGCTCGCGAACGTGGGGGCGCTTGCGAAACTCCCCGAAGTGCACGAGTTCAACATCGGCCATGCGCTCATCGGGGACGCGATCTTTCTCTCGCTCGCCGGTGCGGTGCGTTCCTATCGCGGCGCACTCGATGCGGCGCGCAGCTCCGACGCATGATTCTTGCGGTCGGCATCGACGTCGCCTCCATCGACCGAATGCAATCGGCGGTGACGCGTCATGGTGAGCGTTTCATTGCGCGACTCTTCTCTCCCGAAGAGCGCGCGTTTTTTTCTGCGCGTGAAGGTCGCGCTCTCTTTGCCACGCTCGCGGGTCGCTTCGCTGCAAAGGAGGCATGGTCGAAATGCCTCGATGGTGCACGCGGCATCCCGTGGCACGACGTGCTCGTGGTCGCCGATCGATCCGGCCGCCCACGCATCGAGGTGCGTGGTCAAGCGGCTCTTCGCTGTGCGACAATGGGCGTGGCGCGGACGCATCTCTCCATCACGCATGATGCAGGGGTGGCCGCAGCGGTCGTCGTGCTCGAAGGGAACTAAGTCTCGTGCAACCGATTCTCTCCAGGATGCAGCTTCGCCGTTACGACGAGGAGGCCGTGCGTCACGGCATCCCTTCGATTGTCCTCATGGAAAACGCGGCCCGCGGGGCGGCGGAGATCCTTGATCGAGACATCCTCGCCCAGCGCGGCGGGTTGCGTGGAAAGTGCATCCATATTTTGGTCGGCCCCGGCAACAACGGCGGCGACGGTCTTGCTCTTGCTCGTCACGTGCTTGCGCGCGGCGCCAAGCCGTTCGTACATGTGGCCGTCGACCCCACGACGATTCAGGGCACCGCGCAGACGATGCTCGACGCGTGGACGGCGTTCGGCGGCTCCGTTCGACTCCTTGGCTCGCGACCAAGTTTCGGCGACGACCCGACCGCGGACGACATCGTTGTCGACGCGCTCGTGGGCACGGGCCTGCAGCGTGACCTTGAGGGGCGTGTTCGTGAAGCCGCAGCGCTCGTCGATTCGCACCCGGGTCTTCGCATCGCTCTCGACCTTCCGAGCGGTCTCGACGCCGACACGGGACGCGTTCGGGGCTTTGCGCCGCACGTGGACCATACGCTGACGTTCGCCGCGCTGAAGACAGGCCTGCTCACGGGTGAAGGCGTGCTTCACGCGGGGCGCGTTCATCTCGTGGACCTCGGCGTCCCGGCGTCGCTCTTCGGCATGATCGGCACCTCCGGTGAACTCTTCGAACAGTGCGACGTGCCGCCGCTCCTCAGGCGCCGTACGGTCGATACGCACAAGGTTCGCGAGGGCCACGCGCTCGTGCTCGCCGGGTCTCCTGGCAAGACCGGCGCGGCCATGCTCACGGCGCGCGGCGTCCTTCGAACCGGCGCAGGTTTGTGTAGTCTGCACACCGATCCCCTCGCCTTGCCGAGCATGGAGGGTCGCTTGCCCGAGCTCATGGTCGAGGCCCTTGCGCCAACCATGGGCGTCAGCGACTTTGACTCGCTCATCTCAGGAAAACACGCGGTCATCATTGGACCCGGCCTCGGTGTGGGCGGACGCACCGGCGAGCTCCTCGAGCACCTCTTCGCCCGTTACGCCGCGCCCATCGTCGTCGACGCGGACGCGATCACCACGCTCAGTCGCCGACCCGACCTCGCCGCCAACGTTCCTCCGCACGCCATTCTCACTCCGCACGCCGGTGAGGCCGCGCGCATGCTCGACGCCACCGCCGAAGAGATCGACGCCGACCGCTTCGGTGCGCTCCAAAACCTCGTCACGCTCACGCGCTGCACGGTGCTCCTCAAGGGCGCGCGCACCCTCATCGGCTCACCGGGTCGCGCTCCTCAGGCCATCGCGACCGGGTCTTCCGCGTTGGCGATCGGAGGGTCCGGCGACGTGCTCGCAGGAATCATCGGAGCTCTCTGCTTGAAGCTCGAGCCCTTCGACGCTGCGCGCGTGGGCGCGGCCATCCACGGTCTCGCGGCCGATCGATTCACCGCCGAGACCGGCAGCGACCGCGGACTCTTGCCCTCGGAACTCGCCGACAGCCTGCCTCGACTCTTCGGCGAACTCTTGCCGCGTCTACGCTGAACGCGCTGCTCTAGTCGCTTACGCGGACGTGCGCGTCGGGTTCCAAGGAACGTCAGCGCGCCCGGCCGCGTGGTTTGCAAAGCGCGCCATGACGAAGAGCAAGTCGCTCAGTCGGTTCAGGTACTGGACGACTGCAGGCCGCGTCGGCGTGTCGTCGAGCGCATGAATCGCGCGCTCGGCACGACGGCACACGGTGCGCGCAAGATGCAACATCGCCGCGGCCTTGGTGCCGCCCGGAAGAACGAACGTCGTCAGTGGCGCGAGGCGCGGATCGAGCGCGTCGATAAGCTCCTCGAGCCGGCAAACGTCCGACTCGTCGAGAAGGCGCAAGCGAAGCTTCTCTTCTTTTCCAGGGACGCATGCGAGCTCGGCGCCAAGCGTGAAAAGGTCTCCCTGAATCGACGCGAGCGCAGCGTGAACCTCGTCGCCCAACGGCTCCGTCGCCGCGAGGCCCAGGCACGCGTTTAGCTCGTCGACCGTGCCGTAAGCCTCGACGCGCGTGGAGGCTTTGCGCACGCGGCCGCCGCCAAAAAGGCCTGTCGTTCCGTCGTCCCCGGTCTTCGTGTAGATCTTCATCGCGGCGTGATTCGTAGCAGCAGCGCGCGCGCGCGGCGTTCGTGTTTGAACGCGACCGAGCGTCTTTTTTCGTTCGGAATCGTCGCCGCGGCCACCTTGACCGCAAGGCAGTTCTGC
>CAIQDA010000095.1 GCA_903870415.1 uncultured delta proteobacterium
GCGCCGATTGGCCGCAAGTACCACACGAAGGAAACGCTCGACGAGGTGCGGCGCGTGTTCCTCGCCGAGCTCGACTACGGCCAAGAGGCGGAGCATGCGGAGCTCTTTCGCGCGATGCATGAGGGCGACGATTCCATCGTGGTGCCGCGGGTCTTTCACAGCCTGTCGAGCAAGCGCGTTTTGACGACGGAGCTCATCGGCGGCGTGGACTACGCCACGTTCGTCGCGGAAGCTTCCGAGGAAGAAAAGTCAGCCGCTGGCCAGACGATCGCGCGCTTCATGTTCCGTGCACTCTTCAAGTACGGCTGGCTCTACGCGGACCCGCACCCAGGCAATTACCGCTTCCTTGGAGGCGGGCGCGTGGCTTTTCTCGACTACGGTTGCGTGCGCCGTTTGCCCGACGAGCTCGTGGCGGGCATGAAGCGCTACACCCGCGCGCTTCAAGACGGCGACGATGCGGAGTTCGAACGGGCTTGCGTCGAGGTGCTTGGGTACGACCCCACGGACGCGGAAGGTTGGCCTATCTATACGTCGTATACCCGCGTCATACTTGAACCCATCGTGCGCGATGGCGAGTTCACGTACACGCACGAGTTTGCGCGCGAAGCGGTGGCGTACCTCGTGAGAAACGGTCGCGGCGTCATCTTCAAAGAAGGTCAGACGCTGCCCTCGCTGCCGAAGCCCATCCACATGCCGCCAGAGCACACGTTCGTCAATCGGCTCCAGTGGGGGCTCGCAAGCGTCCTCGCGGGACTCGGCGCCCGCGGCAATTGGCGTGCGCTCATCGACGACTGGTTGCGCGGTCCCGTGGTACCTGTCCCCGGGCGATGAAGTTGCGCCGCGCGGCGACCGTTTTCCTGTTGGCTCTTTCGGCCGTCATGGGCACCTCGGTCGCCCATGCGGATCGGGCGGCGTACGTCGACGCTGTCGCCGAGGAAAAGTGGCTCGAAGCGCTTGCCGCGTACGACGATCTCGACGCGGACGACCAGCGCGATCCGCTGATTCGGTTCGGGCGCGCGCAGGCACTCGGGGCCGCGGGCCTGGACAGCGCAAGCGATCGCGAAGCTGCTGCCGCGGAGGAGAGTCGACTCCGTGTATTCCGCACAGAACCGCGGGCAAAGAGTCCGCTGCCGCTGCTCGGTTTCGTGTCGGCGAACGGCTCCTCGCCACCTGACGTGGTCCGAAGTCTCGAGGTTCTCCGTGACGTGGCGCGGAAAGAGGCGCGCACGAAGGGCTGCAGGCGTTTTCGAGGCGAGAGCGTCGACGATTACCGCATGCATTGCCTCGCGTTTCACTACCTCGACACGCGCACGCACAGCGAAGAGGCCGCGATTCTCCTTGAGGCCGCGGCGTTGAAGAAACCAGGAACGCTCGCTCCTTGGCTCATTCCCGCGGCGAAGGCATGGCTCCGCGCACGCAAAGAAGAGAAGGCGGCCAGTGCTTACGAACGCGTGCAGTCTACAGGGACACGCAGCGACGCGACGGAGGCGGCGCACGCGCTCATCAAGCTTCAGGTGACGCGTGCGGAGTGGGAAGCGGTGCGGGTTCTCGTCCCTCGCCTTCAAGCGGGACCGGGCCTCGACGCCGACGACCTTCTGCGGCTCAAGGCGATTGCGGCCGCGGTGAGCGACGACGGCCTGTCGCTTGCGGCGTTTCGCTCGTTTCGATCTCTCCATGAGCCGCGTCCGCGCAGTCTTTTTGCAGGACGTTTGGCGCTCCTTGAGGCGCTCGGTTTGCGTCGCCGTGGACGCATCGACGAAGCGAAAGAGATTTGGGAACGACTCGTCGCGGAAGCTCGTCCCATCGTCGCGCACATTGCCCGCGATCACCTGGGCCGCGCGGAAGAAGAGAAACCTGCGACGTGCCGCACGCCTGCGCGACTCGTCGAGCGCGTGATGAAAGCTCTTCCGCCGGAGGAATCCCTTTCGTCCGGGCCGTGGCTGCATCGCCTCGCGGGCGCGGGGCTTCTGCGCGAGTTGCGCCAAGAGCTTCGTTCGATCGGGCTCCTCGATGCGGGGCCTCGCTTCCCGCTCACGCGCGAGGGATGGGCGGAGCTGCAAGTGTTGACCGTGCGCTTCGACAAGGGGCTCGCGACGGCTCCCGGCGACGGCGTGGCACTGCACGGCCCGGCGTTTTGGCCCGCGCTCATTCGACTCGAGAAAAGTCTCGGAATTCCGCGAGGCTTGCTCGCCTCTCTCATGCGGCAAGAGAGCGGGTACAAGAGCGATGTGCGATCGCCCGCGGGGGCCATTGGTCTCTTGCAGCTCATGCCTGGAACGGCGATTCGTTATGGCATCGGCGAGAGCGAAGGCGAGGTCGCTCGCAACCTCCGTGATCCGATGGTGAACGTGCACGCGGGCGCGGCGCATATCGCCATGCTGCTTGGTCGCACGCGCGGCGAAATCTCGCTCGCGGTCGGGGCGTACAACGCAGGGCTCGACCCGGTCGAACGCTGGCGCGCCATGCTTCGAGGCGGACCACCGGAGCTCGTCCTCGAGGCGGCGGCGTTTGGCGAAACGAGGCTCTACATGTGGTCGGTGCTCGACGACTGGATCGACGTTCGTCGCTGCCTGGGTCTGCCCATCGAAGACCCGATTTGACGTGGCGTAAGACGGGGGAATACGTCGTACGCGTTGAGGATGTGATCAGCGCGCAACGAGTCGGAACAGCGACGCTCCAAGCCCGAGGGCGATGGCGTCGAAGACGAGCGTGAGCGCGAAACCGCCGGCCCAGAGTTCGACCGGCGCATGCAGCAGGACGTCACGCGTTGTGGCCATCGCGCCGAGAGCCATGGGGGAGAGAAGCGGAAGGAGGACGACAGCGAGGAGCAAGTCGCGAGCCTTCGTCTCGACCGTGAGCAGGCCGAAGAGCGTTCCGAGCGCGGCGAATCCGATGAACGCGAGCAAGAGCAGCGCACCGACCACGAGCAACGCACGGTCGGCCGGAACGTGGAGAAAGAGCGCGGTGGCGAAAAGGCCGAGCGCGCCAACCGGCACGAGCACGAGAAAAAGCGCGATGGTTTTCGCTGCAAAAATGCCGAGCGGATCACCCGCAAGCAGCTTCGTCGTCGTCCACGCGCGGTTCTCTCTTTCGCGGTGCCAGAAGCGGGCGAAGGCGAACACGGACGCGAACAGTTGCGAGGTCCACAAGGTTCCGGCGGCGGCGACCGCAGGGCTCGTGGTTGCGCCACCGAACGCGGCTGCAGCGACGAGCGCCACGAGGAGTCCAAAGAGCGCGGCGGTGACAAGCACCTCCCGTGATCGGGCTTCGATCCGAAGGTCCTTCATCAGCACAGCGCGTACCGTGCGCGAGAGGAGGACGTGCGCCGCCATGGGAGTCGAGGTACACCAAAAGGATGACCCGCGAAGAGACGATCGCGATTCTGAGGAGTTCCGCCGGTGTCGACGAGACGCTTCGTGTCCAAAGGCTCGCGAGGGCCGTGGACGCTACGGAGTGGGCGATTCGCGAGCGACACGTCGGCCGCGCCGAGGCCGAAGAAATTGTGGACCACGTTGCAGGCATCGCCGAGCAGCTCTTCGAAGGGTCGCGAGAGACCTTCGAGCTCATCTACGGGCGCCGCCTCCAGCGCGTCATCCGCGAGGTGTTCGGCGAAGGCGACTGAACCACGGGTCAGCCGCGTCGATCACGTGATCATGACGACGTATGCTTACAGCTCGCCGGGTCCTTCGCCTTCGGAAGGCGCGACGGTGCCTTCGAGGCCCGCGAGGTGCGCGAGCGTGACCGGGTGGTACGGGGGGCGGGGCGTAAAGGGAACTTCGGCCGTGCCGCCGTGCCGCTCAAGAACGTCCGCGCACAACGCGAGGCACCATTTGCCTTGGCAAAAACCAGTACCAAAGCCGCTGTAACGTTTGAGCGACTCGATGTCCCGATGTCCGCGAGCAATCGCCTCGACGAGCTCGTGCTCGGTCACGTCTTCGCAGCGGCAAACGAGGGTTTTTCCCATGGCGACTTTCGACAGACTACGCGCATTCCGCCACCGCGAGGGCGGTTCAGCGTTCGCCTTCGTACTCGCAGCGCGACTCGCACGTCTCATGGATGACGACGCGCGCGAGGCCAGGAAACGTCGGCGCGAGGCGGTCCCAAACGAAGCCCGCGAGGACTTCGCTCGTGGGATTTTCGAGACCTGGAATTTCGTTCAGGTACCGATGGTCGAGGGTGTCGTGGAGCGTTTTCCATGCCTCCTCGATGACCGCGAAGTCGCAAATCCACCCCGTATCCATGTCGACGTTTCCGCCGACGACGACCTCGACTTTGTACGAATGGCCGTGCAAACGGGCGCACTTATGGGCTTCGGGGACGCGCGGAAGCCGGTGCGCCGCTTCGAAGCGGAACTCTTGAACGATGCGAGCACGCATGGCGCCCGCATAGCCGCTGCGGGCTCGCTCCGCGAGGGCTCATCGACTCGGGTCGACCGCGGACACATCACCCGAACGTTGCGGTGTCGCGCCCGTTGGTGTACTCCCCGTCCTCCCGAGCCGTACCATGTATCTGCAAATCTCGAAGAAGTCCCGCAAGCCCTCCCGCAACCGCTGCGCTCGCTACAAGGCGAAGCAAAAGGCGAAAGACAGGGCACGCCGTTCGCGCGTGTACCAGACCGCCTGAGCATCGCGGGAAACCGCATCCCGTCGTCGCGCGCGCCGAGGTCTTCAAGACCGGGCGCGCGTTGGCATTTGAGGGGTCCGGTGGAGCCGATGCGCTGCGTGGTGGCGTCTCGTCGCTTCTTTTCCCCCGCCTCCGCTTCGGGGTCGAGCGCCGAAGCGCCATGTGGTGGTCTGCACTCCAGAGCCAAGGGAGTTGCCACATGCGTAGCCGTTTTTTTCGAACCGCCGGTGAGCTCAAGGCTCCCAAGTTTATCTACCAGTCCGGCTCGGCCCGGAACGCGCTCGCGATAGGCAAGATGGCCATGACCATCGCCATCGTGGAACGCGATGACGGCTCCATCGTGCTTGTGGACTGCGGCTACGCCGAGGAGATCTGCACGAACCCGACGATGCACGCAGGACGGGTGCTTTCGCTCTCCGTTCTAGGACTCGAGAGCACGGGCGAGGACGCCATCGTGCGTCAGCTTCAAACGCTGGGCTTTGACCCGCGCAAGGTGTCGCACGTGGTGGCGACGCACCTGCATCTCGATCACGTGGGCGCCATCAAAGATTTTCCGAACGCGGAGCTCGTCGTGGCGCGCGAGGAATTCGATGCATTCCTCACGCAACCTCGGTTCCCGGGGTATCGCCGACAAGACCTTGTCTCGGCGGGACGCATTCGCATCGTCGACCTAAAGGAAGACCCGCGCTTTGGGTTTCCCGGCAGCTTCGACCTTTTTGGCGACAGCGAGATCGTGCTTCTTGATGCCAAAGGGCACACGCGCGGAACGTTGGCCGTGGCGATCGACGACGGAAAGCGTCCATATATCCATATCGGGGATGCCGCATACCAGTCGTGGGAATACGGTCTTGCGCCATCGGGGCCGTCGCGTCTCGCGAAGCTCACGGCGTGGAATGAAAGCGCGCTCCACGAGACGTACCGCGTGCTTCGTGAGGCGGAGAACCACGAGCGCCGGCCCATCTTGGTGCCCGCGCACGACATCGACGTCTACGCGACCTTGCCGCACGATCCGAAAGCCTGACGCGTCGCGCGCGCCCCTCAGAGCTTCGTGAGAAAGCGCTTGAGGGTGCGTCGATCGATGGGTTCTTCCGGCGGCTCCACCTGCACCAAGAGCGCGAACGTTTCGGACTGTCGACGCAGCGCCATGCGCACGGCGCCGAAGGTCACTTGCGACGGGTCGAAGAGGGCCACCACGGTGCCTTCGCCGAACGGACGTAGGAACGCGTGAGCCCCGCCGCCCTCGACGAACAGCCCATCGACGCGCGCCTCTCCCGCGGCTCGCAGAAGACCCGCTCCGGCGTCGAGCAACGCTTCTACGGCGGCTGCGACGACACCACCCTCAAGACCGTGGCCCGTCCCTTGGCTTGCGGCACGCACCGAGCACGAGGCATCGACGAGGACGCACGCGATGAGCGGAAGGCTCCGTGTGAGCTCGTCGAGGATGGTCGTTGCAGGGTGCAACGTGTCGGCGCTCATCGTCAACCGTGCCAATCGATGCGGCTCGACGGCAGCACCGACGCAACGCCCTCGAGGTCCAGCTCGAAACAACGGTCGGCGATGAAGCGCTCGACGAGCACCGCGTCCAAATGCCCACCGCGCGCGTTCGCTTGGAGAATCGACACGGCCTCGTCGCGGCCAAGGGCGCGCTTGTAGGGACGGTCCGCGGCAGTGAGAGCGTCGTAGACGTCGGCCACCGCCATGATGCGCGAGGGGAGCGGAATGGCATCGCCCGCGAGGCCGTACGGGTAACCCGCGCCGTCCACGCGTTCGTGGTGAGCGCCTGCAAAAAGCGGCACACGCGCGAGATCACGGCTCCACGGAATGCGCGAAAGGAATCGGATCGAGTGCGTCACGTGCGAGCGAATTTCATCGACCTCGGACGTCGTCAGAGAGCCGCGCGGCACCTCAAGCGCCATGTGTTCGTCGGGTGTGAGAAGCGATCGCGCATCGCCTCGCGCATCGACCCATCGGAACGCCGCAACAGACGCGAGTTCCGACGCCGCGTTTGCCGGAAGCACGCTCGGCTCGTTCGACCGCAGCACGACGTCGAGCCAATGATCGAGCCGCGCCTCGATTCCGCGAAACCGGTCGGACGCTGCATTCGCGAGGGACGGATCACGAAGGGCCTCTTCGAGCGATTCGATACGACCCTGAAGCTTGGCGTTTTCAAAGCGCAGGCGCACGATGGAGAGTTGCTCTTCGTAAAGCTTCTTCGCTTTGACGAGCACCTTCTCGCGCACGCCGATCTTGCCGAAGTCGTGCATGAGGCTCGCGTATTCGAGCTCGCGAAGGGCTTGCCGATCGAAGTGCACGGACGCGAACGGGCCGGTCGTCATGCGATCGACGGATTGCGCGAGCGTGCCCGTGTAGCGCGCGACGCGAACCGAGTGACCGCTCGTGGTCGGATCGCGTGACTCGATGGCCTCGACGGAAGCGCGAACGAAGCCCGCGAAGAGCTGGTGAATCTCCTCGTAGAGAAGCGCGTTTTCGAGGGTGAAGCCCGCTTGTTGCGCAAGCATCTGAACGAGTTCCTCGCAGCGAGCGCCGAAGGGTTGCACGAGGCGCTGCACCGAGTCCGGCGTGAGCACCGCGTTCCAATCGCTCTTGCGGTTGATGAGCTGCACGACGCCGATGACCTCGTCGCGTCGCGAAATGAGCGGCACGACCAACATGGAAATCGTGCGGTATCCGATGCGCTCGTCGAACGACGGGTCGTAGCTGTAGCCCGCGTCGGCGGGGATTTTGCGCACGTCGGGAACCACGATCATGCGCTTCTCGGCGGCCGCGGTGCCTGCGATGCTTCCGCGTCCGAAGGGGATGAGAAACTCGCCAGCCTGGAACCGAATCGAGTCGTTCTGCGTGAGCTTGAACCGAAGGAAGCGCTCGTCGTTGTGGCGCTCGGTGACGTAGATGCTGCCCGCGTCCGCCTCGGTGAGCTGGCGCGCGTTCATGAGGATCAGCTCGAGGAGCCGCTGCAAGTCGCGCTCGCGCGAGATGGCCCAGCTCGTTGCGAGAAGCGAGTCGCGCTCGTGGACGGCCCGATCGGCGCGGTCATGCGCGATGTCGGCGTGGCGATGCGCGCGAAGGACCTCGAAGGCCGCGTCGACGGCGAGCTGCGTTTCCTCGACCGACGCATCGACACGGAGAAGGCTGAACACGCCTCGATCGCGAAGCGGCCCCGGCGCGGCTCCCGGTGGAGCGCCAAAGAAGACGATGCGGGCCGTGTCGTCCTCCACGCGCTCGCGAAACGCGTCGAGCAGAGCGCCGACGTGGACCTCACTTCGCGCGTCCACAAGAAACACGGCGATGGCCCCACGATAGAAGCCGAACACATGGTCGCTCGCGCGCGCCATGGCCACGCTTGAATCGGCGCCGGGTGCCTCGAGCGTCGCGCACAAAGCGGCAAACGGATCGAAACTCACGAAGCGCTCTCTTGCACATCGCGCACATCGCGCACGTCGCGCACGTCGCGCACGTCGCGCACGTTGCGCCAACGGAGCGCTTGGCGCTCGTCGAAGGCGGCCCTGACGGAGTCCGCGTGGAGCTTCCATGCCGCACGTTCCATGCACGTGATTGTAGCAGCTTTACTCCGGAGGCACCCCCGGAAACGCTGTGCATTCCCACGCGATCACAGCATTGACCAGTACCACTTGACAAGATGGTGTCCGCCGGTCAAAGTGCCGTGATGCTGAATCCCGCGTCGTCGATTCGCGACTGGCTGCCCTCGTTTCTCGTCGAGGGTGCGCGCACCGCATGGCGCGACGTGGCCCATGTGACGCGCGGCTTTCGTGGCGAGAAGGTGA
>CAIQDA010000096.1 GCA_903870415.1 uncultured delta proteobacterium
ACGATCGCGTCGTCGATGAGAAGACCGATGGCGAGCGACAACGCGAGCAACGTCATCATGTTGAGCGTGTAACCGAGCACGTACATGACAAAGAACGTGCCGATGACGCTCGTCGGCAACGCGACGGAACTGATGAGCGTCGACCGGAGGTCGAGCATGAAAAAGAGGATGACGAGGATCGCCATCACGCCGCCGAACAAAATGTCGTGCTCGACCGTGTCCACATCGCGCTCGATGAAGTGCGATTGATCGATGAGTGGCTCGACGACCATGCCCGCGGGCAACTTGTCTTTGAGGTTCGCCACCGCGCGCTTCACTTCACGCGCCACTTCGACCGTGTTCATTCCCGATTGCTTCAGGACGTCGAAGGTGACCGCGTCTTGTCCGTTCACACGGATGCGTCCGCGAGCCTCTTCAAATCCGTCTTCGACACTCGCCACGTCGCGGAGCCGCACCACCGAACCGTCGCGACCCGTTGTCACGACGACGTCGCGCACCTGGTCCACGTTCGAGAACTCGCCAACGGTGCGCACGCTGACCTCGCGCGCGCCCTCGCTGAAGTGACCGGCTGGAACCGTGAGGTTTTCCGCTCGCAAACGCTGCAGCAGAAGCTCCATCGGCACCATGAGCGCGTCGAGCTTCGCCCTATCAAGACGGATGTGAATTTCGCGCTTCGCACCGCCACGCACCTCGACCGCGGCCACACCTGCGGCCTGCTCGATGGCCGGCTTGAGCTTGTCGTCTGCGAACTTGCGAATGGAACTCAGGGCCGCGGCGCTTCGCACCGTGTACGTGAGAATGGGCGCCGCTCCGACGTCGAAGCGTCCAACGATGGGCTCTTTGGCCTCCGCAGGAAGCTTGTACTTTACACGACCCACGCGCTCGCGAACTTGCGTCGCAGCATCCATGATGTCGACGCCCAGCTGAAAGAACACGATGGTGGTCGAGAGCCCCTCGCGCGAAAAGCTTCGCACGCGGTCGATGCCGTTGAGGCTGACGACCTCGTCCTCGATCTGCTTGGTGACGAGGGATTCGACCTCTTTTGGACTCGCGCCTGGGTAGGGCACGTTCACCGTGACAACCGGAAACGCCACGTCGGGAAAGAGGTCCGTGCCGAGTCGGCTGAAGCCCACGAGACCGAGGACGAGAAGCGCCACGGTCACCATGACGGTGAAAACCGGGCGCTTGATGGCGACGCTCGAAAGGCTCATGGCGTGCCCTCCACGCCAGCGGCAACCGCGTCTCCGTCGTGCCAATCGGCCGCAGGACCCGACGCGACGTCTTCGCGCGCATCAAGGCCGTCGCGAACCAGAATCTTTCCGCCTTCGCCCACGGCAAACGTCACGTGGCGGAGAGAGAGCTTCCCGTTCTGCACCACGAACACTTCGTCTTGCGAGCCCGGTCGCAGCGCCGTCGACGGCAAGGCGAGCGCCGTGATGGGCGTCCCTCCCTTGATCACCGCGCGCACGAACTGACCTGGAAGCAGCGGGGCCTCGCCGCGGTTTTCGAGAATCGCTTCGATGGGCACGCGTCGAGTCATCGGGTCCGTGGCACCGACCACCGCCGCGAGTTTGCCTTGCACCGAGCGATTGCCCACGCGAACTTCGATGGGGTCGCCTGGCTTCACGATGCCAAGCTCCGCTTCACCGATCGTCCCGCCGAGCTTGAGCGTTCGACCATCCACGAGATGGAAAACCGCAGCCATCGGCGACATCGGATTCACGACCGCTCCGGCTCCGCCAGGCAAGCGCGTGATGGTGCCTTCGAATGGCGCGCGAAGCACGTGGCTCTCCAAGTACGATCGCGCGAGGTCCCCTTGAGCCTTTGCACCGTCGAGCTGCGCGGCCGCGAGCTTGTGTTGTTCGAGGCTCTGCACCGCGCTCGCCTGGGACTGCGCACCGGCCTGCACGAGCGTATCCACTCGGGTCTTCGCATCGCCCGCAAGCGCGAGTTGAGCCGCTGCGCCTCGTGCTTGCGCGTCCGCCGCGGCGACCTGTGCGCGAGCTTCTTTGTCCTCGAGCTTCGCGAGCACCGCGCCAGAGCGAACGTGATCGCCAAGCTTGACCGATACGCGTGCGATGCGTCCGCTGACCTTGAAGCCGAGGTCGACTTCTTGGCCGGCGGCCACACTTCCTTCGAGCGACACCGACGGTTGCCACTCGGTCGGAATGCCTTTGATCACCGCGACGACGGGAACCTTCTGCGCGTCCGCCACGGTCGACGCATGGGTCGCCGCACGCTCGACCTCAACGGCCGCATTCTTCTTCGACGCCTGCACGAAGCGAACACCAAGGGCTCCGCCAAGGACGACGAGGGAACCGATGGCGATGGCCGTGACAACACCGGACCCCTTTGCGGCCGACGATGTCATGGAAAGCTCGGAGGAGAGGGGATCGTGACTCATGGCAAATCTCCGGAAAAGGCGGGCGAAGGCGCACGCGCCATCCCGTACAAGACGTTGTTCTGAATGGCGGCGAGTAGGGCGTGAAAGTTGGGACGCTCGTTCATGCGAACGATGCTCCGAGCGAGGCGATCGTAGCCGCCCGAGAGAAAGGCGGATGCAATCTCCACATCGAGGTCTTCGCGAAAAAGACCGACGCGTTTTCCGTACTGAAGGTGGTCGACGACGAGGCGCCTCGAGTGCTCCGCGAACTCGTCGACGAGATGCACGAACGCGTGCGAACGGCCGCCTTCGAGGATGACGCGCATGAGCAGTCGGTTCTCCCAGATGAACTCGAAAATGCGCTGGTCGCACGCGAGGCAGCGCGCGAAGAACTCGGCACCGCTCGTCGAGTCGGCGTCTGTCCCTGGCCGCGGAATCAGGTCGCCGAGCTTTTGCAAAAGCGCTTGCACGAGCTCGCGAAATGCATCGTCCTTCGACGGAAAGTGATTGTAGAATGCACCCTTCGAAACGCCGGCCTCGAGGGCGATGGCGTCCACGTGCGCGCGCTCGACACCGACGGAACCGAAAATCAGTTCGGCTGCGCGGAGGAGTTTGCTGCGAACGTGTGGATCGGCGGGACGTGCCATGGAATGAGTGACCGGTGAGTCGATGACTGACGGGTCATTAAGGCCAAGTAGCGGATCGTCAAGCGATTCCACAGCGAAAGATTCGCGGGTTCCGCCTTCTCGGGCCCCTATCGCGGCGCGCGTCGCCAACGAACACCGCGAGACTTCCGCACATGCCGCGCGGGCGGTTCCTCATGGGAATCGCGTTGAAGACCCGAAGTTCGCGGCGGATTTCGAGTCCCTCAGGCCGTGCCCTTCGGAGGCGGAATGCTCATCCACTTCACCGCGTCCGACGCGCGACGCATGCTCGCTTCGATGTCGACGAGCTTGCGAATGAGTGCCCCGTCGGCCTCGCGACGCGCGATCGTCGTGGCCTCGTCGAGAAACGCCGTGGCCTTATCGAACGCATGACGCTCGGCCTCAAGGTGGGCTTTTTCCGCGAGCACCAGGACAAGATCCCTCGGTCTGTCGCCGGCGATAAGGTGCGCTTCGTCGAGGAGTCCCATCGCGGTGGCGAAGTCCCGCCGTTCGAGAAGCAGCCGCGACAGCCTCAACGCGATGCCCACGAAGACGCCTTCTGCATGCTCGAATTCGGCGCGGAGGAGCTCTCGTCGCGCCATCGCGAGGGCCCGCGTAAAAACGTCGTAGGCTGCGTCGCGCTCACCGAGTCGCTGTCGCTCGATGCCCGCGCGCTCGAGAATGGCCATCGCACGCAGGGGCTGACCGGCCTCTTCGGCACGAGCCGCGAGAGCCTCTGGGGGCGCGCCCCGCTCGGAAAGCACGGCGAAACTGTGCGCGTAGAGCTTGCGGCGAACTTCGAGCGCCATCGCCCCGAGCGCGATTCCAGCAACGAGTGGATGCGACACGCGATGCCCAAACGCGCCGGAGACCGCGAACCCTGCGTCGCGGAGAATCGCCACGCGATCCGAAATACCAAAAATACCCGGCAGGTGTGTGGCCAGCAAGTCGTCGTCTGCGCCGCCTGGAATCACGGAAATGAGCTCGAGCGTCCTGCGCGTATCGCGCTCGAGAAGACTCATGCGCTCGTGGAGAAGGTCTCCAAGCTGCTTTGGCGGAATACGACCCGGCGCTTCGTAGGCGAAGCGAACGAGGTGCTCGAGGTGCAGCGGCGTCACGGCCTCGGCGATGGAAAACGGTACGCCTTGCTCGCGCAAGAAGGCCGTCGCTTGGTCGAGTGGAAGCGGGCCGACGCGCAACGCCGCAGAGGCCGCAAAGTGAGCCATCGGCGCATCGGGACGATGAACCGCGACGAAGAGCATCGAGATGCCCGCGCACTCTTCAAGAACGCTCTCGATCACGTGCCGTGACGGGCCATCGACCTCGTCCCAATCGTCGATCACGAGGACGAGAGGAGCCCCGCCATCGGACGGCGCATAGGCTTCGATCAAGGCCTTGAGTCCGCGACGAAGCCCGGCCGAGTGACCACTCGCGAGATCGCGCGCCAAGGCTTTTCGCGTGTCGAGCGGAAGCGCCAGGACCGCGTCACCAAGCGCCTGCACTCGCTCCACGAGACGCGTCACCGTGAAGAACGGCACCCGGCTCTGAAAGCTGTCCGGTGAGATGCGCGCCGCACGCACGCCGAGCCATTCGGCCCGCTCGAGGAACCGATCAACGAGGGTCGTGCGACCGGACCCAGGCACGCCTTCCACGCGACGAATCACGACGCCAAGGGCCGCTTCCGCGAGCGAGTCCTGCAGCTCTCGGAGCTCCGCATCGCGTCCCACAAACGGCACGAACACGCCCGAAGCGCGGCGCATCCGCATGCGCGAACTCGAGAAGGTCGGAGGGCGCGGAACCAGCGGCTCGACCACGACACGAGCAGGAGCGGCGGCCGGAAAGTCCGAGAGCCTGCGTCCACAATGACCGCAGTGTCGTTGCCGACGCGCGTTCGGACTCTTGCAGTTTGCACACGTCAGCGCGTCCCATGTGCTTGGGGCGAGCGAGATGGGCCCTGTGCCGCCAAGATCTTCGAGAGCGTCCGCGACGGCTTTGCCCATATCGTTCGCATCGCGAAAACGATCCGCGGGGCGCTTGGCGAGCGCACGCATCACGAGCGCATCGAGCGCTTCGGGGAACGCGCTTCGGGGAGCAAATACGCGGAGACTCGGCACAGGCTCGGAGATGTGTCGAAGGCCCGTGAGCGCCGGCGTCGAGCCCTCGAAGGGGCGCTTGCCCGTGAGGAGCTCGAAGAGCATGACGCCAACGGAGTAGAGGTCCGAGCGACCGTCGATGGCGTCGCCGCGCACCGACTCGGGGCTCACGTATTCCGGGGTGCCGCAAACCCAGTTGCCGCTTTCGTCTGCACTTCGGCCCGCCCAGAACGCGAGACCGAAGTCCACGAGCTTCGCGTGATCGCCTCCGCCACGCGTGGTTTCGAGCACCACGTTCTCGGGCTTCACATCGCGGTGGACGATGCCAAACGAGTGCCCCTCCGCGAGCGCCGAAAGCACTTGCCCCACGATTCGCAACGCCCGTGGAAGCGGAAGCGCCCCCTCGCGATCGAGGACCGTCGCCAGCGAATGCCCGCGAAGAAATTCCATCACGAGGTAGGGCCGCCCGTCCGAAAGCTCGTCGAGGTCATGGGTCGCGACCACGTGCGGATGCTCGATGCGGCTTGCGGCGCGCGCCTCGAGCGTGAATCGCGTCCTCGCATCGTCGTCCGCCACGAGGCGTCGGTGCAGCACCTTCACGGCCACGGTGCGCTCAAGAGCAAGTTGCTCCGCCCTGAAGACGTGCCCCATGCCGCCCACTCCAATGAGCTCGTCGAAGCGAAGCCCTGCGATCACGCGCCCGAGCAGCGGGCCAGCGGCGTCCGCCCCCGCACCGTCGTCCACATGCGTCACGCTCGCGGGTTCCTCAGCCACGGCCGGGGACTACCACGGCAAATCGAAACGAATCGCAACCTACAAACGGCGTCCCCCCCCAAGTGCGTCTCCGTGGTAACGTTTCGTCCCCATGAGTCTTCCCCGCATTGGTCAGCTGCTCGTGGAGGCGCAGGTCATTCGCCCCGAGCAGCTCGAAGAGGCGCTTCGCATCAAGGCACACGACGGGCGAAAGCTCGGTCAAATCCTCGTCGATACGGGCATGGCGAGCGAAACGTTGCTCACGCAAACGCTTTCGCGCCAGCTCAGCATCCCGTGGGTGAGCCTGCACCACTTGCAGTTTTCGCGAACACTGCTTTCGCTCATCTCGCGCGAAACCGCGCAGAAGCAAGGCGTGCTTCCGCTTTTCGTGCAGCGCGCGGCAGGCGAAGACCCCATTCTCTACGTCGCCATCGACGACCCGACGAACGAGGCGCTCTTGGCCGCGCTCGAGTCCGAGGTGCGCATGACCGTGCGCCCGATGATCGCCAGCCCGAACGATCTCCGTCGCGCCATCGACACGTTCTATGGTGCGTCGGCGCAGGCCGAGGCCGCAACGATCCCCCCGTCCGACCTCATCCTCGGGTCCGAAGCGTTCGACGTGTCGATGCCCGAGGGCGACGCCGTGGTGTGGTCCGGACCGACGACGCCTTCTGCACGTCCACCGGCGCCGAGCGAGCACCTCGAACATTTTTCGATTCACGCGCACGGCCCCATCGGCGGCATCGCTCGCGCCCTCGCCATCTCGCTCCCGAACGGTGAGACGCTCTCGATGCTGGCTCCCTCGTCGCCGAGCGGTGACTGGGAACTCTTCGTGCGCGACCTGCTCGCGGCCCTTGAGCGCGACGGGTCGATTGCAGGATACACGTTTCCTGATCACTAGCCGCGAAGCC
>CAIQDA010000097.1 GCA_903870415.1 uncultured delta proteobacterium
CGGAAGTCCGCGACGTCGGTTTTCCTCGACCGTTTCTATCGTTCAAAAGTCATTCAAGTTTTGGACAAACACTTTCACAAGACAGACCTCGGCAAGCGGACGGCCGTGGTCGCCTTGCTGGCTGGAGCACCCGGAGCACCCGGATTCCAAACGAAACCCGTCGATCGACCGCTTCGAGCCGACGCTCAAAGGCTGTTCGCTCTCCTTTTGGATCACAAGATCATTTCAATTGGAGACACGAACGAGTCCTACAAGAATCGGGCGCTCCTGGCCGTCGGCGCGTTGTTCGACAGGGCGTCGACTCCCGACTTGCTCGCGCGGTTGCTCACCCGCTTCATCGTTTTTACACTGGTCAATCAGAACTCGTGGACGAACAAACACACAGAAACCTTCAAAGCCTTTCGGCGGCTGCTCAATTCCAACAACGAATTCGGCGAGCTCGTCAACCGCCGCTGGCGCGACTGGAAAACAGAGAAAAGTGGGCGCCAGAACGCTCATCGGAAAATCGAGCTCGACGACCTGAGGGACATTGTGGACGATGCCGCTCGGACACACCTGGGCCTGGTACTTCCCGAGAAGTTGCGCATCGCTTACTTCGACGACGTCCTTTTTGCCGGGGTGCCGGGGAACCCGCGCACGCTTAAGAACAAGTTCGAACGAAAAGAAGCCATCGGCGAACTCGTGGAACACATCGAAAAACTGCGCGCGGAACAGCTCGCGCCCCTCGGCCCACGGCAGGCGTTCGCCGACCTCGGGGAGATCGCCGTCTACGCGTCGATTCCGCTGCCCGCCGCGCATAAAAAGAGGGAGCTGCCTCCGCTCCCCGTCCCCGGCGCGCGGACGATGCGCGACTCGCTCACGCGCGCGCACCTCGGGATAGCGCCGTTCAAACCCCGCGGTCCTTAACACGCCGAGGAGCGCAGCGCGTTATCGTCTTACGCCATATGCATGATGGTTTACGACGCCTAGCCGTTGCCGCCTGCGAGCCGCACGACGGGACGCTTTGAGAGCACCTCGAAGCGCAACGCCAAGAGCATGGCCGCGGTGAAGAGACCGAGCGAGAGGCCGTACCAAAGGCCGCGCACACCCAAGTGCATCGTTTGGGCGAAGAACCACGCCATGGGTAGGCCGATGACCCAGTGGGCGAAAAGGTTCGCTACCAAGGGAAAACGCACGTCGCCGATGCCGCGAAGGGCTCCCGCCGACACGACTTGCATCCCGTCGAAGAACTGAAAGAGCGCGGCGATGCGCAAGAGCGAAATCGAGAGCTCGATGACGGCGGGGTCGTTCGTGAAGAGGCGCGCGAGGAGCTCGGGAGCGGTCGCGAACAGCAGCGAACCGAAGAGCATGAGGGACGACCCGACGACGATGCCCACGCGGCCTCGACGGCGCGCATCGCTCCCCTCACCCACCGCATGCCCCACCCGCACCGCCGTGCCGCCCGAGATTCCGAGCGCGCCCATGAACGTGAACGACGCGAGGCCCAAGCAGATTTGATTGGCCGCGGTGGCTTGAGCACCGAAGCGCCCGGCGAGGACCGAGGCCAGTGAAAATGCGCCCATTTCCGCCAAGAGCTGCGCGCCAAGCGGAACCCCGAGCTTCGCCACGAGACGCAGGCTCACGCGCTCGGACTCCGCGACCGGTGCCCGATGCGTGTAAGCTGCAACCGCCAACCACGCCGCGAGAAATACGCTGCCGATGCTCGACGCGAGGCCCGCTCCGAACGCGCCGAGAGGAGCGAAGCCCATGCGCGGCAAGTGAAACGCGGCGAGACCGTCGTCGCCAAGGACGAGGCACACGCATGCAAAGGCGTTGACCACGTTGCCCGCGAGGGCCGCATAAAGCGCCTGGCGAACCGCGCCGTGAGCCTGCAAAAATGCGCGTGACGCCGAGAACACGCCGAACGCGACCTGCGAGGGAATGAAGCCCCACACGAACGCACGCGCCTCGCGCACAACGGCTTCGTCGATGCCGACGCGTCCCAGCATCGAGACAAACAGAAACGTGATGGCAATCGAAACCGGCGCCATGAAAAGCGAGAAGCGAATCGCGGCGACGTACGACGACCAGGCCTCGCCGGGACGCTTGGCCCCAAGCGCCTGCGACGCGAGGGTTTCGGGGACGATGGCGATGCCAATGGCGAGCGCCTGCGCAGGCCACGCGATGTTGCGCCCAAGCGATGCGCCCGCGAGAGCCTCGACCGAATGCCGCCCCACGACGGCCGTGTCGACGAGGTTGAGGAACATGAGCGCAAGCTGCGCCGCGCTGATGGGCCACGCGAGCGCCAGGAGAGTGCGTGCTTCAAAACCGCTCTTGCGCATCTCGCTCATCGGCTCGCCCCCCTAGCAGCAAGGGGCTCGCGTGCGCGCGTTACAAGAGCTGAACCGGATCCACGTCGACGGTCACACGAATGCTGCTCGGGATCTCGGCGCGCAGTTTGTCGAGGCGACGCAGGGCCTGTCGAAGCGGTCCGCGAGTCGCGGCACGCAGGAGCACGCGCCAGCGGAAGGTGCTGCGAATGCGAAGAATCGGTGCGGGCGCAGGACCGAGGACAGTGACGTCTGGCTGAGCCAATACCGCGGCGAGACGCTGAGCGAGCGCGACGGTCTTGCCTTCGTCGCGGCCTTCGACGCGGAGATTCACGAGGTGTGAGAAAGGCGGGTAGTTGCATTCCTCACGGTTTCGGAGCTCCTCGTCCAAGAAGCCATCGACGTCGTGTTTCGATGCATGCCGAATGGCCGCGTGATCCGGATCGTACGCCTGCACGATGACGCGACCTGGGAGGTCTGCGCGTCCGGCACGCCCCGCAACCTGCACGAGCAAGTGAAAGACCCGCTCGCTCGCGCGAAAGTCGGGCATCGACAATGCTGCATCCCCAGCGATGACGCCGACAAGCGTTACGCGGGGCAAATCGTGGCCTTTTGTGACCATCTGCGTTCCGACCAGGATGTCGATCTCGCCGTCGCGCATGCGCTGCAAAATGGCCGCGCTCTTCACGCCGCTCGCCACGTCGCGATCGAGGCGCGCCACGCGTGCGGTCGGAAAGGCCGTCGCAAGGAGGTCTTCGAGTTTCTCGGTGCCAGTGCCTTCGAGCGCGAGGTCTTCGGCGGCGCAACCGGGGCATCGCTCGGGCATCTCGGCGGACGCGTCGCAGAGGTGGCAACGGAGTTGAGGCGCGCGTTTGTGAAACGTCATCGCGATGGAGCACGCGTCGCATTCGACGTTCTTGCCGCACGCCTGGCATCGCACGGCGGGAGCAAAACCCCGGCGATTCAGGAACAAGATGGTCTGCTCGCCCTTGGCCAAGGTCTTGTCGATCGCGCGGTGGAGCGGGAGCGAAAGGCGCTTGTCACCGCTTGGTCCAGCCCCGATGCGGCGCAGGTCGACAATCTCGACGGATGGCAGAGCGCTTTCCGTGGCGCGCTTGGTGAGTCGCAAACGCTCGATGCGCGCGAGGCGAGCGAGTTGCTCGGTCTCGAGCGATGGCGTCGCCGTACCCAAGATGCAGAGTGCACCGGTTCGATGGGCCCGGAGCATCGCCATGTCGCGGCCGTGGTACCGGACCCCTTCTTCTTGCTTGTACGAAGGGTCGTGCTCTTCGTCGACGATGATGAGGCCGATGCGCTCGATAGGGGAAAAAAGCACGCTTCTAGCGCCAATGGCGACGCGGACAGAGCCGTCACGCATGCGCTTCCACATGCGGCGCCGCTCGCCCGCGGTCAGCCCCGAATGAACCACCGCTACGTCGTCGCCGAACCTCGCGCGGTAGCGTGAGACCAGTTGCGGCGTGAGCGCGATTTCGGGAACGAGGACGAGAACTCCTCGATCATGCCGTCGTACGTCCGCAACCATACGAAGGTAGACCTCGGTCTTACCCGAACCCGTGACACCATGAAGGAGGACGGTTCCTGGCGCGCCTGTTTCGAGGCGGGCACTCATCACGGCAATGGCCTGAGCCTGCTCGTCCACCAGCGCGGGAGGAACATCGCGAGGCACCGGGTCTTGGAAGCTTGCGAGCGGCAATTCTCGCTCGTCCACGCGCACGAGGCCCTGCAAACCCTTCGAACGGAGCGTGGCTCTGGCGCCGGGAAACTGCGCTTCGAGTTCGGCCACGGGCATCGCGCCCACCGCTCGCAGATGCACCGCCACCGCTTGGGCCTTCACGCTCTTCGGCAACGTCGGAGCATCACCGCCGCACCACACGGCCCAGCGACGCGTCGGTGCGCTTTCCCGCGACCGCAGCTCGGGCTCATCGTCGTCCGCCGGGACGAGCTCGCCGTGCACCTTCGAGTCACCAGGCGGGAGCGCGAGCTTGAGCGCCTCACCCAATGGCGCGTCGTAGTAGCGCGCAAGGGTCACAACGAACGCGAGAAGCTCGGACGGAATTGCCGGGTCCTCTGCAAATGCAGCCGCAATCGAACGCACGCGCGCCGGCGCAGGGCCTTCGTGCGGGCCCACAACCACGCCTCGCACTTTGCGCGACCCTACAGGCACGAGCACTTGCGCGCCAGGCAACGCCGCCGCCCGCAGCGAAGGCGGCACCGCGTACGAAAGCGTGTGCCTCAACGGCAGCGACACGGCCACGGCCACGAGCTCCCGACGGCTCGCCTCGACGACCTCGCTCACGACGCGCTCTCGCGCTTGGCACGTTCGAAACACGTGTCCGGAAGGCCCGAGTGCTTGCGTGCGACGCGTGTGAGTTCGACGAAGTTTGCGGTCCGCGGGTCGTGATAGCCGCTCACGCGCGGGGCGTCGGGAACGGCTCGCTGGTGGTGACGCACGATGCGATCCATCAGCAAATCACGGGTCCATTTGCCTACGAGTGACGCCAGGCCGACGAACGAGTCGCTCGCGTCCGCGTCCTTGATGAAGCGCACGACGGTGTGGTCGCCGAAGCGGTAGATGCTCTCGTTCCGGGCCTCGTCGAAGAACACGACCTCGCGTGCGGGGAGCACCTTGAAGACGTCGAGGTAGCGGTCGCGCGAGCCAACTTTTCCGCACACCGCATGGACCTTGAGTCCTTGATGCATGCAGGATGCAACAAGTGATTCCATGGCTCTCAGATCGGCGTCGAAGCGTGAAACCCCCGCGAGGAGCGCTTCGTTCAGGCGAGCTGTGCAACGAAGCGCGACCTTGGGAAGCATCAGGACAATTCCCTGACTTTCGAGGCTCTCGGCGAGGGCCGCGACCTGCGCGACGAGCGTGTCGGGAGCGTGAAAAGACTCACCTTCGAGGTTCCAGCATTGCGGCGCATGGGCCTCGGGGCACAGCGCACGAAGCCACGTGACCTCGTCGTGATGCAACGCCTTGAGCACGTCGTTCGGAGTCCTCGCGTCGCCTCCGTGGCGCCCAACGAGCACCCGCGCCCACGCCTCGCCGAGCGCGTCGTCGCGAAACGAAACGAGCCCCTTCGAGTCGCCGAGAAGGCCCAGCGCGCGAGCTTGAACGAGTGCCGCCTCCGGGTCGCCCCCCTCGTTCACTCGTGCTCCCGCAGCCGTAACGACGAGGGGCCCAAGGCGCGGGCCAAGGCCGTTTTCGTCGACGCCCACGCGGAGATACGCACCCATGACGTCAGCGCATAGCGCGCTTTTCCTCAGGGCCGAAGGGTCGTCGCCGGTTGCGGCCGATGACGTTCCGCAACGCGTCATTGGGATTTCGCCGGCGTTCCGCGAAAAGAATCGCTCGCCAAAGCGGCGTATGAACGGTTGACCGACCGCCTTCCGGTGTTACCGTCTCTCGCCCAACGTGGCTGCCTAGCGCAGCAAGCGCGAGCCACCGTTAGGACGAGGCTTTGATTCATGAACACCGAGTCCCTCCAGAAGTTCAAAGTCCTGCTCACCGAGAAGCGTGACGACATCCTCAAGCGTGCGAAAGACACGTTGAAGGATGACATGACGCTCGACACCGATGACCTCCCCGACGAGATGGACCTCGCTTCGAGCGAGTATCTCCAATCGTTCACGTTCCGCCTTCGCGGCCGTGAGCGCGGGCTCCTCGACAAGATTGAAAAGGCGCTCTCGCGTCTCGAGGACGGGTCGTTCGGCATGTGCGACTCGTGCGGCGAAGAAATCTCCGCCAAGCGCCTCGAAGCCCGCCCCGAGGCGACGCTCTGCATTCAGTGCAAAGAAGAGCAAGAGCGCCAAGAGCGCGATTACTCGTAGCTCCCAACGCGAGGCGTCGCTGCACACCACGAGTCGCTGCACGGCCTGCTTCGGCGTACACACGTACGTCCAAGCGGGCCGAGCGCGTATCGCGATGCGTCCAGCGCGCCTCGGGTTCGAGAACTTTCGCGCGTTCGTCGTCCTCGCGTCACGGCTTCGGGTCGTGGCGCGGGTCTTGAGTCGCACGGCGACGCGCAGGCCCGATTAAGTGCGCTTGGCGAGAGTGCGGCTCCGCGGGTCCGTCATGAGTGGCTCGAGCAGGTCGCGCGACGTAACGTCAAGCGAGCTCGCGATGGCGTCGAGCGTGCGCAAGGTGGGGCTCTTGGTCGCCGCCTCGACGGACTGGACGGCACCTTGTGAAAGGCCAGCCCGCGCGGCCAGCTCCGCTTGTGACCAGTCCCGCTGCACGCGTTGCCACCGCACCGCCGCGGCTACGGCCTCGTCGCTTGAGACGGTCTCGCGCTCCGCAGCCGGCATCGGCCGCTCCGGCGCGACGCCCTCGCCCGACGGAAACAGCGCGTAGACGGGCACGCCAAACCCTCGCGCCACGCGCAGCAGCGTCGCCGCAGTGGGGTTGGAGCTGCCGGACTCGAGCATCTGCCAATGACGAACGGCGACGTCCGCCCGTTCGGCCGCCTCCTCGAGCGTCCAGCCTCGCTGCAAGCGCAGAGCGCGGGTTGCCTCTGCCAGCCCGACCAAACCACGCGCAATCGCTGGGTCTTTCCATGGGTCATGGCGACTTGGCACCTCGGGAGCTTTAGGCGGACGCGCCGGCGGCGTTACGACTCCGAATACCGTTGTGTTGTACTTAAAAAATCATACACCATCGGGGGTGATGACCAGAAGCCCAAGTCGCCCCCCCTCCGGCCCAACGCAGTGCCCCCCTCCTCCGCAACCGCCGACGACGCGCTCCAGGACGCCTCACGCGGTCGTTGCCGCCATGTTCGCCCTCGCGGTCGCGGCGTGCAGCGGAACGACGGTCACGGTCACCGTGGACGCTGGCGCGCCGCCACAAACATGCACGAACGCGAACGAGTGCGCGGCTCGAGCCAACCCCTGCGAGGTCGCGGTGTGTGTGGGTGGCGTCTGCGGCGCAAGCTCGGCGCCCGCGGGAACTTTCGTCCCCGATTCGGCGCAGGTGAAGGGCGACTGCAAGAAGATAAGCTGTGGCGACAACGCCGCGTTCGCCACAGCGGCGGACAGCGCGGACTTGCCCGCGGACGACGGCAACGCCTGCAC
>CAIQDA010000098.1 GCA_903870415.1 uncultured delta proteobacterium
CACCCGCAGGCCGGGTACGCGCTCCGTGAACTCCAGAAGCGCGCGCTCGTGCCTGCTTGGAGCCATGGCGGTCCGCGCACTCCGGTCGACGCGGCCCTCGACGCGTTCATGGTCGGCTATGCGCCTGGCGACTGGGACGCGCTCGCGAAGCACTTCCAACGTAACCGCATCGCGCCGACGCTCGGCGAGGCTCTCGGGCTTCTTGCGCCGCGAAAAGACGGCTCCGGGCACTACGATCGCTTTCGCCATCGGCTCATGTTCGCGGTGCTCGACAGGCATGGCAAAGTCGTTGCGTTCAGCGGCCGCGCCCTCGAAGCGCTTCCCGACGACGAGCGCGCGAAGAACGAGCCGCCGCCGAAGTACATCAACTCGCCAGAGTCGGTCGTTTACGTGAAGGGTGAGACGCTCTTCGGCCTTTTTCAGGCCAAGGCCGCGCTGCGTCGCGAAGCTTCGACGATCGTCGTCGAAGGAAACTTCGATGTGGTTTCGCTCCATGCGCGCGGCATCGAGAACGTTGTCGCTCCGCTCGGCACCGCGTTCACCTTCGAGCAAGCGCGCCTTCTTCGGCAGTATTCGCAACAGTGCGTGCTCATGTTTGACGGCGACGCGGCGGGCAAAAAAGCAGTGCGAGCGTCACGTGAACCGTTGGCGCGCGAAGAGATTGGCGCGCGCGTCGTCACGCTCGGTGGCGGAAAAGACCCCGATGAAATTGTGCGCAGCGAAGGCGGGGTCGAGCGCCTCCGCGAGTTCGTTCAGAACGCCAAGGGCATGCTCGAATACTTGCTTGAGCAGGCGCTCGACGAAGGCTTCGTGGCCGCCGACGCGATGGAGCGCGCACGTCGCATCGATTATGTGGCGAACCTCCTCGCGAGCGAGCAGAACTCCGTCGTGCGGTCCCTGGCAAAATCTTACGCCGACGAGCTTGCCGGTCGTCTTGATCTCGTGAGATCGCCCGAGGCTTTTCGCGCGCTCGAGGCTCAAGTGAGAAAGGCTCTCGACGCCGAGGTTCGAGCTCGTCCGAACCCGAATGCGAATCGCGCGCGACCTCGCGAGCCCGGTGCTGCGGAGCGAATGGCGATGGTTGGAGCCCTTTTCGACTACCCGGAGCTAGTTCTCGATCCGGACGTCCTCGACCAGCTTGAACTCCTTGAGGGGCCTGCGGTGCCAACAATTGCGGCTCTTCGCCGTTCGTTGCGCACCGGACCGAGCGGAGAAAAAAGCCTCGACGTTTCGGTTTTGCTTGCACATCTCCCTACCTCGATTCATGCCTTCGCCGCTGCGCGCCTTGCTGTTCCTGAACACGAGGCGCTCGACCAGGCGAAACGACACCTTATGGAGAACGCAAACAAGCTTCGAAAGCTCAACCTGGCGCGCGAAACATCTGAAATCGCACGCAAACAGGCGAGCCTCGGAGGCGACTGGGAAGGCTCCCGCTCCATGGCCGAAGAGGCCCTAAGGCATGCTCGCCGTCGCCACGGCATTCTTCCTGACTGAACCACCACGCACGAACCTTCTAAGAGGCCCGTCGCCCTGATGACCCGCGCATCCGCATCTGCATCCTCCAAGTCGTCGAAGGCTGCCAAGGCAAAAGCCAAGGCTCCTCCCGCCGCTGCCAAGTCCGCTGCCGCCAAGAAGGTCGCCCCTGTGGCTTCTTCGAAAAAACTTCCCGTCGCCAAGCCGTCTGCCGCCAAGGCGAACGCCAAGAAGGTGCCCGTGTCTGCGAAGAGCAGCGCGAAAGTGCCCGCGCCGAAGGGCAGCACCACGAAGCTCGCTGGAGCCGTGGCAAAAGGCGCTGATTCCATGCGCCGCCTCGATTCGAAGTCCGACTCGAAGAAGGGCTCCGAGAGCAAGTCCCGCCTCAACGACGGACCGTCCTCGAAGTCGTTCCGCAACAGCCCTTCCGAGCAAGGTCGCGGCTCGAGCCCCATGGCCTTCGACGACGACGTTGAAGCCGGCATGGGTCAAGACATCGGCGACAACATCGACGACGTCATCGGCATGGGCGAAGACGAGATCGAAATCGTCGACGCCGCCACCCAAGTGAAGATCGCGCCCAAGCGCATCATCGAGGAAGAGGCGAGCGACAAGAAGCTCGTTTCCCGCGAGAACACGAAGGTCGTCGAAGAAGACGACGCGTACACGAAGACCAACGATCCGGTGCGCCTTTACCTGCGCAAAATGGGTTCGGTCGCGCTTCTCACGCGTGAAGGCGAAGTCGAAATCGCCAAGCGAATCGAAGAGGGTGAACACCTCGTCTTCGAGGCGATCCTCAACTCGCCGGTCGCCGTCCGTGAGGTCGTCGGTCTCGCGGAAAAGATCAAGCGCAAGAAGGTTCGTCTCAAGGAACTCGTTCGCGACGCAGAAGACGAAGAGCGCGAGTTCAACGAGGAAGAAGTGGAGCGGCGTCTCCTTCGCCTCATCGAGAAAGTGCGCATTCTCGACGAAACGGCGATGCGTCTCGTGGCCGACCTGGCCGCGGCCGCAGGTCCTCAGAAGCGCGCGATCGAAGCCGAGCTCGTGGCCGCCAAAGCCAAGCTCGTCGACACGCTCGAAGACATGCGATTGAGCAAGAAGACGATCGACCTGATCGTCAAGGCGCTCACCGCCATCATTCGCAAGGTCGAGAAGGCCGACTCGCCTGATCTCATGGCGCTCGAGCGCAAGACCATGATGAACCGCGACGCGCTCAAACGCGACGCGAAGGCTGGGCAAGAAGACGGTCGCACCCGCGCGAAGTTCGTCCGCAAGACGAACATGGAGCCCGAGGCATTCCTCGAACTCTTCGCGCAAGCGCAGGAAACTCTTCGGCGCGTTGAGCGAAAAGAAGAGGTCGACGTCAAGTCGCTCCGCGAAACGTACCTCACCATTCGACGCGGCGAAAAGCTCGCGGAGAAGGCCAAGGGCGAACTCGTCGAAGCCAACCTGCGCCTCGTCGTTTCGATCGCGAAGAAGTACACGAACCGCGGCCTTCAGTTCTTGGACCTCATCCAAGAAGGCAACATCGGCCTCATGAAGGCCGTCGACAAGTTCGAGTACAAGCGCGGCTACAAGTTCTCGACCTACGCCACGTGGTGGATCCGCCAAGCCATCACCCGCGCCATCGCCGATCAGGCACGCACCATCCGTATTCCGGTGCACATGATCGAGACGATCAACAAACTCATCCGCACCTCGCGTTACCTCGTGCAGGAGTACGGCCGTGAGCCGACGCCCGAGGAAATCGCCGAGAAGATGGAACTCCCGCTCGAGAAGGTCCGCAAGGTCCTGAAGATCGCGAAGGAGCCCATCAGTCTCGAAACGCCGATCGGCGAAGAAGAAGACAGCCATCTCGGCGACTTCATCGAAGACAAGTCCGTCGTGTCGCCGCACGACGCGGTCATCTCGGGCAACCTCTCCGACCAAACGCGTCGCGTTCTCAAGACGCTCACGCCGCGCGAAGAGAAGGTGCTCCGCATGCGCTTCGGCATCGGCGAGAAGAGCGATCACACGCTCGAAGAAGTCGGCCAGGACTTCGAGGTTACGCGCGAGCGTATCCGTCAGATCGAGGCGAAGGCGCTCCGCAAGCTGCGTCACCCGTCGCGCTCGAAGCAGCTCAAGAGCTTCATCGATACATAATCACGTCGGCGGCTGGGTCCAAAGCCCAGCCGCTTTCGCGGGGTCCGGATTGTGTGCATCATGCAACGTTCGACACAAACCGCACCCGGGACACGGTCAGGCTTTTGGTCTGGCCGTTTCGTTTTGCTGGTTCTGCCATTCGCCGTTCTCGCGAGCGGTTGCGATCTCGTTCGCGGGTGGCTCGCGCTGGCCCGTGGCGACCGTCAGGAGCCGTCTTCGAGCGTCTCGGCGGGGCTCGGGGCCTACGACTGCCCTCCGGGTCTCGTGCGCTGCCTGGACGGGCGCGTGGAGAGGTCGATCGGCGGGTCCATCGACGGCCTCACGCTCGAACGCAAAGGATGCCCGTTCGAAACGGTCGACACCTGCGAAGCGCGCTGCCTCGATGACGAAGACCACTTGGAAGAGGAACTCCCGGAGCTCTGCGTTGGCGATGCGACGTACCGCCTAAGGCATCCGCGTATCGCTTATGTGCAGGATGCAAGCCTTGACGATGCGACGTGCGACGCGACGCGCGATGCGACCTTCGACCCGATCGACGCCGCGAACGAACCGTCGGCCGATTCGCGTCCGTAGCGGAAGACGCCCAGCGCTCAGAGGCGAATGAGCGCGGAACCCCAGGAAATACCCGCACCGAGCCCGCACATGAGGACGGTGTCGCCCTTCTTGATTTTGCCCGTGCGCACGTTTTCGTCGAGCAGAATGGGGATGCTTGCGCTCGAGGTGTTGCCCACGCGTTCGATGTTCGTGAGCACCTTGTCGGGGGCGATGCCGAGGCGGGAGGCGACTTGATCGAGGATGCGCAAGTTGGCCTGATGCGAGCAGAGCCAGTCGACCTGATCGATGGTGATTCCGCCCTTCTCGAGGGCCTGTTTGCAGGTGCTCGTGAGGTTCTTCACGGCGACCTTGAAGATGTCCTGGCCGCGCATGAAGACTTTGTTCTCGGCGAGCGCGAGAACCTCGGCGGTGACGGGCTTTGCGGTGCCGCCTGCGGGGATGATGAGTGAAGGCGCGAGGCTCCCGTCCGTGTGAATCGACGTGCCGAGCACCGCGGAGGCTCCTGCCGAATCGTCTTCCTGCGGACCGACGACCACGGCGCCGGCTCCGTCGCCAAAAAGAATGCACGTGCCGCGGTCCTGCCAATTGAGGATGCGGGAAAGGAGCTCAACCCCGATGATGACCGCTCGGCGCGCTCGGCCCGTGGCGATGAACGAGTCGGCGATGGTGAGCGCGTAAACGAACCCTGCGCAGGCGGCGGAGATGTCAAAGGCCGGGCAATTGGGCGCGCCGATCTTCTGCTGAACGAGTACCGCCGTCGCGGGCATGGGGTGGTCGCCGGTCACCGTGGCGACGATGATGAGGTCGACCTCGCGCGGGTCAACGCCAGCGGCCTCAAGAGCGCGTTTGGCTGCGCCCGCGGCCATGTCGCTGTTCTGAAGCTCGGGCCCCGCGATGCGCCTCTCACGGATGCCCGTGCGCTCGCGTATCCACTCGTCGGACGTGTCGACCATCTTGGCGATGTCGTCGTTCGTGCGAACGGAGTCGGGGAGGAAGTGGCCGGTGCCGAGAATTTGTGCGCGCATGGGTGTGGGCCGGGCCGGGGAGCCGCGGGCCGGTAACCCTTGCTAGGAGTCGACCGCGTGCGCAAGAAGAAGCGACGACGATAACGAGGGAAAATGCTGCGAATTCGTCTACGCACCCCGCGCAAGTTTCGACTGCGGCTCGCGGTTAAGCAGGAGAGGGCGGCCCTCTCGGTGCAACACATGGACGCACGAAAACCGCTCAAGTGGGGTCTCCACTGAGCGGTCTCGACGCGTCACGCGGTCAGAGTCTCATTGCGTACGGAGCCGAGGCCCCACGAGCTATGGAACTAGGACTTCTTGACGACTTCGCGGCCCTTGTAAAAGCCACACGCCGGGCAGGCGCGGTGCGAAACGCTGGGCTCGCCACAATTGCTGCAGGCAGCAAGGTTGGGGACGACGACCTTGTCGTGGTTGGCACGGCGCATATTGCGCTTGGAACGGCTGGTGCGGCGCTTGGGAACGGCCACGGCTTACCTCGAGGGGGCGATTCGTCAGGCTTTGGAGCCTGGCTTTACAGACAAAAGGGCGGCGAAGCGAGGATCGATAGGACGATCGGAAGCATCTTCCGCCAGGGGGGGGCGTTCGATACCAGGGCAGCTCGCAGAGCACAAGGGCATCATGGGGATTTCGAGCACGATGGCATCGCGGACCACGTCGTCGAGCACCAAATGCTCACCTTCGTAGCGAATCGTGTCGGGCCCGTGGTCGACGATATCGTCGTCGTCCTCGTCGTCAGACGACTTTCTCGCGGGCTTGGTCGGCCTCTTTGAGGCAGGTTTGCCAGCGGATTTCGCGGCGTTCTTGGGTGACGGGCGTTCCGGTGCGGGTGCAGGAATCGCGACCGCGTCGAAGTTTGCGTTCACGGCGATGGTTGCATCCTTCATGCATCGCGCGCACGGCGTCACGAACGAGGTCTTCACCGTTCCGTTCGCGAGGATCTCCTTGCCCATTTTCGTGAGCATGACGTGGAGTTTTCCAGTGCCTTCGCCTGCGTGAAAGTCCTCTTCTCCTTCGAGCGCGGCCTCGACGAACGCGCGTTCGATGGGCTCGTCGTAGGTCTTCGGGCCCTCTTCGAGCTCGTGAATCAAAAACGAAAACGTAAATACCGGGCGTTCGTCGCGGGATGCCATGGAACTTGGAGCCGGTAGCACGCCCTTCGAAGCGCCGCGAGACCGTCTGCTGTCGCGCGCCGCGAAGGAATTTTCAAGACAGTGCTCAAAATGATTCGTATACGAAACAACGCATGGTTTCCCCGAGTACGCCTCCTCGAATCTCTCTGCCGCCCGGCGTTCAGCGCGACGTCGACAAGGTCGTCGAGACGATCGTCTACCTTTACACGGAGTCGCGGCGCCTCACGAAGGAGGTCGCCCGAGCCAGCAACCTCACCGGCCCTCAGCTGACCGTCGTGAAGATGCTTCATCACCTCGGCGACTTGAGCCTCTCGGCCCTCTCCGACCGCATTCGCGCGGGCAACTCCACGGTCAGCGGCATCATCGACCGCATGGAGCGTGAAGACCTCGTGCGACGCGTGCGCTCGAAGGAGGACCGTCGCGTCGTGCACATCAAGCTCACGGACAAAGGTCGCGCGCTCGCGGAGAGCGTGCCGATTCAGCCGATGGAGATCTTCCAAGCGGCGATCGCGAGCCTCGACGGCGAGGAAATGACCACGATTCTGCGCATTCTTCTCAAGCTCGCCGGCCGTGTCGACGAGCTTGTCAAAGCGACCACCCCGACGACCCCAAGCGAGACCCCATGAGTTCCGTTTCCCGTGATTCCGATCTCTGCGTCATCACCTGCGCCCTCACCGGGGTGCTTGCAAACCGCAAGCAGTGCGCCGCCATTCCGTATACGCCCGCGGAGATCGCCGACGAGGCCAAGCGCGCGTACGACGCCGGGGCCGCCGTGGTTCACATCCATGCGCGCAACGACGATGGAACTCCGACGTACTCGCCCGCGACGTTCGCCGCGATCAAGCGAGAGATTCAGGCGCGTTGCCCAATTATCCTGAATTTTTCCACGGGAACGATCCTCGAAGACGTGAGCGAGCAGGCCACGACGCTGCGTGAGTCTCGCCCGGAGATCGGCGCCCTCAACATGGGCACGATGAACTACGCAAAGTACTCGGAGAAGCGGAAGCAGTTCGTCTTCGATATGGTGTTCCCAAACACATACGAGAAGATCATCACGCTCTTGAAGGTCATGAACGAGGCCGGCGTGAAGCCCGAGCTTGAGTGCTTCGACACGGGGCACACCGAGGGCATCTGGCCACTCATCGACATGGGTCTCTTGAAGGACCCTCTCCAGTTCAGCTTCATTGTGGGCGTCCTCGGCGGAGTGCCTCCGATGGTGGAAAGCCTGCAATTGCAGACAAAGATCATGCCGCGCGGGTCCGAGTGGGAGGTCATCGGGATCGGTCGCTGCGGCTGGCGCATGATCGCTTCGGCGCTCGTGCTCGGCGGCAACGTGCGCTGCGGGCTCGAGGACAACATTTACCTTCCCGACGGCGAGACGATGGCGCGCTCGAACGGCGACCTCGTTGAGATCACCGCTCGCATGGTGCGCGACACGGGCCGAAAGGTCGCGACGGTCGACGAGGCGCGCAAGATTCTGAGCCTCGGGGGCGCCGCGTGATGGCTCCC
>CAIQDA010000099.1 GCA_903870415.1 uncultured delta proteobacterium
ATCCCTGGTTTTGCCCTTAGCAAACGTCATCGTCTTCGTGAGCGTTCTTGCGCGCGGCGACCTCACCGCACCGGCCACGCTCGGGGGCTTTCGCATTCTCATCTTCCTCGGAATGATCCAGCACGCGCTTCCGTACATCTTCTACCGTCGCGCCATCCAAGCGCTTCCGGCCTTCGAAGTTGCACTCCTCACGCTCCTCGAACCGCTCCTCAACCCGCTCTGGGTGCTCGTGCTTCGTGGCTCGGTCCCGTCGCGCGGAACCATCGCCGGCGGGTCCATCGTCCTCATCACGGTGCTCGTGCATACGGCGGCTCGAGCCCGCGCCGCGAGGGCGAATCAAGTCGCTGCCGACTGAAAAGATCCTCACGTTTCGGCACGCTTGAGCTTTCGCATTTGGACACGGCGGCTAAGGTTCCGCTCCATGCGCGCGCTTTCTCATCCTCCCGCTTCGCTGCTCCGCTCCCCGCAGGAACCGGAACTCGGCTCCTTCGACGGCGCACTGCCGCCAGTCGAATGGAGTTCGCTCGCACACTCGCCGCTGCGTGCGCTCCGCGAGAAGCACTGGATCTACCTCACCCTCGCCTCCGACGCGCTTCACGTGGCCGTCGCCGTCGTCGACCTTGGGTACGCCACAAAGGTGTTCGCCTTCGTGTTCGACAAGGCGAGTCGTCGAGTGGTTGCGCGCGAATCGCTTCTCGCCCCGCCAAAACAGGGGCGACTCGGTGCCGGCCTCAGTGAGCGCAAGCTCATCGACTTCCACTTTGCCGGGTCGACGGTGCGCATGGATCGGGAGGGCTCTCTCGTGACGGTCCACGCGAAACTCGGAACCATTGCGATCGACGCGGAGCTCGACGACAGCGACGCGCCGCCTGCAATTGGGGCCGTGGTCGACCTCGGGGATCGGCACTTTCATGCGACGGAAAAGCGCGCGCTCATTCCGTGGCGCGGCGGCGTGGTGGCGGGCGACGAGCGCTGGTCGGTGCGCGACGGTCTCGCGGGTTTCGATTTTTCGCGGGGCTTTCCGCACCGCAAAACGAGCTGGAATTGGGGCTTTTTGCTGGGCTCCACGACGGCGGGCGAACCCATCGCGATGAACCTCGTCGAGGGCTTCGTTGGCGAGGCCGAGTGCGCCGTGTGGTTTCGTGGCCGCGTGTACGGCATCGCAGAGGGGCGCTTCACCTTCGACAGGCAACGAACCTACGCCAAGTGGGACGTGCGCTCCGCCGATGGAGCAGTCGAGCTCACGCTCACGCCATGCGACGTGCACGAAGAGTTTCTTGAGCTCGGACTCATCGGTGCACGATACAAGCAACCCATCGGTCTCTTCTCCGGCACGGTGACGCTCGAAGGCGAGACGGTGCAACTCGAAAAAGTCATCGGAGTCGTGGAAGATCAGCAGGTTCGCTGGTGATCCGCATGCCGCGCACCCGATCGGCTCACACCGACATCGGAACGTAAGCGATGCGCCGATTTCCGAACCACGCCTTCATTTGGACTCCCGAAAAAGTCGCTTCCGAGAAGGCAGGCGTCCAGCAAACGCATCACTACGCGCTGCCCCGAGACCAGCTTGAGCGCCTCGAGACGAACGCGATGAGCTGGAGGAGCAAGACGACCGAAGGCACGCCCGTGGTCTTCACCGTGTGGCGCAACCTCGGCATCTTCGCGGTGTTCTTCGAGGGCGCGCAGCATAGCCTCTGGGGCGAGGTGCAAGAGGGCGGCCGCCTGTGGATTCCGGCGCTCAATGCCGCTGTGGATCACCACGCCAATCGCAACCCGGCGAACGACAACTGACCGAGACGGACAGGGTGTCCTTCCGAAGCGCGCACACATGGGCTAGCCGTCGCCCGTGTCCACGTCTTACGCTACACATACCGAGGATGATTCCGTCGACGTCGTGAGGGAGCGCCGGCCCACGTGCGACACCTGCCGCAGGCCGAAGGCCGTTTGCTATTGCGCCCACGTCGCGGCGATTCCATCGGCTACGCGCGTCGTCGTTCTCCAGCACCCGCGCGAAGAAGACCGTCCGATCGGCACGGCGCACATGGCGAGCTTGTGCTTGTCGAACGCGCAGGTGCACGTGGGGCTCAAGTGGGATGAGTCCGCGCTTATCGAGGAAATCTTCTCAGATTCGTCGCGCAAAGCGTTCCTTCTCTACCCGGGAGACGGTGCCCTCGACATCGTGGCGAATCCGCCATCGGAGCCCGCAACGCTCATTGTCGTCGATGGAACCTGGGCCCAGGCCAAGAAGCTCGTGAGGATGAATCCGCGCCTCGCCGCAATGCCTCGTGTCTCGTTCGTCCCGCCGTCGCCGAGCGAATACCGCATTCGTCGTGAGCCGAAAGAGACCTACCTGTCGACCATCGAGTCGCTCGTGCTCGTGCTCGGAGCTCTCGAAGGCGACGCGCAGAAGTTCGCGCCGATGCTCGAACCGTTTCGCGCCATGATCGACAGTCAACTCGCCTGCGAGCATGAATTTCGGGGCGGGCGCAAACGACGGAGGCGCACGCACACGCTCGGGCCGCGAACGCCCATTCCCGAGCTTCTCGTCGACGCGAGCCGCACGCGCGTGTGCGTCACGGGCGAAGTGAACGCGTGGCCCTACGGTGCCCCCGAGCGTCAGGAGCCGAACTACCGCGACGACGTGGTCGTGTGGACCGCCGAGCGCCTCGAAACCGGCGAGCAGTTTTCGATGGTTGCAAAGGCCACCTATCCCCTCGCCACCGGAACGCCGCTCCACGCAGAGGTGCCGCGAC
>CAIQDA010000100.1 GCA_903870415.1 uncultured delta proteobacterium
CGTGCGGGCATGTTCGCGGCTCTCGTCGCTGCAGCGGGCGCGTGGTGGCTCCTTCATCGACCGAGGGAGCTCGAAAGCCGCCCCCTCGTGCCGTCGGGCGACCAGTGTTCGTTCGAGCTGGCATGGGAGTCCCGTTCGACGACGCGTCTCGGCGGCGGTGCCGCGGGGCGTGCTGCGGCCGACCTCGCCGTCGACGTCGACTTTCGTGGAACGGTGGATATCGGCGCGAACGTTGGCGCCGAGGGCGCCGTGTGGACGCTGCGTTTTTCCCCCTCTGCTGACAGCAAGCTGAGCGTCGGTGGCAAATCGGTGCTGGCCGGTACCGCGCTGGGGGAGGCGGCTAAGGTTGCGCGAGCCGAGCTCGACCTTGATACGAACGGTGCACTCCGCGACCTGCGGGTCTCCGGCGACGACTCGCGTGTCATCGAGCTGGTCGCCCGCTTGGTCCACACGCGACTGGTGCCGGTTCGGGCGGACGGGCGCGCGGCCGCGTGGTCGAGGGACGAACGGAACGAGGTTGGCCGCGGAGAGGTCCGATACCGGGTCGCGAAGGCCGGTTCTGTTGCGCGCGAACGGTCCGCGTACGAAGACCTCTCGATTCGAACGCTCGTCCCGGATGCTTCTTCGGACGTGCGCGTGGCGACGACCTCCTGGCATTGGGGGAAAGCCGAGGCGGTCGAATCCGTCGACGACCGTGAGGACACGGTCATACGCAACGGAGCGCGCGAAGAGGTCGCGCATGTGGTGGCCCACGCCACGCTTTCGCTCGTGGGCTGCTCGGCCCGCGCAGCAGCCGAGGATCCGCAGCCGCGCGCACGCTGGGTGAAGGTCGACGTCACGCAGCCCCTCGTCGCCGGGACCGCCAGCGAGAGCGCCCTCGACCGAAGAATCGCTGGACTCACCCTCGATGCCATGATCGCGGGCCTCGAGCACCTCGCGCTCGTGCCCCATGACCCCGAGAAGGCCGAGTTCCTGGTCCGCGCGACCGGGCTCCTGCTCCAGCACCCCGAGTACTCGGACGCGCTCGTACCGATCGCAACGCAGCCTGGACTCGGGCTCGAGGGCCGCATGGTCGTGCTCGACGTGCTCGCGTCCGTTGGCCACGATTCCGCTCAGGCAGCGCTCCGCGACGCGCTCGACCATCGCGCGCTCCGGGCGGATGAGCTCGGGTACAACACCCTCGTCCAGCGACTCTCGTTCGTGTCCGCACCAACCGACGAGTCGCTCGCGTGGCTCGAGCGCGAGTGGGGCAAACGCGGCGCCGCCATCGGGACGGCTGCGGCGCTCGGTTCGGTTGCAGGCCGCTACTTTGCGAGCGGGCGAGAGCGCGAGGCTCGCCCGGCCGTCGAGGCGCTGGCTCACTCGGTGGAGGCCGCTCGGGACGTCAACCGCAAAGCAGACCTGCTGCTCGCGCTGGGAAACGTCCGCAGCCCGATCGTCGCTCCCGTGCTCTTGCGTGAGTCGAAGTCCAAGGTGCCCGAGGCTCGGGCCGCAGCAGCGTTCGCGCTCCGAGGAGTCGACCTCCCGCAGGCGCGCGAAGCGCTCGTCGAGCTGGCTCGAGATCCACTGCCTTCGGTCGCCCTCGCTGCCTACGCGGCGCTCGACTCCCAGGCGCTCGAAAAGCCGAAACTCGAAGCGCTCATCACCGACGTCATCGAAGGGCGGGTCCCCGCTTCGGCGGAGGCCTCGGTGGTCACGTACCTGGGCAAGCATTTGAACGAAAGTCCGTTCGTGGTCGACGCCTTGAAGGCCATCGCCGGGCGTGCCGAAAACCCCGAGGTCAAGGCCCGAGCGGTCGCGCTCCTGCGTACGACCGACACCGCACTGTAACCCTCACCCAGATCACGGTCGCCGGGCATCGAGCGCCGGGACGATCGCAAGCTCTCGCTGCTGCGGAGTTACGTGCAGATCCGCGGCGATTCCCTCGAGGTCGTCGCCGAGATCAAAGGCGTCCGGTACACGCTGCACGGGGTGTGAGGCGAGCCTGACGCGCTGGGCGCGCACTGCCCGCAGCCGCCGTCCCCCACCACCGCATCGCGAGGCCCTTGTCTCTGCGATGTCGAATCTCCACCGCTCCCCCACCAACCTTCGTTTCCTGGTCGCTGCTGCGGGCCGTTGCCTCACGGGAGGTGCGCGATGAGCGCCGCCCTCGTGCTCTCGGCTGGCGGCAACCGCGGCGCCTATGAAGCCGGCGTGCTCCTCGGGCTCGCCAAGCATGTCGGGATGCCCTTCAAGGTCATCTGCGGCTCGTCCGCGGGCGCCATCAACGCCGGGCACATCGCTGCACACGCCCACGAGACCTCGATCGATGCGATGGACGCGCTCGTGCGCTTCTGGAGCGAGCTGCGCCAGTCGGATGTCGCCCGCCTCCCTTGGCGCGATGTCATTCGCCACGGTCGCCCATTCTCGCTGCTCGACACCACGCCGCTCGGCGAGTCGATCGAGAACATCGCGTCTGGCGAGGCCATCGAGCGTAACCTCAATCGCGGAGCTCTCGATGCGCTCGTGATCACGACCTCCGAGCTCACGCATCGACGAAGCGTCGCGTGGCTCCACACGAAGCCGTCGCTGCGCACGCCGTTCGCATCACAGCGTTGGGATTGGCGCCCCGCGTGCATCGGGCCGGAGCACATCCTGGCGTCCAGCGCCGTGCCCCTTCTCTTCCGCCCCGTGCGCCTCGGCGACAGCTGGCATGTGGACGGCGGGCTGCTCCAGTACACGCCGCTCGCCCCCGCGATTCGCCTCGGTGCGACGCGCATCCTGACGATCGCCACCGAGACCGAGGCGCCGATCACCGATGCCTCGACGAAGGTACCGCCGGGGCTTGGAGCCCAGATCGGCGAGGCCCTCGAGACGATGCAAAGTGGCACCCTCGCGGCCGACCTGGATCAAGTCGAGCAGATCAACGCGCTGGTGCGGTCCGCGGGCGGCGACGAGCTTCGCTACCGCCAGCGTGGCGTCGAGCGCCTGCTTCGCACGATCGAGAGCGTCGTGATTCGCCCGAGTCGCGACCTCGAGGCCGTGGCCGCCGAGACCCTAGGCGTTCGCACGTCGAGCGGGCTCCTCAGCGCGGCGATCCTCGATCGACGCGTCACGCAGCGCTTCATCGAGCTCGGCATTGCGGATGCGGAGACCCACGCCTCCGCGGTCGCGAAGCTCGTCGATGGCACCGCACGCAAGCCGCGAAAGTCATGAGCGAGCGTCCCCGCATGGCGACGACTTGGGCCTTTGTTCCGAACGATCGCCACGCGTCTCGCGGCGCATCGCTCATCGGAGGTTCCTGTGGAAAAGCTCTTCTCGCGCAAGCTCGGCGTTACCCTCGCGACGATTCTTTCGGTCTCGTTCCAGGGCAACGATGCACTGCACGCAGCCATCTCGGCAGCGGTCGGAATTGCGTACGTCGTCGCGCAGGCCTTCGTCGATCGCGGCGCCGTCGATCGCGTGTCGAGCGCCGTCGAGGAAGGCCTCGCGAATGCGGCGGCCGTGAGCGGCCCCACGAATCCGACGCGTCGCTGAGTCATGAAGTCCTTGGTCGCGCTCTTCATCGTGACGCACGGAGGCGGCGCTCCGGAGCCCGACCGCTCCTTCGAGGTCGAGGCCTCGAGTGACGATCTTCTACGCGCGCGCGTGGCCGACACGCTCCTCGAGCGCGGGCTCCGCGTGCGCGCGATCTCGTTCGGTCCGCGGGGAATCACGGCCTACGCGGAGCGTGCATCATGAGCGCGGCGAGCGCGATCCACGAGGCCGATC
>CAIQDA010000101.1 GCA_903870415.1 uncultured delta proteobacterium
ACAGCGGCGTGAACATCGCCGCCATCGTCGGACTCAGCGAAAACACCGTGCGCACGTACTTTCGACGCCTCTACACCAAGCTCAACGTCTCGAACCGCGCCGACCTCGTGCGAAAGCTCGTCAGCCCCGACCACGACGACCCGGTGGCACCCTCGACGGCGGCACCCCTTTCGGCGGCAGGCCACGCCGACGAACTGCTCGACGATTAGTCGACGATTCGTCCGCGATGACTCGCGTGCACTCTACAACAATGCGCTGATCGCAAGACCCGCCGGCAGCGCGAACGTGCCGATGGCGATGCCGAGCGCGTCGACGGTTCCTGTGCGGAGCGCGAAGCTCACGACGAGCATCATCGCGAGAAACTTGAAGACTGCAACGAAACCCCAAAAGCGCTTTCGCTCCGGCGGCGCTTCCTCGAGAGGCGACGGCGCCATGACCGTCGGCACGATGCGACCGAGAAGCAGCAGATTTCCAACAGCGAAGAAGACCCCGAGCGCCACGCCGAGCGCGAAGCGAAGCGGAGTGTAAAGAAATGCCGCAAGGGACCCGGCGCCGCCGATGAGCGCGGTCGAGGCAACAAAGAGCGTCTGTGACTTCACGGGCTCTCTCCCTTGTCCTTCTCACTCCACTCGCGGCGCATGTGCTGGCCAGCGCGAAAAATGGCGCGAAAACCAGCGTAGAGGCCGCACACGAAACCGAACATCAAGAGCCACGGCCCCGTTCCGAAGCGTTCGTCGCCCTTCTGTCCGAGCCAGCCGCCAAAGAGGATGGCGATGATGAGCTCAAGGCCCACGGTCGTGTAGCGCGCCGAGGCCTTGTCCAAGCGAAGCTTCATGGTGTGCCGGCGCGTGCCGCAAGGCTTGCAACGATGAGCGAGAGGGCGCGACCACGGTGGCTCAGCGCATGCTTCACCTCGCTCGAAAGCTCGCCGAACGTCTTGTCGTGTCCATTCGGCACGAAGAGCGCGTCGTAGCCAAAACCGCCCGCTCCGCGTTCGTCGAGGACGACGGAACCCTCGCACACGCCGTCGACCTCCAGGATGCGGCGATCGTCGCTCGCGAGCGGATCGAACAAACACAGCGCGCATCGAAAGCGCGCAGAGAACCGCAACTGCTCGGTTCCGAGGGCCCGAAGCCGCGAGATGAGTTCCGTTCGGTTCGCCGCATCGTTCGCACCCTCACCGGCGAAACGTGCAGAATACACACCAGGTGCTCCGCCAAGCGCATCGACCTCGAGACCCGAGTCGTCGGCCAACGTGAGGCACATGGTTTCCCTGGCAATCGCCTGGGCTTTCTTCCGTGCGTTATCCGCGAACGTCACGCCGTCTTCGACGATGACGGGCACCGGAGACAGCACGTCGGACCCCGCACGCACGCGGTAGCCTTCTCGCGGCAAGAGCTCCGCGAACTCGCGAAGTTTTCCCTGGTTCGTCGTCGCGATGAGCAGGTCCCTCACCGCGGCACCGCGCGCAACAGAGTCGCCAGTTCAACGCCCGATCCGCGAAGCGCTTCGACTTGAAGGCGCGTCAGATCGGCGATGCCCTCGAGCGCGAGCGTCGTGAGATCATCGAAGTCACGACGAGGAACCGGTTCACCTTCCGACGTTCCCTGAATCTCGACGATCGCGTTCGAGCCCGTGGCAACCACGTTCAGGTCCACGCGCGCCTTCGAGTCCTCTTCGTACGCAAGGTCGAGAAGCGCCCCATGCCCGTCGACGATGCCTGCGCTCACTGCCGCCACCGATTCGACGAGGCAAGGCACGAAACCTTCGTCGCGCTTTCGAACTGTGGCGAGCGCGAGGGCGAGCGCCACGAAACCGCCCGTGATCGATGCGGTGCGTGTTCCGCCGTCCGCCTCAAGGACGTCGCAGTCGATCGTGATGGTCCGCTCGCCAAGGAGTTTCCGGTCGACCGCCGCGCGAAGCGATCGTCCGATGAGCCGCTGGATTTCCTGGGTTCGACCCCCAAGGCCCTTGCTTCCACGTCCGTCGCGATCTTGGCGCGAGGCGTTGGCACGCGGATGCATTTGGTATTCCGCGGTGATCCAGCCCTCGCCTCGACCCGTGAGAAACTTGGGCACCGACGCGTCCACCGACGCGGTGCAGAGGACCACCGTCCCGCCAACGCGGTACAGCACGGAGCCTTCCGCGCGCCCGTGAAAGCCGCAGGTGAATTGGGGAGAGCGGAGCTCGTTCGAGCGTCGTCCGTCGAGGCGCATGGTGGCCTTCGCTAGCGCACTTACACGCGCTGGCGACATCTCACCGCGCCCTCGAACGAACGGCGATTAAACGCGCTCGACGCCTAGGGACCGCGCCATCCAGCGAACGATGTCCTCGGCGTCCGCGCCCGCCTTGCGGAAGGTGCGAAGGCTCGAAGCGCACGCCGTCACGACACGGCCGCCACCGAGTTCGCTGTGTTCGTCGAGGCGCCGACCCGCCGCCGCCGACGCAGCTTCGGGAAACGTGATTGGCAAGAGTCCACCAGCGCCGCTGCAAAGGGACTGTTCTCGCCGATCGGCAAACTCGTCCGGGCTGCGACCGAGGATGCGCGCCAGCACATGACGAGGAGCCTCGTATTGCCCAAGGCCGCGCCCGAGACGACACGGGTCGTGCCATCGCACAGGTTCTTCGCCGAGGCCTGGTGCCGGCGAGAATCGCTCGAGGTGGCGTGAAGCAAGATCCACAAGCGTAACGGGCGTGGGGAGCCCCGCCGGAGTCTGCGTGATCAGATGGTAGGCGCAGCCGGCGTCGACGACCACGAGGCTCGTGATGCCCGCAAGCCGTGAGGCCAGCGCGGCGCCTTTCGCAGCCGCTTGCGCGGGCTTTCCCGCGTCCGACAGAGACGCGCCGCAACAGCTTGAAACCACCCGATGACGCTCGCCCGTGAGCGCATGCACCACACGCAGCGCGAGCCTCGCCTCATCCTGCGCGTGACGGTGATAGCTGCATCCTACAAGGATAGCGTGCGCACTGCTCGCGTCGAAGGCCGCCTCGTTCGAGAGCTCGTGCACCGCAAGGCGCATCGATTCCTCGACCGCGTCGACACGCTGTTCGATTCCATCGAGCGCGGCAGGAGCCAGCCCCGCCTTGTCGAGCTCGGCGCGCGCGTCGCAAAGCACCGCACCCACTTGAATTTCGTGGTCGCAGCGCGTTGTGCAGCGGCCACACCCGGTGCAGGCCCACGCCGGATGCGCGTGCGCCGCATCGAGGGGAACGTCGCCGTGGGCCAAGTGGTTCACGAGACTCATCTTGCCCCAAGGCGTCAGCGTCTCTCGCGGCTCCGCGTTCGACACGGGGCAGGCGCTACGGCACAGCTTTGGGCAAAACGTGCACGTCTCAAGGTCGCGCTCGTGAACCGCGAGCGGCGTGAGCTGGCGAATGGGGCGATGGTCTGGTCGGCTCACGTGGAACTCCTCGCTATCGGCCCGCACCCGCAGGTGGTCACGCCGGCGGCCATTGGTACTCGAAGCGAAGTTCGTGCCCACAAAGGATGTAGAGATCACCTGTCTGGATGATGCGGCGCTTCACGCGTTCTCCCGCAAATTCCACACCGTTGGTCGAGTCGAGATCGACGATCGCCGCGCCCTCGGCCGACAGCTCCACCATCGCGTGTTGACGCGAGACGTTGGGGTCCGCGAGGCGAAGGTCCGTGGCGTGCTTGCCGCGACCGATGATGAAACGGTCCTTCGTCACCGGGAACGTCTGTCCGGCGTAATACACGACGAGTACCTGGGCTGCGTTTGGCAACGCGGGCGCTGCTGCGGCGCGCGGGATGACCGGCGGAGGCGCATGCTCCGAGGGTGGCGGCGGCGTTGGAAAGATGCGCGCTTGCGGCGCGGTGGGCATGGCCGGCATCGGCGGCGGCGCAAACGGTGGAGCGAGCGGCGGTGCGACGGGGCGAGCGGGGCGAATCGCTGGACCCTGCGGCGCGATGGGACGCATCGTGCCTGTGATTCCCAGTTGCGGGTTCTCGCCGGTCGATGCGGTCGGAAACGGCGTACGCGGGCCCTGTTGGCGCTGCCGCACGTACTGCTTCATCGACTCGTTGACGAGGTAATCGACGCTGCATTCCAGGTCGCGCGCGAGCTGCTCGAAGGACTCCCAGAGCACGTCGCGGCACTGGAACGTGCGCATGGACTTCTTGTTCGGGTCCGTCGTCATCGATTCGGGATTCCTGCGGCAGGGACAGTAGGGGAAAGCGCGGCGTGGTCGAGAGACTCGGCGAAAGGCGCGTGGCCACGTCGCTTGGAGCTCACAGGCGACGGGGTTAGCCCCCCATCGCCCACAGGACTAGTTGCTCGTCATCGACGGAAGAACGCAGAACGTGACGAAGTCGCCGATGGTGCCAACGGCCTTCGACTCCGCCTTTGGGTCGCCTGCGGGGTAGTCGCAGACCCAGCCGCACTCGTCCGCATCCGCGCACTTGGAGACGGGCATTTTGTCTCCTTGGAACGGCTCGAGGAGCGCCTTGTCGGACTTCTTGCCTTCGTAAAAGGCTCCGAGCGCCGCGAGACGCGAGCCCATGCCGCCGGTGGCCAAGTGACGCTTGAGAACGTCCATCGGCTTCTCGGCCTTCGCGCCTTTCGGCTCGATTTTGCGAAGGAGGTCGCCGTAGGTGAACGCTTCGCCCATGCCCATCGGCGTCGCGGCGGACGCAGGCAAGTGGCTGAGAAATTCTTCGATCTGCGCGGAGTCGAGGCTCCGCAAAAGCACTTGCGCGGAGACCCAGCGGATCTTCCAGCGCTTGTTTTCGAAGAGCGAATACAGCTTCTTTTCGACTTCCTTCTTGGGAAGTTCGCCGAGGCGCGCGAACGAAAGGTCCCGCACGTCGTCGGGCGTGCTGTCGTCTTTCGCGATCTCGAAAATCTTGTCGGCGTCGGGACCCTTGAGGTCCGAGCCGTGACCTTCGAGCGAAGCCAGCGCAGCCCTACGGCGATTGGCAGGCTTGTTCTTGTCGGCCGCGAAGCCGATGGCGAAGGAGGCCGCGTCGTGACCGCCAACCTTCTTCATCGCGCTGAAAAGCTTCTCGAGCTCTTGGTCGCGGTACATCTCGACTTGCTTGGTGAACGCGCCCGCGTCGGCCTTGTAGCCGCTCTTCTCGTTTGCCCGCTTGACGTCGGCTTTGCCGGTCTTCTCGAGCCACTCGGACGAGTCGACACGCGAGGTGAGTTCAACGAGCTTCTTCGAGGCCTTCGCTTTGGTCTCGGCGACACCGATGTCCGCAACGAGCGTCGCGATTCGATCGAGCTTGGTCGAACGATCGTCGAGGAGGCTTGGCAAATTGCGTACGGCCTCCGGTCCAACGAAACGAGCGATCTGTTCGATGCCGTAAAGCTGCGAGGCGATGTCGACGCGATTTTCGAAGTCGGTCTGAACCCACGTTGCGAGGGCCGACATGAGCTTCTGCTTCGCGCCTTCTTCGTCGCCAACGAGCGACGGCTCGTGGGAGAGAAGACCGAACGCGGCGTCCTTGTAAGGCACCGACGGGTCGGGCGGCCACGTGCCGTCGGCGTTCCGGGCTGGACGCTCCGCGGTCATCGCTTCCACGAGCTTTTGCACGAGCCCGCTGACCACGACGGCGCGCTCCCCGTCGCTCAGCTCGGCGAGCGTGGCGAGCAGGTTGTCGATGCCGATTCGTTTTCCCGAGCGTGCCTTCATGCGAATGAGCGCCTCGGCGGCGGCCACGCGTAGCTCAGGCTTGTACTTGGCGTACTTCACCACCGCCGCGAGCTTGTCCGGACCACGCTCCGTGGTTTCCCAACGCCGCACGTCACCGTCGGTGACCGCGCAGCCCTCGACGGTTCCCCAAATCGCGAGCGCACCCACCACGGTCGCTACTCGACCGATCGATGACTTGCGCCCACGCTGATGCCTCACGTTCGTCATGCCTTGCTCCACCTCGACGGACCCGCCTTCCTAGCACCGTCCGAGGCGCGGCCGTAAGAACCCGTTCAACGGGAGGGGCCTTTCCCGCAATTTGCCCATTCGTAGGGGAAGGGCTTACGGTGTGGGATAGCCATGCGAACCCCCGCGTTCCTCCCGACCGCGATGCTTTCCTCGAACGAGGCGCATCCCTCACGCCCGTCGCCCCCGCGCGCGCCGGGTCGTCGACAGCGCGAAGTGCAAGCCCTGCTGCTTTGCGCGTCGGCGCTCTTTCTCCTCCTCGCGCTCGTGTCCTTCGAGGACGCCGTCGACGGGCATGGAAATTGGGCCGGTGGCGTCGGTCACGGCGTCGTCGGCACCCTCGTCGACGCGCTCGGTGCCATGGCATGGTTGGCACCGCTCGAGCTGCTTCTTGTCGCGCGTCCTCTCTTGCGCCCCGTGGCAACGATGCCTCTTGGGCTTCGCATCGGCGGCGACATTTTGCTCGCGCTCGTGGCTGCTTCGCTCGTCCAAGTCACCGCGCCCGAGGCCGTGGTGTTCGGAATCCACGGCGCATCTGGAGCCGTCGGCGAGCTCTTCGGTGAACTGGCTCGCGCGCTCTTTTCAACCGCCGGCTCGATGCTCGTCGGGTTGTCGATCCTCGGGCTCCTGCTCATCGCGCGCACGGGCTTCTCGTTCATCGCGTTTGCCGATCGCCTCGCGCAACTGGCGAGCGCCTTCGTGACCGCGGTCATCGCGTTCGTTGCGCGCGTGCGCCACGCCTGGGTCGTCGCTCGTCAGGCGGACGAGCGTGCCATCGCCGCGGAACCGTCCATCGTGGTCGCCGACGATCACGCGACCATTGTTGCCGAGGTCCTCGCGCCGCTTCCCGAGCGTGCGCCGGCCTCTGAGTTTTCGCACGTGCCGACCATCATCGAGACGAAGCACCCGGTGGAGGTCGCCGCCATCGAAGGTGACGCCGAACTCGAAGAGAAGAAGCCCCGGCGACGCTCGCGCAAGAAGAAGGTCGACGAAGAGATCCTCGAGGCACCGATCGAAGAAGCACTGTGCGACATGCCAGAGGACCTTCCGTGTATTCTGCAAGTGCCTGAAGAACCCGTCGAACCGCTCCCCACCATCGTCGACACGTCGTTCGCGCTCCAAGTCGAAGCGGCGCAGCCACGCATTCAGATCGGGCTCTTCGTCACGGCGAAGAAGCCGTTCGCACTGCCTTCGCTCGACATGCTCGCGCCTGCGGACGTGGGCGAGGTCATGGTCGACAAAGAGACTCTCCTTCGCAACGCCGACTTGCTCGTGAAGACCCTCAGCGACTTCAAGGTCACGGGGAAGGTCGAGGACATTCTTCCAGGCCCGACGGTCACGACGTACGAGTTCTCGCCGGACGCGGGCACGAAGGTTTCCAAAGTCGCCTCGCTCGTCGACGACCTCGCCCTTGCCCTCGCGCGCAAGGTTCGTATTGTCGCGCCGATTCCAGGAAAGAACCGCATCGGCTTCGAGCTGCCGAACGATCGTCGTGTGCCCGTGAACCTTCGCGAGCTTGTGGAGGATCGCCGCTTCCAGTCGATGGACGTGCCGCTCCCGGTGGTGCTCGGCCGCGACATTGTCGGAGCGCCGCTCTACGCGGACCTCGCGTCCATGCCCCACGTCATCGTCGCGGGCGCTACGGGCGCAGGCAAGAGCGTTGGCCTCAACGTCATGCTCACGTCGCTCCTCTATCGCCGCTCGCCGGACGAGCTTCGCTTGCTCATGATCGATCCGAAGGTCGTTGAGCTCGCGCCGTTCGATCGCATTCCGCACATGCTCTTGCCGGTTGTCACGGACATGAAGCAGGCCTCGCTCGCGCTCAAGTGGGCCGTCGACGAGATGGAGCGCCGCTACCAAGCGTTCGCCGATGCGGGCACGAAGAACATTTCGACCTACAACAACTGGTGCGATCGCGTCGGCCGCGGAGACGCTCCGAACCCGAACAAGAAGATTGTGGTCGCGGTCGATCACAACGGATTCAAAGAGAACGTCCTCGCCCCCGATGACCCCTCGGCCGTGGCTCCGTTGCCTGAGAAGATGCCGCATATCGTCGTGGTCGTGGACGAGTTCGCCGACCTCATGATGCAGCAAGGCAAAGAGGTCGAGACCTGCATCGCGCGGCTTGCGCAGAAGGCTCGCGCGGCGGGAATGCACGTCATCCTCGCCACG
>CAIQDA010000102.1 GCA_903870415.1 uncultured delta proteobacterium
CTTTCGCAGCCGACTTCGGATGAATGAGCTCGTCTACCAACGCGACGACGAGGCCTGCGACGAGGCCCAGAAGAAGATGGCCAGAAAGTGTGCCGCCTGCCGTAACGAGAAACGCCAGCGCCCCAATCGGCCGGTGTCGCGCCAGGTGCGCAAGCTCACGAACCTCGATGAGGCGGCTGCCCACGACGCAAAGAAGGCCCGCGAGCGCGGCAAGCGGAACTTGCGAGAGCGGCGCGCCGAGCTTGAGCATGGCGAACGCGAGCAAGGCGGCGTGCAACATCGAACTCAGGCGCGTGGTAGCGCCCGATTGCACGTTGACGCCGCTGCGCACGATGACGCCGCTGATCGGCATTCCGCCCATGAGCGCCGATCCGAGGTTGCCGATGCCTTGCCCGAAAACCTCGAGATCCGAATGATGCTTCGACCCGGCCATGCGATCCACGGCACTTGCCGAAAGGAGCGATTCGATCGCCGCGAGAAGCCCAAGCGGCGCTGCGGCGAGGATCAAGTCGAACCACTGGTCATCGCCGACCACTGGGAGGGTTGGCATCGGAAACGAACTCGGCACGGCCCCCACCCGGGCGATGTCCCAATGGAGGTAGGACGCGAGAAACGTCGATAGAGCGATGCCGACCACGGCAGCCGGAAAGCGCTTGTAAGGCTTCAACGTGATGACCAGGAACGCGACGACGAGGCCCGCGAACGCCGCGTGCCACGACACGTCGTGGAGCCAGTGCGGCCGGTGCATCATCTTCGCGAGCTCGGCAACGGAGTAGTCGAAGCCGAGAAACTCTGGGATTTGCTGATCGAGGATCTTGATGCCGACGCCGGTCCTGAAGCCGGCGCGCACGACCTCCGGGAGGCGCGCGAGATGCTTGCTGACCCGGAGCCCGTAGACGACGAGTTGCACGACGCCGGCCACGAGCGCCGCTGCCGCAACGCCCGCCGCACCGAAGTCCTTGGCAATCGCGAGCACCATCGTCGAGAGCGCCGCGGCTGGCCCCGAAACCTGGAGGGGAGTGCCGCCCAGCGACGCAGCGAGGAACCCGCCGATGGCCCCCGCAACGAGCCCCATCACGGGCGGAACTCCGCACGCCACCGCAAGGGCGAGGTTGAGCGGCAAGGCAACGGCGGCCACGGTGAGCGCCGAGACGACGTCGCCCGCGACGGCCCCGGGCTTCGCGAACGCCGACCAAGATTCGCGCCAAACGGAGAAATCGGATGGCCCCAAAGCCTCCGCTCGCTTCGGCTTTGATGGCAGCAGACGATGGAGCATTCGCCCAAGGGTACCGCTTTGATCGTCGGTGTACAACAGTTGTTGCGGCAGCGGTTCGCCAGCGAAGCGGCTTTTGCGCAAGAGCTGCATCCCTCGCGCTTCCATCACGCACACGTAAGTGACTCGATCTCGTGCGCAGGAACGAAGGCCCTACGCGACCGATAGCGTGACCGCGTTCTTGCTGCGTCGCCGCGGCGATTTAGAGGCATTCCCAGGCGAACGCTTCGGCGAGGACTGGACGTGTACCTTCGCGAGGAACATGGCTCTCCCGTCACCGCGATGGAGGACGAACTCGCCGTCGAACACTTGCGCGATCCTCTGCTCGGGCGCGTTCAGAACGTCTTCATGGGTGGCGAACTCGCGCGCGGCGGCAAAAGTCGACGAGCCATGCCTTCGCGGCCTGGACGACCCACGCGTCCGCGGCGGTGATGACCCCGTCGGGCACGGGCGCGGCAGAGGTTCCGGCGCCGAGCGGCGCAACGTCTGGGAAGAACGTGGTCGCGAACGCTGGCTCTTCGACGCGCGCGATGTTCGTCTGACCGGCCTTCACGTAGGTCGTCGCGAGGCCGTCGCGCACCTCAAAGTCCGGCGCGAGGTAGAGCGTCGTGCTCGTCGGGGCGCAGGCCATCTACCTTCACGTCGGACGGCGACCTCGCGCTGAACCCCACGGTGCTCGACGACGAGCCCATGCTCGCCGAAGCGCAAGTAGAAGCGGAAGATGCTCCGCACCTGCTCGGCCTGCAGCCCGTTCATTCCGCCAGTGATTTTCACCTGCTAAGTGCTAAGATTTCCCGCATGGCCGAGACCGCAGAAGAGCGACGGAAGCGGAGGGCGAACGCGGAAGTTCGCGTCTTGCGCCCGGGCCACGACGAGGCCGCGAACGCGAAGTACGACGCTGCCTACTGGCTTCGCATTCCGGTCGACAAGCGCGCCGAGTTCGTTTGGGAACTCAGCGTTGAAGCGTTCTCGCTCCCCCCGGTGCGATGAGCACTCCCGACTTCATCGACATGCTCGACGCGCTCCGCGCGCATGACGTTCGCTTCCTGATCGTCGGCGGCTACGCGGTTGGCGTTCACGGGCATCCGCGCGCGACCAAGGACCTCGACGTGTGGGTAGAGGCTAGTGCCGAGAACGCTGTACGCGTGATTCGTGCGCTGCGAGAGTTCGGCGCGCCGCTTCACGGGCTGGCAGCGAGCGATTTCGAACGCGAGGGAACGGGCCTGCAAATCGGCGTACCGCCCGGGCGCATCGGCGTGATGACGCAGGTGAGCGGCCTCTCGTTCGCGCAAGCGTGGCCGCATCGCCTCGAGACGACCTTCTTCGAACGACCCGAGTGCCCGATCATCGGACGCGACGACCTCATTCGCAACAAGCGAGCTTCGGCGCGTCTCCAGGATCTCGCCGACGTCGAGGCCCTCGAAGCCATAGCCGAAGCCACGTGAGGCTGCCGGTCTGCAAATCGCGGATCTTCTCCATCCCGCACACGATGTAGAATCGACCGCGCACGGTCTGGCGCGCTAACCCGTCCCAGTTGCAGACTGCAGGCATCTGCGCCGCTCCGCGCCGCGCGTCGCCGACGACAGTGGGAGCCCCGTCGGTCAGGTCCCCCTCGCCAGTAAACCAGCCTCGGAGTCTCTGAGGCGTCTCTGGCGCCTGAAATCGACCGCCAGAGCAGAAGATTCGCCAGAAGGCGCGTCTCAAGAGTCTGAAGCGCCGGAAACGAGACTCGCTCGCATCGTACGGCGGGAACTCGATGCCGATGTCCGCAAGCTCGGCGTCGCTCACCAGCGCGCGGAGGCGGGTCAGCTGATGTTCGCGTTTCGGTGA
>CAIQDA010000103.1 GCA_903870415.1 uncultured delta proteobacterium
ATGCCGAAGTCGAGAACCTTCACGAGGAGCGTCCCGTCGGCGCGCTCGCACAAGAAGATGTTGCCGGGCTTCAAGTCGCGATGAATCACGCCGGCGTCGTGCGCGCGAATGAGCGCTCGCGCGATCTGCGAGGCGACCATCGTGGCCTGGTCCACCGGCAAACGACGCTCACGGTCCAAGCGCTGCGCGAGGTCTTCGCCCTGGAGAAACTCCATGACCATGAACAGCCCCGCGACCGGGTCTTGACCCACGTCGAAGACTTGAACGATGTGCTCGCTCTCGACGGCGCTTGCCGCGCGCGCCTCACGACGGAATCGCGCGGCGACCTCGCCCGACTGAGACAGAGCGCCAGAGATCACTTTGATGGCAACGCGCTTGCCGATCTCCGTGTGAAAGCCCTCGTAGACCGCACCAAAACCGCCGACGCCGATCACGCGACGAATGGCGTACTTTCCGGCGATCGTGAAACCGATCAAGCGTTGGTCGTGGGCGTCGGGCATCGTAGAAACTGGCCTAGAGCGTAGTCTTACCCACTTCCGTGCGTGATGCAGCATTCACTGCGGCAAGTCGTGACGGTGTTTCGATTCTTGCTCCGGTCCTGCTCCGGATCGCTGCGCGCCCGTTCAGAGCCACACCCTCAGCGAAGCACGCGCTCGCGCGGCAACGCGATACGGCGACGGCGACCCTCCCGCTCCACTTCGCCAACGACGGCGCTGCCGATGGGACCTGCAAGCTGTCCCAAGTCCGCGGCCCGTCCGTCGAGCGACACGATGACGTCGCCGACGCGCAGCGTGGATTCCGCGACCTTCGATCCCGGAAAAATGCTTTCGACGCGGAGGCCTGACGCACTGGTTTTTGCCTCGATTCCGACATCACCGAGCGCGGAGGAAAAACCCTTTTCGAGGGTCACGCTTCCGAGATCAACCGGACGCCGCTCGTCACCGTGGAGCGGTCCAACGCGGCGACACCGGTACCCCGGAGCGCACACCTCAAGGAAGCGAAGCGTCGCGCCTGCGAGTGAGAATCGAAAGCGTCCCTCCGCGTCGGTGCGCGTTGCGCCGAGACCGGAATCAATGCGACCCAAAAACTCGCCGGCCACCGTGGCACCCTCGATCGCCTTTTCCGCCCCGGACACGCGCCCTTCAAAGGTCACCGCGGGCGGCAGGCGCACGACCCCATCGCGTTCTGCAGGCAAGAGCTGGCCCCGTTGAATGCCGTGGTCCGGCGCAACGACCACGTATTCGACCGCGGCGCTCGCAACCGCAGGCACGTGAACAATGCCCGCACGGTCACTCGTTCGGAGCGCCGACAGCGCCGCATCTCCAATGACGCCGCGCACCCATACGAGAGCCCCGGGAATGGGCGCATTGCGCCGGTCGTCGAGAATGCGAAGCGACCGATCTTCCATGGCGTCGAGGGTCACCACCGCTTCGGGAGTCTCCGCATCGAGAAGGATGGCGGCGGGCGCGAACCCCTGAGCTCGCACGCTGACCTCAATGGTCCCTCCCACGGGAAATTGCAGGGTCGCGATACCGTCACGCGCGGTCTTCGAGTCGGCGAATCGCACCAGGCCACCGGGCGGTCGAAGAGCCACGGACGCTCCTTCGACGGGGAAGCCACGGGAATCCAGAGCACGTACTTGGTATTCCTTCGCCATTCCGATATGCACAACGAGGTCGTGCTCGGTATGTGTTCCAGGTTCGAGCGTCAGCGCCACCTCATCGAGGTCCGAGCCGCCGCCCTCGCGTCGCACCGACAAAAGAACCGCTCCTCGCGCTTCATCGAACGAGAAGTGCCCATCGCGCGCCGTCACCGTTTCGGACATCGCGCCCGACGCGTCGGCGAGCCGAACGACGTAACCGCGCTGAGGAAATCCCCTCTCATCGAGGACGTTGCCTTCGAGATGACTTGCGCGCGACACGCGCCCTCGAAGGACGAGTTCCTCACCGGCCACGAGGTCCACGGGGCCGAGGGTCGTTGGCACATAGCCCGCGCGACGAATGGCCAACGTCACACGGCCCGGCGGAAGGCGTGTGATGCGCAGTTCGCCGTCGGCGTTCGTGGTCGGATGCCCAACACCCGCTTGCGCAAAGCCATCGCGCTCAAGCTGCGCGAGCGTCGCCACAGGGCCGCGGGTCACCCCAAGGTCGCCCAGCGCCACGAACGTCGACCCCGCAACGGGACTCACTTCCTCGCCCGTCGACGCGCGCGTCGCGCCCTTTTCGTCGAGCACCGTGACGGCCACCTGCACGCCCGCTGCGGGTTTGTCCTCGTCGTCACGCACATAGAGGCGAAGTCGCGCCGGGGGTTCCACCGTGAGCGTGAGCTCCTTCGGCGAGTCTCTGCGGGCAAGAGCTGACGCACTCGCATCGCCCGCCTCCGCGGACACCGTTACGGCGAGCGAACAAAGCGGACCGATGACCACGACGCCGGCTTCATCGCTCATCACCGTGGGTCGCCACACGAGGTCATCCGGGTCCCCGTAATGAACCACCGCGAGCGCGGGAGAACCATCGGGCCGCCGCACGCGCACGGGCTGAAACCACCCTTCGTGAAGAACGATGCGGGGCGGCGCGGGCATGTCCCCGCGCAAGAGCAGACCGGCCGGGCTGCACGTGTTTGAGGTGCGAATTTGCACAGGTACAGCCGTCTTGCGTGGAAGTCGCAGACGCACGATTCCCGGTGCGGCGAGCGCGTCCACGACCGGGTCAACGCCTTCTTCGCGACCGACCCATACGGTTGCAGACTGCAAGGGTTCGCCCTGCGCATCGCGGACCTCGAACGTCTTCTCGACGAGCGCCTCAAGCACGACAGGGTCCGCACCGAACGCCGTCGTGTCGAGAAAGCGGGTGAGATGTTCGGTCGCGGCGAGGCGCAAACGCAACGCCTCGCGCGGCAATCGCTCGAGTGTTGCGGTGCCGTCGGCTCCCGTTCGAAGCGGCGGCAACGCGCTTGCCCACGGCTCTTCTTTCGCGCGAATCTCCGCGCCTTCGATGGCGACGTGCTCGTCGTCGACGATGCGCACCGTGAGGGGTTCGGCCGCGTCCAGCACCACCTCGCTCTCGCGCGTGAGGGCCCCGAGCCCAGACGCCGCAGGTGCGTGGATTCCGTCGTCGACGATGATCCAGCCTTCGGCGAGCCCTTCGTCCACGAGCACCTCGCTTCCGCGCACGATCGGCGAAGCCGCGCGTTCTCCGCCGACCACCGTGGCGACCAGCGGGCCAAGCGCGCCCGTCACCGCACGCACATGGATGACGCGCAGGCCCGGCACGGAGGGGCCCGACGCGGCGCGGGTCACGGGGCGAGGCGGAAGGAGCGACACCGCGAGAACGCCCGCCAAAAGGGCCACGGCGGCGCACGCCTGCAGCACCGCACGATCGATGGGAACCCTCACGGGACCTCCGTCGTGTGCACCACCGTCGTCGTCATCGGAGGCACCTTAACGCCTTCGACGGAAATCGCCGAAGGGGAAGGTGCCCGCCGCAAGTCAGTGCAACGTGTGCCAGCGGCCTTCGTGCTCGACCGCGATCTTCGGTGCGGAAAGTCCTGCGCCGAGCGGCATGGACACGAGTGACTCCTCCGCCTGCGCCTCTTGCAGCCCGATGCGGCGAAGTTCGGCGAGCTCAAGGGAACGCGTCTCTTCGGCGTCCCACTTCGCCAGCGTGGCCTTTGCCTCGCGACGCTTGCGCGCCCAACCGAAGGCAAACACCACGGCCAACGCGACCCACACGATGGAGCCGCCTGTGAAGATCGGCAGAAACGCAAAGCGCTTGGCCGCGTCGCCTCTCCATTCGTAGTCGAGCTTGCGCAAGTCGATGCCGTACGCGTCGCCGAGGGCCCGATCGAAGGGCACGCCCACCCGCGCACGCTCGAGAAGCGACACGAAACGCAAGCGATCACCGTCGCGCGCAAGAAACCGCAAAACGTCCGCGGACTCGGCGTACGCAAGCGTCACATCGAAGCTCTCGTCGGCGAAATGCGAGTCGAGCGCGTCGAGGGAAATCAGGCGCCGAAACGCTGCCGCCTCCGCAAGCACTTCGTAGCGCGCCAGGCTTCGTTCGCCCGCGGCGTGAATCGCAAAGCCCTCGTGAAACCATCGCGGAAGGGGCGCGTCGCCGGTGGCCTCCGCCAAGGCCACGTGGGCCAGTTCGTGGGCAAGGGTTTCCGTTGCGTTCGCTTCGTTCGACGAGCGCGCGTCGGCCAGCGCCACAATCGCCACCCGCTGCGCCGGGTACGACACGCCGGTCGCATAGCGCGGCGGGGGCGCGTCGGCGGGGGCAAGGGCCGCCATGTCCTCCGGCGACCAAACGAAGCGCAAGTCGATGGGTTCGCCGAGGGGATGGCTGAGCAATTTTGCAAGGGCCTGGTGCATGCGCGGCACCTCGCGAAGCAACTCGTCGACCCGCGCTGTGGCATTGGGCGGAAACGACGCCGTGATGGTTCCGACCGTGCGCACGCCGAAGCTCGCGGGGACCGGCGGAGCTGCAAGCGCGAAGGCGGAGCGCGGCGCGAGCACCGAGACGGCGAAGGTCACGGCACACAAGGCGACCCTCGCCCAGCGACGTGCAGAATGCACCCATAGCCGGAGGAGAGTCGTCATGTGGAGCCTCGTGAATGCGCGCGTCAGCGGTCGCGCGACGACGACGACAGGATGCGCAGGAGGTTGATGAACAAGTTCACGACGTCGAGGAAAAGTCCAAGTGCCGCGCCGACCGGGTCACTGTCGTCGCCCGAGCGAACGATGCGCGCCGTGTCGAAAACGATGAGCCCGCCGAAGATGAGAACCGCCACGCTCGAGATCGCCAGTTGGAACGCGGAAGAATGGAAGAAGAACCCGAGGATCGACGCGCCGATGAGCACCCAAAGGCCCATGTTCAGGAACGAGCCCAAGAGCGAAAGGTCGCGCTTCGTCGTCATGGCGTAGCTCGTCAGACCGGCAAACGCCGCACCCGTGAGCAAGAAGGCGTCGCGCACCGGGTTCGCGTCGAGGGTGCCGCCATGGGAGGCTGCGAGCTGGGCCACGAACACCGAAGGGGCGACAACGAGGCCTGTGATGAACGCGTAACCGGCAAGCGCCGCGAGATTCACGCCTGGACGAAAACGCAGCGCGCTCGCGCCCATGAACGACGCGAAGTAGCCGGCCATCGTGATGAACGGGTGCTCGATGACGAAGGCGACCGCCGAGGGAATGGCGACGACGTCGAAACCTGCGCGCAGCTCGCTGGTGCCGCTGGCGTAGAGCGACACGAGGCCGCCGCCAATGGCCGCGACGATGCCCATCGTGAAGTACGTGTACACGCGGCGAATGAAGTCCGTCGTGCGAAGGGCGGAGTGGCCGTAGCCGCGTTGTTCGAAGATGTCTGTGGTTGCCATGGAGGCCTCTCGCGTAAGTCTGAACACGATAATGCCGCTCGCCCGCCCGTCAACGGAGCGGCAGGAATCGAAAGGCGAACGCCGCGCTCGCAAGCGGCCATTCGCTCGCTCCACGAATCACGGGCAGGGAACCGAGGACCAGCAGAAGCGCTCCTGCTCCCACCATGAGCCTTGCACGAACCGGCCACGCCGCCGGTGCCAAGTGCTCAAGCCAGCCGCCGCCGATGAGGAGCAGACCGAGCACGTCCACGACAAAGAGACCGAGGACGTCGCCCGCGGGAGCCTGCACCGGCGGGAGCGAAAGGCAGAGCACGACGGGCGCGAAGAAACTCGCGACTCCCGCAAAAGTAGCGAAGGTCGTCCCCTGCGCCACGAGCGCACGCAAAAGCTTTCGTGCCAGCACCGCAGCTCCAAAAGCCGTGATCGCCGCGACCGCCGCAAATGCCACGCCCCCAAGGCCCCGGTGATGGGTGACGTGTGCAAGCGTTGCGGCCGCTTTTTCCCACAGCGCCAGCGTCGTCGTCGCCACCATGAGACCGACGCCCGCCCCGGCAATGGGCGACTCTCCCGCAAGCTGTCGCAGGCTCTCCGATGCGCGCCGAAGCGCGGCGAGGAAGAGAAACGCTGCGGGAACCGTCACGACCGCCGCAAGGGCGAAGGACGAAAACGCGAGCTCCGCATCCCCGTTTAAGCTGCGCGCTCGAAGGAACGTTGGCACCGCCGCCAAAATCGCCACGGGGACGCATTCAACCACCCGGTCCACAAAGGCGACCTGCGACGGGGGCGGCACGAGCGAAGGAGCGGGCTCAGAAAGCATCGGAGGGACGCGCGGGCGGTAGCGCGAAGAATGCCTCAAGGTCGAGATCGCCGTGCGGGTCCGTGCGGATTCGCCTGAGATCGCGCAAGGAAACGCCTCCCGCGACCAAGCTGGCGAGATCGGTGACCGGTGCCTCAATCGCCACGGCCGCGTCGGCGTTGAGCGCTTGCACCGTGGCCCGCCCTGCCTCGACGACGAGTGACCACGCGCCCAAACGAGCCCCGTTCTCACGGCACGCAGCGACCGTCACAGCGCCCGATCGTGGCCAACGGCGGCGCGCCAAAAACGCCCCCGCATCGTTCCCCACGCGCACCATCGGCCCCAAGGCCATCGTCCCGAGCGGATGCTCGATGGCGACCGTTCCCGGCCGATGCCTGTCCGGGTCGACGAGGTCGAGCGACTCCACGTCCGCCAGCGCAAGCTCGCAGACCACGCGCTGGACCTGATCTTTTTGAGCGGATATCCAGCGAAAAAGCGCCGCTTCAGCGTCTTGGTCGAGGGTGACAAGCTCACCGATAGCCAGCGTAATGGGCGCGTGGTCCTCTATACATACCCGGTCAGCCCATAAATACCCCACGGTGTCGCCGTCACGCTCGACGAGCATCCACTCGCGACCAAATACCCCGCGCAGACGCGCCCAAGTTTCCACGCTCCGCACATGCCCGAGCGTGCCTCGAAGCACCGCCTCACGCTGGACGCGGGCCAGGCGATCGAAGTCCTCGTCGCCTCGCGCCAGACGCACGACTGCGCGATGGGGCGAAGGCGTAACGCTCGCCGGATGCAGGTCCACCACCGCGCGAAGCGATGTACGACCGTAGCCGAATCGCCTGTAAAAACCCTGACGAAACGCATATAGAAACGTGCCCGCGAGCTGCTCCTTTTCGGCCTGCGCGTGCAACTCCGCGAGGAGGACCCCGCCCAAACCTCGGCCCCGATGTTCCGGAGCGACGCCTACGGTCGCAATGCCGCCGAAGGGCAAGAGCTCCCCAGCGATGGCCGTCTCGAGTCGAAAGAGAAACGCGTGGGCGACGGGATGTCCGTGCTCGCGCAGCACAAAGAGCCTCTCGTACCCGCCCCGGCTGTTGTCGCGAAAGTTCGCGATGCGCGCGTCGCCCCCGCGACCACCAGGGAAAGCCGCTGTATGGATACGGACTAGCTCGTCGAGTTCGCTGTCAAGGGCCGGACCGAACGTGGTGCGAACCGGGGTCTGTGGAACATGCAACAAAGTGGGCCTCCGCGATCCGGGGATGATACGCGCGCGGTATGGTGAACGCGATGGGTGGCCGGGGTGAGGAAAGCAGCACGAGGGCCCTTCTGAGCGGCGCTCAGGCCGAGTTCGTCGCGGAACTTGGGCGTATGTGCAACGAATTCGGCGCGTTGCTCCGGCAGGCTGCGCAGCACACGGACCCGTCCGAATCGCTCCTTCTTCGCGAACGGGCCTGCACAGGCCTTCGTCGCCAGTCGCAGCGAGCCCAAGGCTTTCGTCTCCACGGAATCGCCGAGGAACTCAAAGTCATCGCCGACAAAGCCGCGCGTGGTGAAGGTCTCGAAGCCTTGGCAAAAGCCTCGGAAGAAGCGGCTCGCCTTGCGTGGTCGCCAACCGAAGATTCGTTCGCGCAGTCTTCGGTGGACCGCGCGTTCACGCCTTCACCGACGTCGGGGCTCCGTGACCGATCATCGCCCATCGCGGTTCCTGCCCGTGGCGACTTTCGCGTGCGCGTCGTTGGGAGTCTCGAAGTTCGCCAATGGGCCGACGAGCGCACCGATGTCACCGCCGTGGACGCGAGCCATCGCGGCGATCTGCTCATCGTCGACGCACGCGACTCAGCCTCAGAAGACGCTTCGCGCACGCTGACCGACGCCCTCGAGCCCCTCGTCGTCGTCGTCGGAAATCGCGATCTCGCCCGCACCCATGGGGCCATCGCCCTCGATTCGCTCGACGAGTTGAGCGGTGTCATCGAACTCGCGAAGAGCCGACGCGAAGTCGCCCTCGCCACGACCGCCGCCCCCGTGCGATCGGCCCGGGACCTCGGCCTTGAGCTCGTCGAAGAGCTCCATCGCGCGCTCGTCGACGGCATCGATCCCTCGTCGTCACCCATCGCCGTCCCTCTCGGCCGCGACCCCATGATCGCCGCGGCGCTCTGGTCCGCGATCGCGCGCATTCGCGAACTCATCACCCGACGAACCGAGGGGCGCGTGCGCTTTGCGGACGCCGGTCCCGATGGAGCCACGGCCCTGGCCGCGGAACTTTCGGACGAAATACGCACCGGCGATCGCCGTCGAAGCACCGACCGCGCCAGCGACGTTTCCCTCGTCGGGCTTCACGCGCTTGTGGTCGACGACGACGAAGTGGTGACGTGGTTCATCGGCGAACAGCTGCGCGCCGCGGGCATGATCGTGACCGCCGCGTATGACGGAACAACCGCCCGTGGACTCGCCGAGCGCTCTCGCCCCGACGTCATCGTGAGCGACGTGGTGATGCCTGGTCTCGATGGCCTGAGTCTCGGTCGCGCCATGCGCCGGGACGTGACCCTTGGCGATGTGCCGCTCGTGCTCCTCTCATGGAAAGAAGACTTGCTGCGACGCGTGCGCGAACTTGGCGGTGACGCCGACGGCTACGTGCGCAAAGAGAGCGACGGCGAACACCTGCTCGCCACCGTGCGCGAAGCCCTCCGACCGCGCATTCGTCTCGCGCAGCGCCTTCAAAAGGACGACACGGTGCACGGTCGCCTCGACGGCATGACGGCGTTCACGCTCGCGCGCCTCGTCTCCGAAGGAAAGCCACACGCTCGCCTCATCGTGCGCGACGGACGTCATGCGTTCGAGCTCGAGTTCGTCGGCGGATTGCTTGCAGGATGCACGCGTAGTGGAACCGATGGATCGCTGCTGCGCGGACGGCGAGCGCTCGCGAGTTACCTGGGGGTTCGAAGCGCGCGGTTCGAAGCGGCACCGCTTTCACGTCAGCTCACCTCCGAGACTGCAAAATCCCTTGCGCTGGCCGTAGAGCCCCTCGTCGAGCGTGCGCGCGCATCGGTTGAACTCGTGGTCGAAACGTGGCTCTCGCTCGCGTCGGTCGAGATTGACCTCGACCTCGTGGACAGCGGTGCGCCAGCCCTTCCCGGTTCGCTCAAGCGAGGCCTCGACGGACTGCGCGACGGCGTTGCGCCACACCGCTTGGTCGCGAGCGGCCTCATTGAAGCGGACAACCTCCTGGCCCTCCTTCTCGACCTTGCGCGACGTGGAGCGATCGTGTCGGCGCGTGACAGTCTCGGCACCGACAAGCTTCAGCAGAGCCTTGAGCGCGTGCGCGAACGCAGCCTCGTCGAAACGCCGAAGACTCGCTTTTCTCGGCCTATCGCGGTTCCCGTGTTGCTCGAGGGGCTCGGGGAATCGGCGGACGTCGATGCGACGGAGGTGCCTATCGATCTGGAGATGCGTTCCGGCGACCGCGCGCTCGAGAGTGACGCTGTGGGCTCGCTCTCCGGCGATGGACCTGTGACCGCCGCGGAGCCTGCACTTCGTTCCCTCGACACGCCAAGCGCTGAGGACACGCTCGTCAGTGGCTTTGCGTCGAACACCGCCGCAGGCGTCACGGGCCCGGTCCATCCGCCGTTCGGCTTCGAGAGCCCAGCGGCGTCCACCGACCTCGAATCGGCGCGTACCGATGACGTTGCCGCGTCTGCGGTCGCAGCTCCTTCGCCGCGTTCCTCGCGGGCAGCCTCACCCATCGAAGTAAAGCCGCGGACCATCAGTTGGATCGGCTTTCTGCTCGCCCTCGGACTCATCGCCCTCGGCGGAACGGTGGCTTCGTGGGTTGCCGTTCGTCACTTGCCCTCGAGCCGCGTGCCGACCGCGTTCCGTTGAACGTGCGCCCCCCCTTCGTCGCGGTCCTTGCTCTCGCAGCGGCACTCGTCGCGGGCTGCAAACGCCCTGGTCCGGCCCCTCCTGTCGCGTTGAGCGATGCGGGGACAGAGGCCGCCCGAGTCGTTCGATTCCGCGCGACCGACAGCCCACAAAGCTGCGTCTTCGAGCAGGGCGGACCGTTCCTCGACTTTGGCGAAACGGCGGAGCGCTGGCGACTTCGTGACGCGGCGGGCATCGAAGAAGCCGAGCGCGAAGGTGCCTCGTGGTGGCCCATCGATGCGCGCACCGTGAGGGCAGTCGTGGCCATCGACGCGCAGGAACTCACCGCCGACAGTTTTTGGACCGTGGACCTTCGCGTGCTCGCATCCGAGAGCCGCAACCTCATGGTCTTCGTCAACGATCGCGTCGTTGGCAGCGTGCGCGTCGACCCGGGTCCGCCGAAGATCGAAACGTTGCGCGTCGATCGCAGCATACTCACCGCGGGAGACAACACGATCGCGCTCGCGGCACGTCGCGCATCGGGCGCGCGAATCGGAGCGGGTCAAGTGCTCGTCGACTGGGTGCGCCTCCACCATGACGGTCCGGGCGAAGGCCATGCGTCGCGCCCATCGCGTCGATCGGTCAACCGCATCGTCGCGCGCGGCGGCACAAGTTACAAAGCGTTCTCGCTGCCCGACGGAACGAGCCTCGCGTGCACGATGCCCCTCTCGGCCCATGCGACGACGACGGCGGCCCTCGCGGTCGAAGGAAGCGGCGAGGTCGAAGCGGAGTTGCGCTGGAAGGTCGCCGATCGCGAGCTACCGCCTCTCGCGCGTGTCGTTCTGCGCGGGAGCGAACCCTCCTGGTCGCGCGTCGACGGAGGCGCGCCACTTATCGCGAGCACGACGATGGCCACGCTCGAGGTTCGTGTGATTCGCGCGACGCAAGGGAGTCGCTTGCTCGTGGCGGACCTTGGGTGGTCGGTCCCCGCGGAGCCTGCGCGCGAGATTCCTCCCGCGGTGGAGGGCGCGCTCGTCGTGCTCTTGAGCCACGTGGGGATGTCGGACCTCGCGACGCTGCGCAGCGCGCTCGAACTCGCAGGAACCCCGGCTGTAGCCAGTGTTTTTCGCAGCGGATCGTTGAGCGGAAACGCCGCGGTCGCCAGCCTCCTCAGTGGCCTTCGCGCCGAAGCGATCGCGGTGCTCGACGCCGATGCCCGCGTCCCGCCGTCCGCGCTCACGCTGCCTCGCGCACTGAAAGCCGCGGGCGTTCAGACCTTCTACGGCTCGGGGCATCCGCTCTCCGGCGCTGCGCACGGCTTCCTCGTGCCCGACTGGGACCGCGCCCTTGCGCACCCGCCCACCGACAGCGCCGCCGCCCCCATCGAGGACTTCACCCGGTGGCTCGAGGAAGCGAAACCCAAGCGATTCTTCGGACTTTTGCACCTGCGCGGCGGGCATGCACCGTTCGACCTTCGACCCGCTGAAGCGCAGCTTCTTGCACCGACCGGGTACACCGGAACCGTCGACCCCGCTCAAGTGGCCTCGTGGTGGTCGCGGCATCCACGCGGCCCGCTTCGGCTGACCGAGGCCGATCGCACACGTCTCGACGCGCTCCACGACGCCTCGCTTGCGAAGCAAACGGCACTGCTCGGCAAGGCGATAGCGGAACTGCGCCGAAGCTACCCGAAGGCCGTCGTCATCCTCACCACCGATGTCGGCTTTCGGCCACACGATCCCCAAGCGTATGACGAGGGCGTGCTCCTCGCGCACGATGCATTGGTCGGTCCCCTCGTGTCGATCGGCCTGCCTCGCGTCACCGCCGAACCGGTTTCGCTGCGCGACGTGCACGCCACGCTCGCCGATCTGTTCGACGTAACGAAGCTCTCACGCGGCTCCGGCGTGCCCCTTTGGGCCGACGGTCGCGAAGCCATCGCCACGGTGCGCAGCGGTCGATCGCGCGCACTCTGGGTTGGCGACCTTGTGTTCGAATCCGCCGACGGCGTCGACACACGGCTCTGCGCATGGGCGAACGATCCGGAATGTCGCGGCACCGAAGCCGCGGTCCCCGCAAGTCTGCGCGACGGGTTTCGGCGCCTCGAGGGTGAACTCACGCAGCAGCCCGTGGCCCTCAGGCGCGAGCCGGTGACGGTCGACGGACCCTTGGAAAAAGCCTTGCGCCTCTGGGGCCTCTGATCACAGAAGCCGAAGCGACACCATACGCAACCCCTACAACGACTTGTTTCGGGCTTCCAGCGCCGCGAGGACCTTTTGCGGGACGCCGCCGAAGGCACCGTTCGATAGAAAGGCGACCACGTCACCCTTGCGAAGCGAGGCGAGTACGTCGTGCTCTAGCTCCGCAAGCGAGGGGACCACGTGTGCGCGGGACCCGAGGTCTTTCGCGAGCCGATCGAGATCGAGCCGTTCTTCCGGTGCGATGGTCGAACGTCCCAAGGGCGCGAAGAAGACTTCATCGGCCGCTCCAAATGCGCGTGCGTAACTCTCCTGGTGGATGCTTCGGCACGCCGTCGCACTGCGCGGTTCGAACACCGCCACGAGACGACGACCCGTGTAGGCTGCACGCAGTGCCCGCAAGGTTTCATCGACCGCCGTCGGGTGATGGGCGAAGTCGTCGATGACGGTGATTCCGCCTGGCTCCCCGATGACGTCTTGGCGCCGCGCCACACCGCCGAACCGTGCAAGGGCCGTCCGAGCCGCCGCCATCGAAACGCCAAAGCCTTGGGTACATGCAGCGACCGCGGCGATCGCGTTGCGCATGTTGTGGTCGCCTGGCGCAGGAAGTTCGAAGCGCCCGCACGCCATGCCGCCCGCGTAGAGGTCGAAGGTTTGCGCGCCGCTTGGCGTTGAGGCCGCACGGGCCCCGAGCCACTCGGGTGTTGCATAGTGCACGCGATCGCTCTCGAGACCGTAGAAGACGACGCGGCACCGTGCGTGTGCTTGCGCGAGTCGCACCGCGGCTTCTTCGCGCGCGTCGACCACCGCAAGTCCCCCCGGAGGAAGCGCCGCGAAGAGGCGTGCGAAGGCATTTTCGTAGGCCTCGACGGTGGGGTAAATGTCCGCGTGATCGTGTTCAACCGAGGTCACGATGACGACGTCGTCCTCAGAGACGCCGACGTAGTCGAGGAACTTGGGCTCCTTGTGCCAGTAGACCGCATCGTACTCATCGCCTTCGATGCAGAACGGTACGGCGCCCGTCGATCCGGGAGCGCCTTGCGGAGCGACGAGGCGCCTTTTGCCGCCAATGGCCGCGCTCGCGGGAAGCCCTTTGGGACGGCCGCCAATGAACCACCCGGGCTCGAGGCCGGCTTCGCGCAGCACCGTCGTTGCCATCGTGGTCGTCGTGGTTTTTCCGTGCGTTCCGCATACGACGAGCGGCTTCTTTCCGGCGAGGAAGAGCTTACGAAGCGCGCCGGACATGCTCGTGCGTGGCGCACCTTCGGCGTCGAGCGCCTCGGCCGCGGGGTTCGTGCGCCGAATGACGTTGCCGACCACGGTGAGCTCTGTGTCCGCGCTCACATGCGCGCGATCCCATCCCGTGTGAAGCGTGACGCCAAGGTCGCGAAGCATGGGCCCCATGGGCGGGTCGAACGACGTATCGGACCCGGAGACGCGGTGTCCCGCTTCAAGGAGGAGAGCCGCGAGCGAACCCATTCCTGTGCCGCAAACGCCCAAGAGATGCACGTGCATGGCGGCACCTTGGTGCAGGCCCTGCGAGCCGGCAACTTTGGGGTGCGTGCCCGCGCAAGGATGACAACGGACGCGCGCTGATCCATGCTCCTGCGCCATGGCCTCCGTGACTGTCTACTCGACGAAAGTCTGCCCGTACTGCGTTCGCGCAAAGTCGCTCCTTCAACGCCGCGGCATTGCGTTCGTCGAGGTCGACGTCACGAACGACGCCGACAAACGCGACTGGCTCGTGCAAGCGACGGGGCGGCGCACGGTTCCTCAAATCTTCATTGGGGACGAACCCATTGGTGGGTCGGACGAGCTTCACGCCCTCGATGCCGCGGGTCGTTTGGCCTCCCTCGTCGCGGGCTGAGGTTTTTTCCACGTTTCCGCGCGGTTTTTCGGAAACCAAGAACCTATGGCACGCCACTGGGGAATCGGTTACGGTCCGAGGCAGGTTCGCGCGGCTTTGTCCGCCAACCGCCAGTTTCCCACCTCTCACCGATTCCTCCACCGCCCCTGCGGCTTTCGTCGCACCACACGTCGCTTTCGTCGCTTTCACCGCCCGCACTCTGATCCGTCGCCGCGGCCCGCTGCTTTTGTCACGGGCCCCCGCTTCGGTTTCCGCCGACCGCTTGATCGGCACGCGGCCATTTCCAGACGAAAGCTCCGTGCGACGCAGGTCGCCGAGGGCCCAGCCCTCCTGAGCCCCCCATGGCCAAGAATTTCCTCGTCATCAGCGCCGACTTGCGCGAGACGCGCGTGGCCCTCATCGAAGACGGCATCCTTGCGGAGCTCCATATCGAGCGCCGCGGGCAGCAGCAAAAAGGCGGCACCGCCGGCGACGTCTTCCTCGGTCGTGTCACCCGCGTTCTTCCAGGCCTCCAAGCCGCCTTCATCGACATTGGTCTTGAACGCGCGGCCTTCCTTCACGTCGAAGACCTCATTCGTCCCGACGACTACGACGCGTTTCTCGCCGGGGGCCGAAAGGCCGCTCGTGACGAGGAAGACAAGCGATCGGCTCGTGGCGCACTGAACGCCGCCGCGGCGAGTGCGCACGACGACGACGACGAACCCATCATGGGCGACGCGGCAACGAAGGGCTCACCGCACACGATCCACGCGCATGCGCACGTGTCGATCCCCGAGCCTGCGCCGAGTCTGCATTCGCTCGCCGAGGCGGCCCTCGAGAGCGGTTCCGACATGCCCGTGGCCCTCGACAGCGCGCCGGTGCTTGTGCCGGCACCCGCCGATTCCGCGAGCGAGACGGTGGCGAGCGACGAGCCCACCGAGGCCGAAGTGGCCGAAGCAAAGGCGCACGACAGCGACTTCCGCAGCCAGGCGCAACGCGGCAGCGATGACGGGTCGACCGCCGTCGCCCCAAGCGCAGAGCTCGCGGACGACGATGCGGCGCAGGCCGACGGCGAAGCAGACGACGCGGACGAAGATGAAAGCGCCCTCGGTGCAGAAGACGACGATGGCGAAGACGTCGATGTCGACGGCGACGACGATGGCGACGACCTCGACGCGCCTGCGGAAGCCGCAAGCGATGGCGCCTCGGACGACGATGGCGACCTGCCTGGTTTCACGGTCTCCGAAGACCTCCCTGGCTTCACCGTTGGCGACGACACGACGATGGCGAAGGCGCCAGCTCCTCGCGAAGAGAGCGGCGGGCGTCGTCGTCGGTGGCGCAAGCGCCGCGGCGGCGAAAAAGGCGGAGACCGCGTGGAGCCTCGCAACGACCGAGGCAACGACCGCGGCGGTCGAAGCGATGCCCGTGGCGGAAGCCTCGAAGCGAAGAAGCCAAGCCGCAGCGCGAACGTTCCGCAGCGCCTCTCGAAGGCGACGCCAATCAATGAGGTCGTGAAAGAAGGCCAGGAAATCCTGGTTCAAATCACGAAGGAGCCCATCAGCACGAAGGGCGCCCGTTGCTCGAGCCACATCACGCTCGCGGGGCGTTACGTCGTCTTCCTGCCGACGCTCGATCACTTCGGCGTGTCCAAGCGCATCGGGTCCGAGGCCGAGCGCGCGCGTTTGCGTGAGGTCATCGAGACCGTGAAGCCGCCGACCGGGGGCCTCATCGTGCGCACGGTTGCGGAAGGTCTTACCAAAAAGCAACTGAAACAAGACGTCGGCTATTTGGTGCGTTTGTGGGGCGAAATCGCCAAGAAGCGCGAAGGGGCACGGGCCCCGGCGATTCTCTCGAGCGAGCTCGACCTCGTGCTCAAGACGGCCCGCGATTTGTTCACGGACGAAGTGGAGCGCATCGTCATCGACGATCGTGCCCAGTACGACCGGCTCGTTCGCTTCGTCGAAACCTTCATGCCCGAGCGCGTGAAGGACATTGAGCACTACCAAGGCGACGAACCCCTCTTCGACGCCTACGGTCTCGAAGACGAAATTGGTCGCTCGCTCGCGCGCAAAGTCCCGCTTCCGAGCGGCGGTTACTTGGTCATCGACGAGGCGGAAGCCCTCACGGCGATCGACGTCAACACCGGGCGCTTCGTGGGCAAGGGCTCAAAGGACATGGAGGAGACGATCCTCAAGACGAACCTCGAGGCCGTCTTCGAAATCGCCTACCAGCTGCGCTTCCGCAACATCGGCGGACTCATCATCCTCGACCTCATCGACATGGATTCGGCGTCGTCGCGCGAGAAGGTTCGCCGCAAGCTCGAAGAGCTCCTTCAAAAGGACAAGGCCAAGACCACGCTGAACCGCATCAGCGATCTCGGCCTCATCGAGATGACGCGCAAGCGCACGCGCGAGAGCCTCGGTCGCATCTTGCACGAGCCCTGTTTCTACTGCGACGGCACGGGCAACCTGCAGTCGAAGGAAACCGTCGCGTACGAGATCCTTCGCGAGATCGGCCGTCGTCGCAAAGACCTCCCGGGCTACACGGTCGTCGTCAACACGCACCCCGCCGTCGCCGACGTGCTCACCACCGTGGACCGCGGCGCGCTCCAAGAGGCGGAGAACCGCTTCATGCGGAAAATCCACGTCATGCCGCGCCAAGAGTACCACCTCGAGCAGTTCGACCTCGTCGGCAAGTAGTGCTGCGCGGACGCGAGAAAGCCTGAGCCCATGAACGACGACAAGCGCAGCGACGACCGACTCACGATCAACAAAGAGTTCGAGTCCGTCGACGAGTTCATCCAGGAATACATCACGAACATCAGCCGCACGGGCGTGTTCATCAAAGCCGCCTCGGTGCTGCCTGTTGGCACCGAGGTGAGCATTCACTTCACCATTCTCATGGACGGCATCGAGACCATCCAGGGCACCGGCGAAGTCGTGCGGCACGAAGCCGATCCGCCTGGCATGGGCGTCGCGTTCAAAGAGCTGTCGGAAGACTCTCGCGTGCTCATCGAGCGCCTCATGGCAGCCCACGGGCGCACCGCGTAGACGGGCGCGTTCCGCTAACGCAGCCAGGAATCCAAGAATCGCCGCGCGAGCGTGTCGATGGCGTCGGGGCTCGTCGCGCCATCGGTCAAGAACGGCAAGTACGTCGTGGGCAGCCCGAGGCCGTCCGCGAGGCGCTTCATCTGGTGGGCCTGTTGACGCTCGCGCTCGCTGCGCGCGGACGCGGCAAACCGCAGACCTTCGTCGAGGGGCGACTCGTCTGTGACGGATCGAGCTCCTTCGGCGATGAGGGCCTCACGCTCGCGAAGGGAAAAGAGCGGCGTCGTGACACCGTTCACCACGAGGCGGGCGACGGGAATTTTGAGCTCCCCATGCAGCGCGCCAGCGAGTTCGAGCGTTTCCGTGGCGGGCATTTCCTCGGGAAGCGTCACCAGGACGACCTGGCACCGGGTCGGGTCCTGAAATAGTGCCCAGGCCTTTTCCGCGTCGCGACGAAGAAGGCCCGGCGGAACCACGTCGACGATGACCTTCGGCACCCGAAGCATGTCGAGGCCGTGGCCGGTCGCGGGTGCATCGAGGATGACGACGTCATACGTAAACGAGCCGTCGTCTTGTTCCTCGGTCGTGTGCCACCACGCCTTGCCGAGCATCGCCCATTCGTGGAGACCGGGCACGGCGCGCAAGAACGTGCGGACGTAGCGGTTGTCGAAGAGCAACGCGTAAAGCGTTTTCGAATGGAGCGTCATGGCGCCGTACTCCTCGACGCATCGCTCGGGCTCCATGTTCACGCCCCAAATGTTCGTCGCAAGAGGACGAACCTCCGCGTCGAGCGGCCCGCTTCCGAGGAGCCTCGACAGACCCTCTTTCACGTTGCAGAGGGTCACGAGCACACGCCGTCCCGCCTTCGCGTGCGCCTTCGCGAGCGCCGCCACGACGGTGGATTTTCCCACACCGCCCTTGCCGGTCACGAGCACGAACCGCACCTGAGACAAAGCCCCTGTCATCGCATCACCGGGCTACCCGAAAGTGACCCCGTCGCGCCAGCGGACAAGGCGCGCGACCAAAGATGCGCGATCGCACAGGCGGCGATGATGCCCCGGCCCCCCATGGGCGGCTTCGAAATACTCTGTGTATTTTCTCGTCATCGTTCGTCGCCTGCGTTTCGCTTCCGGCAATTCCGCGATAGACGCCTTGGCACCCGGCAGGCTTGACCTAAACCTGCCCGCGAGCGCCCTTCGCCCCCGGAACGCATGAGCTGGACCCTTCCCACTTTCGGCACCGCGATCCTCGTCGCGGTCCTTCTCTCCGCCGCCTACACGTTCTCCATGTCGGTTATCGCCGGCGTGACAGGCCGTTTGCGCATGCTCGTGGCCGCACGTCATGGCGCGTACGGGACCGTGGCACTCATCGCTTCGGCGGTCGCGGCCCTCGCCTACGGCTTCGTTACCCACGACTTTCGCCTGCGTTACGTGGCGCGCTACTCGGACCGCTCGATGCCGATCGGCTACCTCGTCACGGCGCTTTGGGGCGGTCAAGACGGGTCGCTGCTCTGGTGGCTCTTTCTCTCAAGCTTGTACATTGCAGCTTTCGTCGCGACGCAAGGCGTGCGTGAGCGCCGTCTCCAGCCGTGGATTCTCGCGACGCTGATGACCGTCGTAACGTTCTTTGCAGTCCTCATCCTCTTCGCGGCAAACCCGTTCGCGACGGGCGTTTCGGCCGGACGCGCCGACGGCGAGGGCCTGAACCCGCTCCTCCAAAACTTCTACATGATCATCCACCCGCCGAGCCTCTACGTGGGCTTCGTGGGGTGCTCGGTGCCCTTTGCGTTTGCGACCGCGGCACTCGTGACCGGCGACCTCGACGATCGCTGGCTCTTGGCGGTGCGGCGATGGATGCTCTTCGCGTGGACCTTCCTCACGATCGGCAACACCCTCGGCATGCTCTGGGCTTACGAGGAGCTCGGTTGGGGCGGTTATTGGGCGTGGGATCCGGTCGAGAACGCCGCGTTCATGCCGCTTCTGTCGGCCACGGCGTTTCTCCATTCGACGATGATCCAAGAGCGGCGCGGACTCTTTCGCGTGTGGAACATCGTGCTCGTCGGCCTCACGTTCTTCATGACGATCTTCGGCACGTTTCTCACGCGCTCGGGACTCATCGCAAGCGTGCACTCCTTCGCGCAGTCGTCGATCGGCAGCTACTTTGCAGTCTACATGGGTCTGCTCTTCCTCGTGTGGAGCGGCCTCGTGGCGTGGCGTTGGCCCGAGCTGCGCGGTCTTCCAACGACGATGGCGCAGCGCAAAGCCGCACTCGGCGCCTGGGCCTTTACGCTGCTCGTGCTCGCGCCGGGGCTCCTGGCGATCCATCGCCTCACGCTTCCCATGACAGCCAAGGTCGCGCTCTTCGCTCTTCTTGGCGGCGGCGGGTCCTTTGCGGCCACCGAGCTCGTGCATCGCCGTCTTGCGGGTGCCGACACGCGCGCCGCGAGGCCCGTGGTGGAGAGTTTCCTCTCGCGCGAGTTCACGTTCCTCATGAACAACTGGGGCCTCCTCAGCATGATGGGCGTCATCCTGGTCGCCACGCTTTTTCCTCTCCTCGGTGAACTTCTGGCGGGCGAAAAAGTCACCGTGGCGCCGCCTCACTACAACGCGTGGGTGCAGCCTCTCGGGCTCTTCATCTTCTTCCTCATGGGCTCCGGGTCGCTCTTCGGCTGGCGCAAGACGAGCGAGGCCGCGCTGAAGAATGCGTTCCTCTTTCCGGTGCTTGCCGCCGGCGCCGTTGCCCTCGTGCACGGGACGATCGGCGCGCGTTTTGGCTACGCGGCCGTGGTTCCGGGCGAGCGCCTCTACTCGGGGCCGCTTGGCGCGATTCTCCAGACTTTCAACAGCATCACGCCGATCTTGGGCACGTCACTCTGCGCGTACAACGCGGCGGTCACGGCGCAGGAGTTCGCGGTCCTGCTTCGCTCGCGCGCACGTTCAGGCGCGCTCGGATCGACTGAAAGAGCGCTTTGGTTTTTCGGCATCGTCCCCGGCGTCGTCGCGACGATCCTTGCACTCTCCACGCAAGCCCGACGGCGTTACGGCGGCTACGTCGTCCACTTCGGCATCATGCTCATGTTCCTCGGATTCACGGGAAAGAGCTGGTCGGTCACCCGCGAGGCCACCCTTGCGCCCGGCGCGCACCTGACGATGGCTCCCTACGAGATGACCTACGACGGCCCGCGCATGGAGGTCGACGCAACCAAGCGCATGGTGTTTGCCGACATCTCGGTCACGCGCAACGGCAAGGCTCTTGGGCGCCATAGCCCCGCAAAGTTCATCTACAAGCGCATGCCGCAATCGCCGACCTCCGAGGTCGCCATGGTTCACGCGGTCGCCGATGACCTTTACCTCGTCGTCGGCATGATCAACCCGGAGACGAAGGTCGCCACGATTCAAGCCCACGTGAACCCGCTCACCTCGTGGATTTGGCTTGGCGGAATCATCATGGTTCTCGGCGCCATGCTTTGCATGTGGCCCGAACCCGAGCCGGAAGAGTCCCGCGTCTTGGCGTACACGCGCTCGGCGGCCGCGGTCGTCGCCAGCGTCGTCGTCGGCTTCATCGTCGCGAGCATGCCGTCGTACTCCATGTCCGACCCATTTGTGCAGTCTACATCCTTCGAGTCCCATGAACTCCCCCGCTGAACCGCGCTCCCTCGGGAACCTTCCCCTGCTCGCGGCGGTTTTCGTCGCGGGTCTGTCGACGCTTGCGGGCCTGACCGTTGGCCGTGGCGCCTCGGTTCTTGTGCTCGTCGCGGCGTGCCTTTTGGCTGCCATTTCCTCTCTCTGGTCGTCGCTCCACGAAGCCGCAGCCGCCGACGAACTTGGCGATTCCGCGACGCCCACCCTTGCTCGCCTGGCCACCGACGACGAGCTTGAGGCGGTGCTTCGCGCGCTTCTCGACCTCGATCACGAAGTGGCCGTCGGGAAGATTCTCGCGGACGACGAGGCGGTGCTTCGCCGCGAACTTCGTGACGAGGCGAAGCGGCTCATTCAGCTGCAAGATGCACGCATCGACCCCGCGGTGCGTGCGCGTGCGGCGGCGATCGTGGAAGCAGCTCTTGCGTCCGCAGACGTTCCCGAAGAAACGAATGCTCAGGAGAAAACCTGTCGATCGTGCCGCGGCGTCGTGGCGAGTGACGACGCGTTTTGCAAGCGATGTGGCGCCAAGATCTCCGCAACGGTGGGCGCATGATTCGGTCACTTCGCCTCGCAACTTCCGCCGCGCTTTTCTCGACGCTCGCGTTCGCGCAGATGCCCGGACATCCGCACGTGGGCTCGTCGAACGACGCACCGACCATTGCCGGCCTCCACGACCCGGTGCCCGACAGTTCCGATTCCGATCGGTCGCTTCCGGAGGGCACCCTCGTGGTCGAACTCCTCGACGGGGACGAGCATCCGCTTCCGAACAAAACGTTTACCCTGGGAATCGTCAGGCAAAGCATCGCGCAGGGCGACAAGCGTGAGCGGCGTGAACTCACGACGGACGCGGCGGGCCTCGTGCGCCTCGACGGCCTCGCGACCGAATCGGCTGTGGCCTACCGGGTCTCGGCGACGAACGGTCCCGGGTCCTTTGGCGCGACGCCGTTTCGACTTCCCGACGGCATGGGGCATCGCGTGCGGCTTCACGTCGTGCCCGTGACGACCCACGTCGACGACGCGCTCATCGCGATGCAGACAGTCGCGCTTGTCGACGTCAAAGACGATCGCATCCTCGTGCAGCAGGCGCTCGTTGCGTACAATTTTGGGCGAAATGCCTGGTTCGCGGACAACGTCGAGCTCGCGCTCCCGGCCGGCGCGACAGCCCTGACGACGCAGCAGTCCATGAGCGATCGCTCGCTGACCCTCGACGGGTCCACGGCCAAACTGCGCGGCACCTTCCCTCCGGGCGAGTCGACGGTCGAATACCAGTGGCAGATTCCCTACGGCGAAACCGCCCTCGTCGACCTCACGATAGGGCTCCCTCCCCACGTGGCGGTCGCGCGCGCGATGGCGATCGCGGGCCCAGGAAATACGCTGGTCGTTGACGGCTTCGCCAAAGCGGAGGAGGGCGCCGACGGGCGCGGTCAACGCATGCTGCTCACGGAGAAGTCGTTCAAGCGCGGCGAAGCGCCGGCCACCTCCATGACCATGCGCATCGGTGGCCTACCGACCCCAGGACCCGTGCGCTGGATTGCCTCCGCCATTGCCCTCGCCGCCACCCTCGGAACCGCGCTGTGGGCGCTTTCACGGCGTCGCAAAGCCCCTGTGGCGCGCGACCACGCGGAGCTTGAGGCCCTCGCGCGTTCCCAAGCACGGGCCCTTGCGCAGGCGCGTGCAACGGGTGAAGTCGGGCCGGCGACCTTCGAGGCCGAGAAGCGCCGCCTCGTCGACGACTTGGCAAGAGCGCTGTCCGCGTAGTTTTCCGCTGGGGCGACGCGCCCGGAGTTTCCACAGGCCCCTGTGCAGAAGCCCGTGTGTTGCATGGGTGAAGACCTGGGGAGGAAAACTATCCCCAGGTCACAAGTCGCCGGTCCCGAGGCACTCCCCGTTTTTGCCCCCAAGCCCGCGTCGGTGTTTCGCCGGGTATTCTGCGGGATTCCGCGTTGTCCCCACTTTCCACAGGCTCTTATACGGCGACGACTGATCCAAGATCTTATCTCTCTGAGAGAGAAGACTCCGGAGCGCCCGGTTTCGTGGACGGTCTCGCACCGGGCGATTCGTTCCCGAGTGGCTTCCCTCGCCTGCGCAAGCCGCCTAAGACCCTGGCCTTACGCCATGGAAATCACCGTCGCCAAGAAAGACCTCCTGAAGCTCCTCGCCCGTGTGGGCTCCGTCACCGAGCGGCGCAGCACGATGCCGGCGCTGTCGAACGTGCTCTTCACGGCAGACGGTCAGGAGTTGAGGCTCTTCGCCACGGACAACGCGATGGCGATGGCCGGGTCGATCTCCGCTCAGGTTCACCGCGCGGGCGTCGTGGCGCTCCCTGCAAAGGACCTCATCGAGCGCGTGCGCATGATGCCGGACGGGCCCGTCTCGCTCACGACGAACGAACGATCCATCGCGACGCTCAAGGCCGGAGTAGGCGCGCGCCGCTACACCGTGAGTGGCCTCCCCGAGGTCGATTTCCCCGCGGCTCCTGAAGTTCCGACGAACGGTTCGTCGATGACCATCGCCGCGCGTGACCTCGTCGATCTCATCGCGCACGCCGCGTTTTCCGTTTCGACCGACGAGTCGAGGCCGCACCTGAATTCGACGCTGGTCGAGTTCGATGGCGAGGTCGTTCGCATGGTTTCCACCGATGGACACCGCCTCACGAAGGCCGAAGTGACCAGCGTGGGAGCCACGGCTCGCGCGACGCTTCTCGTCCCGTTGAAGGCTGTTCAAGAGCTGCGCCGCGTATGCGACGACCTGCTTTCGGATCACGGGAACGACGCGAAGCTCACCATCACCACGGCCGGGAGCACCGCGTTCTTCTCCGCGGGAACTCTCGTCTTCAGCGTCAAGCTCGTGGAGGCGCAGTTTCCTCCGTACGCTCAGGTCATTCCGAAGTCGTCGTCCCGCAAGGTTCGTGCGTCTCGGGCCGCCCTCGCGGACGCGCTGCGTGCGGTCTCCATCGCCGCGAGCGAGAAGACCGGCGGCGTGCGCTTGCTCCTTGGCGAAGGCGTCGTGCGAATCGCCAGCGAATCGCCAGGCGTAGGTGAAGGTTTCGACGAGCTTCCGGTCGACTACGACGGCACACCGGTGCAAGTCGGGTTGAACGGAAAGTACCTCCTCGAAGTGCTCAGCGCCCTCACCGAGGACGAGGTCACGATCGACTTGAACGGTGAGCTCGACCCCATCATCGTGCGTCCCGTCGGCGATCGATCGTTTCTCGCCGTCGTCATGCCGATGCGCATTTGACGCGAGTTTCGAGCGGCGCTCATGGGTCCGGGTAGATGCGACGCATGCACGCGGCTTTGAAACTTCGGCGCCTGGACGTTCTCGACTTTCGAAACCTGGCGCGCGTCACGCTCGAGCCCGGCGCACGCTTCACGGTGCTGTTTGGGGAGAACGGCCAGGGAAAGACCAACATTCTCGAGGCCATCGCCGTCGGGTGTTCCGGGAAGAGTTTCCGCACGGCGAAGCTTCCGGAGCTCCTTCGCACCGGCACCGCACGGGCCATTTTGCGTCTGCGCCTCGACGACGACGGCGACGAACGCGTGCAGGATGCAACCATTGGATCCGGCAGTCGCCAGCTCCGCGTCGACGGCAAGCGGCCCGCGAGTTTGGCCGCGTATGCGCTTCGGTCGCCCATCGTCGTGTTTCATCCCGGCGTGCTCGAAATATCTCAGGGGCCAGGACAGCCGCGCCGCCAGCTTCTCGACAGGCTTGCGCTTCATGCGGACGCGTCGCTCGAGGAGTCGCTTCTCGGGCACGCCAAGGCCCAGCGTTCGCGTCTCAAGCTCCTCATGGGGCGCGGACCCGACGCGCGCGAACTCGACGCTTACGAGGAGATCATTGTTCGCCACGGGTCGCGCATCTTCGAAGCGCGCAAACGTATTTGTGCCGAGTACCTGCCGCTCGCGGAAGCGGTGCACGGTCGTCTCGCGCCAAACGCGGAGCCGCTTGCGATGACGTACGCGCCCCGTGAACTCTCGCCGAATGCGTTTCGAGAGCATCTTGCAGAGAGGCGAACGGTCGACGCGGTGCGCGGCATGGCCACCGTGGGACCGCAGCGTGATGACCTGGAGATTTCCCTTTCAAATCGCCCCGCACGTGGCCACGGATCGCAAGGGCAACACCGAACCATCGCGCTGGCTCTCAAGCTTGCGGAGGTTGAATTCACGGCGGGGCTTCGTGGCGTAAGGCCGCTCGTGCTTCTTGACGACGTGTCGAGCGAACTCGATCGCGCACGCACCGCGCAGCTCTTCGACCACCTCGCGCGGGAGGCCAGTCAGGTGTTTTTGACGACGACGCGCGCCGAGCTCATCGCGACGCCGGACGACCTTTTGGCGGGCGAACGGGTCGATGTGGAAGTGCGCGCGGGCGAACTCGTCCCGAAGCACTGCTGACCTGGATTTTTCCGAAGATTAATCGCTCACTCGGTCTTTGCAGCAAGGCCGGGGTTGGGCTAGCTCCAGGGGCCCTTCCCAAGGAGTTGCATGAACGTCGAAGCCCCCACGAACGCGCCCGCGCCTGTTGCCTACGGCAGCGAAAGCATCACGGTGCTCGAAGGTCTCGAGGCCGTGCGCAAGCGCCCCGGCATGTACATCGGCGACGTCCACGACGGCTCCGGCCTCCATCACATGATTTGGGAAGCAGTCGACAACGCCGTCGACGAGCACCTCGCGGGACATTGCACGCATCTCGACATCGCGCTTCATGCGGACGGCTCGGTGACGGTCGAAGACGATGGCCGCGGAATCCCAGTCGGAATGCACGCGAAGGGCGTGTCGGCGGCGGAGGTTGTGTTCACCGTGCTCCATGCGGGCGGCAAGTTCGACCACAACAGTTACAAGGTCTCCGCGGGCCTTCACGGCGTGGGCATTTCCGCGGTCAACGCGCTCAGCGAGCTGCTCAAGGTCGAGATTCGTCGCGAGGGCGGCGTGTATTACCAAGAGTACCGCCGAGGCGCTCCGCAGAAGCCCATCGAGAACATTGGCAAGAGCGACAAGTCGGGCACGAAGCTCACGTTCAAACCCGACGCCGAGATCTTCTCGACCACCACGTTCGCGTACGAACTGCTCGCCGCGCGCCTTCGTGAAATCGCGTTCCTCAACGCAGGTTTCGTCATTGCCCTTGTCGACGAGCGCGTGGAGGGCCCCGAGCCGAAGCGCGAAATGTTCGAGTACCGCGGCGGCATTCGCGAGTTCGTCGAGCTCCTCAACAAGAACAAGGAGCCCGCCCACGACAAGGTCGTGCACATCGTTTGCGAAACCACGCCAGAAGGCGGCGGTACGCCCATCGCCGTCGAGCTCGCGCTTCAGTGGAACGGTTCGTACTCGGAGCAGGTCTTCTGCTTCACGAACAACGTCCCGAACCGCGACGGTGGCACGCACCTCACGGGCCTTCGCTCCGCGCTCACGCGCGTCTTCAACAGCTACGCGCAAGGGCAGAATTTGCTCAAGGACGCGAAGAACGGTCTTTCGGGCGAAGACATTCGCGAAGGCCTCTGCGCCGTCATCAGCGTGAAGCATCCGGACCCGTCCTTCGACTCGCAGACGAAGTCGAAACTCGTCTCGTCCGAGGTCAAAGGCATCGTCGAGCAGCTCGTGGGCGACAAGCTCGCTCAGTTCCTCGAAGAGAACCCCGCCACCGGTCGTCGCATCATCGAGAAGGCCGTGCTCGCGGCCCGCGCCCGTGACGCCGCACGCAAGGCACGCGAGGTCGTGCGCAAAGGTCAGCACGACATCACGACGCTCGCGGGCAAGCTCGCCGACTGTCAAACCCGCGACGCGGCCCAGGCCGAAATCTACATCGTCGAAGGAGACAGCGCCGGCGGCTCGGCCAAGCAGGGTCGAAACCGCAAGTACCAGGCGATCCTCCCGCTCAAGGGCAAGATCCTGAACGTCGAGCGCGCGCGTCTCGATCGCATGCTCGCGTCGGCGGAAATCGGCACGCTCATCGCGGCGCTCGGTTGCGGCATCGGCAAGGACAGCTTCGACGCGGACAAGTGCCGCTATCACCACATCGTGCTGATGACCGACGCCGACGTCGACGGAAGCCACATCCGCACGCTGCTGCTCACGTTCTTCTATCGCCAGATGCCCGAGCTCATCGAGCGCGGATACTTGTATATTGCACAGCCCCCGCTCTTCCGCGTGAAGCGTGGCAAGAAAGAGTATTACCTCAAGGACGCGGGCGCTCTCGATCGCCTCTTCCTCGAGCACGGCGTCGAGGGTCTCGCGGTTCGTGCGGGCAAGGGACCTTTGCTCATCGGCGAGCCGCTCTTGCGCTTTGCGGACAAGCTTCGTCAGGGCAAGCGCACCTACGCGCGCCTCGACCGCCGTCTCGACTCGCGCTTTCTCGCCGAGTTCATTCGCGTGACGGGCTTCGGCCGCGACGACCTTCGCGACCACGCCAAGGTCGACACGATGATCCCGCGCGTTCTTGCGCGGCTCGAAGCGAAGTTCCCCGACTGCCGTCCCTTCGACGTGCGCACGCAGTGGGAAGAAGAGCATGGCGCCGCTCGCGTCACGATCGTCCCGCGTCGCGGGTCCCATGGCCGCATGACGGTCATCGATTGGAACCTGGCGGAGTCCGCGGAATACGAGGAGCTCTTTCAAGTCGATCAGGACGTGCGCTCGCTCGGAGCGGCTCCCTATTTCGTCTCGTCGGTGGCGTCAGAAAAGTCCGACGACGATGGAGCCCGCGAGATCGAAGACGTCGACGCGCTTTGGGACTTCATCGACGCGCGCGGCAAGAAGGGCGTGCAGCTTCAGCGGTACAAAGGCCTCGGCGAAATGAACCCGGAGCAGCTTTGGGAGACGACGCTGAACCCCGACGCGCGCGTGCTTTTGCAAGTGCGCCTCGACGATCTGGTGAAGACCGACGAGCTCTTCACCGTGCTCATGGGCGATCAGGTCGAGCCGCGTCGCGAGTTCATCGAACAGAACGCGCTCTCGGTGCGTAACCTCGACATCTGAAGGACGCGGCGCCTGGGTCACGAGCTCAGGCGCTGCGCGTTTTGCGGCGTAACGTTGCGGCCGTCGTCACGGAGTCCGCGCGACTTCGCAGTGGCGCGTTTGCGCGTTGCACCGGGCGAGAGCCCTTGTTGGGTAGGTCGGAACGCACGGCGGGCAAGCTCCTTCGTTCGGCGCGCAGGTCGTGAGGTCATGAAGCGCGTCTTTGCGAATCGCCGTGAGCTCTGCGTCGGTGCCCGCGCACATTTCGCAACACGAGAGTCCGAAGCGAAGCATGCAGTCTGCATCCGTTGTGCAGCTCGAGGTTGCGTCGGTGCGTACGTCGACCGCGGCGCAGTGGCTTGCCCTGCAGAGCGCGCCGAGGTGCGGGTTCGTCATGATGGCGCACCGCGGGCAAGGAACGGGACCGGTGCCGCAGAGCTCGTTGTGGTGCGTTTCGGTCTCGTCCCAACGCACCGAATCCATGTCGGTCACCGCCGGAGCGCCGCACACGCCGCAACAGGTTCGCGTCACGACGACGCATTCGCCGGGTTGCGCGCACGAGCCGAGCGACGACGCATCGACGCTTACGCCCCCGTCGCCGGCATCCTGTGACGCATCATTCGTCGCGGCGTCGACCGGATCCTCGCTCCGCACTTGGGCTTCGCACGACGCGACGACGCAGGCGGAGAGCAGATACAAAACAGGCGAAAAAAAACGCATGGACGACCTCGGTCGACCCATCTTGCATCGCGCAGGCGACGTTGTCCCGCGTGGCTGTCGCGCGCGGATTTTAGCGCGGGGTGACGGCCTCAAGGTACGCGGAACCGATGCGGAAGAAGGACCCGACGGCGCCGCGATGCGCGAACGTCGCCTCGTACGGTGCCGCATCGATCCCGTGGAAGTGGATGCGCACCGGACGGCTGTTGAGGTCGCGCAGGAACGCGTGCCCGATGTCGCTCGTGACGGCGTCGCCGCGCTGAACAAGGACCGGCGTGGGGGTATCGATATACGCGGCGATGGCGTCGTCGCTGCAGTCGACGCCGCGGTTGTGAAAGTTCACCGTGAGCACCGACGGTCCGCCGCTTATCGCCATCGGGCTTCGCGCGTTCTTCTTTCCCGTGTCGATGCGAATGCGCCAGCTCGTGTTCCGGTAGTGGCGCGTCTCGGTGTGGTCCGGAGACGCGAGAACGGCGGCGAGGGGAAACGCGGTTTCCTGCAACGCGAACGAACCAAACTCGACGTGAAGATTCGCGACCGTGAGCTTGTGGCGTGCGAGAGCCGCATGAAGATTCGGAAACCCGACATGCGGAGCGGCCACGTCCCCGATGATGCCTTGGGGAATCTTCTCGAGCTTGTTCCAGTCGTCGGTCGCGAAGTACTTGAAGGCGCGGCGCGTGCCTTGACACGCATCGAACGGCGCGGGGAGGAGGTAGCCCGCGTCGCGGCCGTCGTCGCGTTGAAAGCCGGCGATGGAGGCTTCGGGTGTCCCGAGCGCGAGCTCGTCGCGCGAGCCGAGATTCAGGGCGCGCTTCACGCGTTGGTCTTCCGCGGATTCGCACGGACAGAGGTCGCGACGCGATGGGGCATCGTCGACCGATTCGTGAGTTCCGCCGGCCCGTCGCGAGTCTTCCGCCCCGGCGGTCGGAACGGGAACCGAGGTCGCCGCTGCGCCGACGAGGACAAAAACAAAGAGGGACTTCATCGGGCGATCGTGGACGGACCGGCGCATCGTCGCGCGGACAAGCCGCGGTCGGAAGGTGACGGCCAACGCGTGGAGAATGCCCCGCCCCGCAACGGGTGACAAGTTGTCACGACGCCGCCTCGCCGCTGTTCTATGGGCGGTGGGGCAATGCGCTCCGGTTCGCGACGTTTCGTTTTGGCTCTTGCGGTGTCGCTCGCGGCACCGGTGGCGTCGGCTCTCGACAAGCAAGGGAGCGGCGCGCACGGGGGCACGGTCGAGGGAGCCGATAGCGGTTTCGATTTCGCAGGTTCGTTCTCGGCGGGCGTTTCGCTCTACAACCCGTCGTACGCCGCGAGGCCGGACAACACGGGGCTCACGCTCTTTCGTTATGCCGCGCACGCGGACATCGATTTGGTGGGTCGCCGTCTTTCGATCCCGGTCGATCTCAACTTTTTTACGGACCGCGAGCGCGAGGGTGCGGGGGTTCTGGCGCCCACCGAATTCGACGTCATCGCCGGGGTCACGACCACGTGGGGCCTTGGCGATCATGCGGCGTTCGAAGGCGGCGTGCGCGTGGAACACGATCGCGCGGTCGATCGTTCGGGCACCTCGCAAACCTACGCGGACGTTCGAGCACGCGTCCTAGGCGAACTCGCCGGAGAGCGCGTCGGCCTTGCGGGCCATGACCTGAGTGGATGGCTTACCGCGGGATGGTTTTCGTACAACCAAGCACGTACAGGGACATACTTTGCGCGTCCCGACAACACCGGGCGGGCGCTCCTTCGTTACGCGGCCCATGCGAACGTCGACCTCGTGCCGGACAGGTTGTCGGTGGCCGTTGACGCAACCTTTTTCACCGACTCACGCGCCGCGAATCCGCTTCGGCCTTCGGAGCTCGACTTCACGCCGGAGCTCATCTTTTCGGCGGGCACGACCGAGGTGCATCTCGCGTACGAGCGGGACCTGTGCCTCGACAGAGCTGGTCTTACGCAGGAGTTTCTCTACGTGATCGTGCAGCGTGCGTTCGACCTCATCGCCGACCCCGTACCGATCGCGCCGCTGCGGCGAGCGACGGCCGTATCTCCGTAAGACGGAATCTTCCCCGAACTTGGCTTTGGTCGCGGTTTGGTCGATGCTCCCGGGTCTTGCGTGTTCCGTCGACCAACTTAGGTTGCCGGGGCCAAAGGCAGAGGAGTTTTCATGCGTCTCGACCGCTTCACGACGAAGAGCCAACTCGCACTTCAGGCCGCCCACGGCGACGCGACACGCCGCAGCCATCCCGAGGTTGCGCCCGAACATTTCTTGTTGGCGTGCCTCGAACAAGACGACGGCATCGCTCGCCCGCTCCTCGAAAAGGCCAAGGCAGACATGCTCGTGCTCGAAGGCGGGCTCGAGCGTGCGCTGGCCAAATTTCCTAAGGTTCAGGGCGCCGAGTGCAGCGTGGGTCGTCGTCTCGGCGAGGTGTTTCGTATTGCGGAAGACGAGTCGAAGCGTCTTGGCGACGAGTACATCTCCGTCGAGCATTTCCTCCTCGCAATGGCTCGCCGCGATCGCGACATCGAGCGGCTTCTCACGGAAGCGGGCGGCGTGGATGCGGCGGCGATCGACCTCGCGCTGAAAGAGGTTCGCGGCAGCGCGCGCGTGACCGACAAGGACCCTGAGGGGAAGTTTCAGGTCCTTGAAAAGTACACGCGTGATCTCACGAAGGTCGCGGC
>CAIQDA010000104.1 GCA_903870415.1 uncultured delta proteobacterium
AATCTGATCCGCCTACGTCACATTCCTCACGCCGCTCCACGCGCACGCCAACCTCCGTGTCGGTCGCAGTTCATCAGTCTTTTCGCACAGATCCTGCTCAACCACGTCGCCGAAGAGCTCGCGATGGCGGCGAACGTGGCCATCAGCGGCCGGTCTTTCGAGCCTCTACCCTCGAGAGCGCTTCCTTGCGGATCGCCTTCCAGTCCTCCGGCGAGAACTCGCGTTCGGCGCTGCGCAGGCCTTCGAGGAGCTTGGCCTCGAGAGCCTCCTCGGCCTTGCGGCGCTCGTCCGCGCGAATGAGTTCGCGGACGTACTCGCTCACGCTGCTGTAGCGGCCGGTCTCCACCTGGCGATCGACGAACGACTTGAGCGGGTCTGGCAGCGAGATGTTCATACTCTGCATGGCGGCGTCCTTCTCCGATCGAGGCGAGCACCGATGGCAAGAACTGACAGGCTATGCCATCGGCGTACCGAAGTCCGCCTCGCGTTGGGGCTGGTCGGGTGTGTGCCGACGCCACACGCGGCGAGTCGGCGCTCGAGTTTGGCATTCTCGCGCCGCGGAGTAACCCGTTTGTTAACGGAAAAAGCATCGTGATTTCTAACTCTTCAGCCGCCAACGCTCTCAGGGACAAGGCGGCTGAATTTTGAGCCAAGCGCAGCGCTAAACGGAGAAATCTTGAGCGAGATGAGCGCCGCAAGCGTCGCGAGCAATGCGCGAGGCTCGACGGGCCAAAGGCGACGCCGTTTTCGGCGGTGACGCCTGCGACGGAGGGAAAAACTTCCTTCAACGTGTCAAGGCGCGCGCTCGGCTTGCGTGGTATCGTCCGTGGACGCAGCGAGGTTCGGATGCGATCGATTGCAGAACAAATCCACGAGGAGCTCGCGAGCGTGCCGGAGCCGCTTCAGCGCGAAGTGCTGGACTTCCTGCGCTTCCTGCGTGAACGCACGGAGCGCTACGCGCACGAGCGAGCCGAATTGCTCGCGACCGCCGAGTCGAGCTGGGCTGCGGATTGGGACAACGAAGCGGAGGACGAGGCGTGGGCGACCTTGTAGTCGGCGCGGTCGTGGTCGTGCCGTTTCCGTTCACGACGCTCACGGAGCGCAAGCTTCGGCCGGCGGTGGTCCTTGCGACGTTCGCGCGGGGCGACGTCTTGCTCTGCCAAGTGACGAGCAAGAGTTACGGTCATCCGCACGTCCTCGAGCTGTCCGCCGATGGTTTCGCGCAGGGAGGTCTTCCGCGTCCGAGCTGGATCTTGCCTCATCGAATGGTGACCGCGCACGAGTCGCTCATCGAGCGCGTCGTCGCCACGCTGAAGCCAACGCTCCTCGCCGACCTTCGAAACGCGGTGTGCCGTCTCGTCGAAGGCCCTCCGTTCGAGCGATAGAGCGAGGGGGCGCGATCGTCGACTGCGGAATGATCGTTGTAGAATGCCGGCAGCGCTGACGGCGAAGTCCGGGAACTACGGTGATCACGCCGCTCCACGCGCGCGCCAACCTCCGCGCTCTCTCTTCTCGTCATTCTCGCGAAAGCGAGAAGCCAGGGAGAGCGTCAGCGCGTCATTGCAGGCGCTCGACCACGATGAGGCCGTCACCCGTGCGGTAGCCGCTAAAGTTCACAGGGTTGTCGCCCGCGGAAAAAGAACTTCCACCGCCGCCGGCGAGTGCGTCGCTGCCCGAGCGTGAAGTGACCACTCCGCCGGACTCTCCACGAGTGTAGCCACCGCCTCCACCCGACCCGTACATCGAGTAAGCTACCTGACATCCGGAGCATGGGACGAGACGCGCGCCGGCGACACCGCCACCGAAGCCACCCGCATTGCACGCTCCGCAACCACCGGCGTCTGAGCCGTCGCATGAGATCATCGAGAATGGCGGAAGTCCCGACCCAGTCGGCTCGTACCAGTGTGAGCCGCAGCTCGGCGTAGACGTTAGTTCGCCCAGAAGACACGCAATGCCGGGCACTGTGGATCCTCCGACGCCATCGGGTTGGCAGTATCCGCAGTTGCCGAGAACGCCGGCGCCGCCCCCGCCGCCGCCTGCAACGAGAGCCTGCGCGCCCATCATAACGAAGGAGCCTCCCCCACCTCCTGCGCTGGATTGCGACAGGTTCCCGCACG
>CAIQDA010000105.1 GCA_903870415.1 uncultured delta proteobacterium
AAGTCGCGCGGAAACGACCTCTCGACGCCCCGGCCCGAGTACGGTTTCGGTGGCCTTCAGCCGGGCGAACGCTGGTGCCTCTGCGTGCTGCGCTGGAAGGAAGCGTTCGACGCGGGGGTGGCCCCGGCGGTCATTCTCGAAGCCACGCACGAGGCCGCGTTGCGGTACGTGAGCATCGACGATCTGCTTCGCCATGCGGCGGTGCGCGCCGAGGCGTGACGGTTCACGCGCGGTCGAGTCGCACAAATCGCAGGCTCAGCGACTGCAAAAGAACTCCGAGTGAGCTTGCGGCCATGCACGCGCCCGCGATGGTGGGTGTCATGACGAGGCCGATGCCTTCGAAGACGCCCGCGGCCACGGGAAGCGCGATGACGTTGTAGACGACCGCCCAAGCGAGGTTTCGGCGCATCGTCCTCACGGTGTGCCGTGCGAGCGAGAGGAACGGCACGATGACCCGAATGTCGTTGTAGAGCAGCAGAGCGTCGCCGGTCGACCGCGCAATGGCGGTTCCTGAAGCCATCGCGATGGAGATGTCGGCGGAGGCAAGGGCGGGGGCGTCGTTGATTCCGTCGCCAACGAAGAGAACGACGGCGTCTTTTCGTGACTGCCTGAGCTCCTCAATGGCGGCGCGTTTGCCTTCCGGCGTCATGCGCGCTCGCACCATAACGCGGAGAGGCGCGAGAATTGATTCCGTGTAAACTGCATCATCACCCGTAAGCACGGTGATGGCGATGCCGCGTGCGCGAAGGGCTTCGACGAGGGGAGGCGCGCTTGCCCGAAGCGAGTCGCTGACCGCCAGGTGTCCCAGAAAAATTCCATCGCGCGCCACCGCGATCGCCGAGCCTACAGAGTCGGGCGGATCGTCGACTTCGACACCGAGCGTGTCGCCGACGAAGAGGCTTGTGCCCGCGACGATGCCCTCGCCATCGCGCGACGCGACGACGCCTTTTCCTGGCGCGACGACGCGCGACCACCCGGATTCGGATCCCTCGGGGGATTGCAAGGCTCGCGCAATGGGATGATCGAGCCCGTCTTCCGCGATGGCGGCCGCTGCACGGAGCTGGGCCTCGGTCGTATGCCCCGCGGGCAGCGCTTCAGAAACGGTCATCGTGCCCGTGGTGAGGGTTCCGGTTTTGTCGAAGCAAGCATCGGTGACGGCGGCTGCGCTCTCGATGGCCGAGCCGCGATGCACGAGGACGCCAAGCGACGAGGCGCGCCCAAGAGCCACGGTGAGGGCCGCGGGAATCGCCAGCCCGAGGGCGCAAGGGCACGCGACGAGAAGAACGTTTGCACCATGCAACAATGCCGCGGCGGCGCCTCCGATCGAGGTCCAGACGAACGCCGTGACGAGCGCCACCGTGATCATCGCGGGGACGAAGGGGCGAATCGCACGCTCCGCGAGGTTTTCGAGGCGTCCACGATGAGCCTGCGCGCTTTCCGCCGACCGAAGGATCGCTGCAAGAGCCGTCCCGTCGCCAACCGCATGGACGCGGACAACGAGTTCGCCGAGACCGTTTCGCGTCCCGCCAATGACCTCCGAGCCCGCAGCTTTTGGCACCGGACGAGCTTCACCCGTGATGGCGGCCTCGTCCGTGTCGCTCGTGCCGCTCATCACGGTGCCGTCGCATGGAAGCGGCTCGCCCGCTCCGACGCGAACGTCGTCGCCTGGAAGCAAGTCTCGCGTGGGCACGACGATGGCTTGCCCGTCGCGCAGAAGGACGCTGCTCGACGGAAGGAGCGCCGCGAGTTCGGCCTGGGCCACGAGCGTTTCGCCCTTTGCGCGCGCTTCGAGGGCGCGCCCGATGAGCAGTGCGGCCACGAGGGTCGGGATCCCGTCGGCATGGTGTTGCCCGGCGAAGCCTGTAATCTGCAACGATGCCGCGACGGTGAGGACGAGCGCCGCTCCGCTTCCAAGGGTCACGAGCGCGTCCATGCCCGGCGCTTGAACCCAAAGCTCGCGTGCCCCACGGCGAAAAATAGGCCAGCCGAGCCCGAGCGATGCGAGGACCACGAACCCTTCGACGAAGGGCATCGCTTGATGCGGCAGGAGGCGATGCCCGTGCCCCATGGAGACCATCGCGACGAGGGCAACGAGCGCCGACAACGACGCGCGGATGGCGAGATTCCTGAACTCATAGCGTCGCCGCACATCTTCCGTGCGGGTGCGATCGACGATGGCAACTGCCGCGAGCGGCAACGATGCATCGAATCCCACACGCTCCACCGCGGCCACGAGGTTCTCGGGTGTCACGCGACGCGGGTCGAAGCGAACGGACGCACGATGGGCGAGCAAGTTCACGTGCGCGGCTTTCACGCCGTCGATGCCGCGAAGCGCTTCGTCCACACGAAGCTGACATGAGGCGCAGCTCATTCCCTCGATCGGGAACACGATCTCGTCCTCGGAATTCGTGCGTGGGTTCACCTCGCTCATGGGCTGAACCTGTCGTCAGAAACGGCTTCCCGAAAGCGAAATCGCTGCGTTGTGCGTGCATGAAATTCGCTTTTTAACCTGTGCATCTTACAGTGACCCCCATGCCGTTCGCGATGAGCCTCCGCGGGGAACGCATTGCGTACCGCGTCGTGGATCCCCAAACTCCGTCCAATCTTCCGCCACTCGTCCTCGTCCAAGGACTCGGTCTCTCAGGCCGTTTTTGGTTCGATATGCCCGAGCGCGTGGCCGAGCATCCGACGCAAGGCCGTCGCGTCATCGTCCTCGACAACGTGGGCACCGGTCGAAGCGACACCATAAATGGGTTTCGCTCCATCGGCTCCATGGGCGACGACATCATCGCAGTCCTCGACGATGCGGGGGAAGCGAGCGCGGTCGTCTGCGGAGTCTCCATGGGCGGAATGATCTCGCAAGAGGCGGCGCTAAGGCACCCACGCCGCATCCGTGGGCTCATTCTGATTGCGACCACGCCGGGCTTTCCTCTGGGGCGTCCGCCGGGCGCCAAGGCGCTTGCGGCACTCGTTCGGCTGCCGTTCGAAGACCGCGGAGGCGGCCGTATTTTTTCGTTCCTCCTTTTGCCTCGGAGCGAGTGGGGGCGTGCGCGGGAACTCTTTGCCGCGTGGCCCGAAGCGTTCCGCGTCGACCGAACGCCGCCGTCGATCTTTTTTCGCCAGCTTCTCGCGGTGGCCTTTCATTCGACGGGCTCGCGTCTCGGCGACTTGCGCTGTCCGGCCGTCGTGATCACCGGAACCGAGGACGTGCTCGTGCCGCCGATCAACTCGCGCAAGATCGTCAACCGCGTGCCCGTGGGCGACTTGGAACTCTTGCCTGGCGTTGGTCACGCTGTGCCGATTCTTGATCGCGACGTCGTGACGCGCGGGCTTCAAATGCTCGCGCGTCTTGAGCGCGAGTCTCTCACGCGACCCGAAAAGGTCGCGAAGCGCTCGAAGGTAGCGTCGTCGTTTCGCCTGGCTATTCCCAGGCGATTCACTCACTCAGCGACGTAAATTTCGCCGCCGTTGCGCCGGAACTCTTCGGCCTTGTCGCGCATGCCTTGCTCGACATCGCCGTCGGTTCCGAACTCGTCGCGGACGTCTTGCGAGATGCGCATGGAGCAGAAGTGCGGGCCGCACATGGAGCAAAAGTGTGAGCTCTTCGCGGCGTCGGCGGGGAGCGTCTCGTCGTGGTACGCGGTGGCCGTCTCGGGGTCGAGCGAGAGAGCGAACTGGTCTTTCCAGCGGAACGTGAAGCGCGCGCGTGAGAGGGCGTTGTCGCGCTCTTGTGCACCGGGGTGACCCTTGGCGAGGTCGGCGGCGTGGGCCGCGATTTTGTAAGCAATGACGCCAGCTTTGACGTCGTCGCGGTTCGGCAAACCGAGGTGCTCTTTCGGCGTCACGTAGCAAAGCATCGCGGTGCCGAACCAGCCGATCATGGCCGCGCCGATCGCCGACGTGATGTGGTCGTAGCCCGGCGCGATGTCGGTCACGAGAGGGCCGAGCGTGTAGAACGGCGCCTCGTGGCAAAGCGCGAGCTGCTTGTCCATGTTCTCTTTGATCTTGTGCATGGGCACGTGGCCCGGGCCTTCGATCATGACCTGGCAGTCGTGCTCCCACGCGACCTTCGTGAGCTCGCCGAGCGTCGTGAGTTCGCCGAACTGCGCCTCGTCATTGGCGTCGGCGATGCAGCCCGGACGCAGGCCATCGCCTAGCGAAAACGATACGTCGTACTTGGCGAGGAGCTTCGCGATGCGGTCGAAGTGCTCGTAGAGAAAGTTCTCTTTGTGATGCGACAAGCACCACTTCGCCATGATGGAGCCGCCGCGCGACACAATGCCTGTGACGCGCTTGGCGGTGTGAGGCACGTAGCGAAGGAGCACGCCCGCGTGGATGGTGAAGTAGTCGACGCCTTGCTCGGCTTGCTCTTCGAGGGTCTCGAGGAAGAGATCGATCGTGAGTTGTTCGACCTTGCCCTTCACCTTTTCGAGGCACTCGTAGATAGGCACGGTGCCCACGGGGACAGGCGAATTGCGGAGGATCCACTCGCGGGTGGCCTTGATGTCCTTGCCCGTCGAGAGGTCCATGATCGTGTCGGCGCCCCAGCGCACGGACCATTGAAGCTTCTCGACCTCTTCGTCGATGGAGCTCGACACCGCCGAGTTGCCGATGTTCGCGTTGATCTTCACGAGGAAGTTTCGACCGATGATCATCGGCTCGAGTTCCGGATGACGAATGTTCGCCGGAATGATCGCGCGGCCCGAGGCAATCTCGGATCGCACGAACTCTTCGGCGACGTTCTCGCGAATGGCGACGAACTTCATCTCCGGGGTGACGATGCCCTGGCGCGCGTAAAAAAGCTGGGTCGGACGCGCGTGCTTCTGCTCGATGCGCTCGTTTATCCACGGTGCGCGAAGCTTGGGCAACCCGTCCGTCACCGAGTGGCCGACGGGGCCCATGGTGTCGTAAACGCGCAACGGAGCTTCGCCTTCGAGGGCGATGGACCGAAACGGCACGCGAAGGCCTTCGTGCTCGACGTAAACCCGGCTTGAATTCGGGAACGGATTTGGCGTCTCGATGCCACGCTCGGTGGTCGTGCTCAGGTGCCGCGGACTCGTCTTCGCTTCGCTCATGGTCATTTGCTTGCTGCGCCGCGCGGCCCATTGGTTGTGGCCGTGTGGCCGTGTGGCCGTGTGGCCGTATGGGCGACGCGCTCGTAAGGGCATCGTTGCTGCTCGGGCGGGAAGGGCTACTTCGATCGTGAATGATCAAAGTAGCCCCGGAAGCGACTTCGGCGCGGCCCGATGAATCAGGCGTGACCGACGGGCTTCCCCAGGAGCGACACCCTAGGCGCGTCGTCGCGTGGGTCAACGCGGAACGCGTCTCAGCTTCGCGCGAAAACGTCGCGACCGCGTGCGGATGTCACGACTCGTGGTTGCGGATTTCGCGTGGCCGCTGAAGCGCGGCGTGTGCGAGGGCGATCGGCGCGGCGGCAATTGGCGCAGCGACCGGTTCAACGCGTCGGCGTTCGCGTGCGACGAGCACCTTCGCGAGGTCGAGCACGAGCTCAACGGTTTCCGTGTTGGTGCGGCTGAGCAATGACACGAGGTCGGCGAGGGCCCCACGATCACTCGTCGTGTGGCTTGTTTCGACCATGAAGTCACCAGGCTCCGCACCGAGTGCGCGTGCGAGCGCGTCAAGCGATTTCGGGCGAGGGAATCTTAGCCCACGCTCGAAGGAACTGATGGCGTTGATGCTGAGGTTAGCCAACTCCGCGAGACGTTCTTGCGAAAGCCCACGCTGCAGGCGGAGGTGACGAAGTTGTCGAGGAAAGATTTCGGCAGAGCGGTCCACACGCTCATGGTACTTCATGCGCGCACGGATCGCAACCGGCGGATTTAGCGAAGCGCTTGAAATCGTTCCGGAAAAAAGTTCGCACTACAGGCCGTGCGCGTCAGGAACTCGAAGGGTTTCCTGTCGATGCGAGCGCTTTCCGCTCGGCAAGTATCCGCTCGATCGTACGCGTTGTCATTGAGCCGTCTAGCACTTCTTCGTCCATAAGCAGTACTTTATGGAACGCAATGTTCGTACGGATGCCGCCCACAATGAATTCGTCGAGGGCACGGCGCATCCGCACAATGGCTTCGGCCCGTGTGGGGGCGTGGACGATGACTTTCGCGAGGAGCGAGTCGTAGTCGGCGGGAACGCGCCAGCCGCCGTATATTCCGGAGTCAACGCGGACCCCGGCTCCGCCAGGCGGGAAGTACTCGGTCACGAGGCCTGGCCACGGGGCGAAGGTTTCCGGATCCTCTGCGTTGATGCGGCACTCAATCGCGTGTCCGCGAAAGCTCCAAGAGCGCGTGTCGGGCAGGTCGATCTTTTCGCCCATGGCGACGCGGAGCTGCATGGCCACGAGGTCAAGGCCCGTCACCATCTCGGTGACCGGATGCTCGACCTGGACGCGCGTGTTGGTCTCGAGGAAGTAGAGTTCCCCGTCCTCGTCCATGATGAATTCCATCGTGGCGAGCGAGTGGTAATTGGTCTCGCGAATCGCGCGGCGAATGACCTCGGCGATGCGTTGCCGCGACTCGGGTGTCATGCGCGGGCTCGGAGCCTCTTCGACCACTTTTTGGTGCCGTCGTTGGAGCGAGCATTCGCGTTCGCCGAGCGTCCACACGCCACCGTGCATGTCGGCGAGCACTTGGAACTCGATGTGCTTTGGGCGCTCGACAAACTTCTCGAGGTAGATGTCGGGGTTCTTGAAGCCTGCCTCGGCCTCGGCGCGCGCCTTTGGAAATTGCGTGCGCACCTCGTCGGCGTTTCGCACGATGCGCATGCCGCGACCACCGCCGCCGCCCGACGCTTTCAGGATGACGGGAAAACCGATTCGCTCGGCTTCGGCCACCGCTTCGTCGGGACCCGAGAGCACCTTCGTGCCCGCCAAAAGCGGCAATCCAAAACGCTCGGCGTTGGCACGGGCTGTGACCTTGTCGCCCCACGCGCGCATGGCGTCCGGCGACGGGCCAATGAACGTGATTCCGGCCTTTCCGCAGAGCTCGGCGAAGCGCGCGTTTTCGGACAAGAACCCATAACCTGGGTGAATCGCGTCGGCGCCGGTGACCTCGGCGGCCGCCAGGATCGCCGGGATGTTCAAGTAGCTTTGTGCGGCGTTCGCAGGCCCGATGCACACGGACTCGTCGGCGAAGCGCACGTGCAAGGCGCGCGCGTCGGCTTCGGAGTGGACGGCGACTGTTTCCAAGCCGACTTCACGGCATGCGCGAATGACGCGGAGGGCGATTTCCCCGCGGTTGGCGATGAGAACCTTCTTCATGGCAACCTTACGACGAGACGACGCGGAAGAGACGCTGGCCATACTCGACGGGCTTGCCGTTCTCTGCGTAGACCTCGACGATCTTTCCTGCGACGTCGGCCTCGATCTCGTTCATGAGCTTCATGGCTTCGACGATGCAGAGCGTTTGGCCCTTCTTCACGGTCGTGCCGACTTCGACGAACGATGGCGATTCGGGATTGGGCGAGCGGTAGAACGTTCCGACGAACGGGCTCGTGACGATGGTGCCCTCGATGACCGCAGGGGCTTCACCTTTCGGAGGCGCCACGGCCACCGCGGTGGTCGGCGGCGCGAAGGCGGGCGCATGCACATGCGTGACGGGCTTGCCGAGGACGATGCGAAGCCGCGCCGAATCGTCTTCCCACTCGAGTTCTGAGACGTCGTGGGCGGCGAGCTTCGTGAGCAGGGCGTCGAGCTGAACGAGGTCGAGCTTCATGGGGCCGACCGTACTCGAATGGGAGCGCGAGGGAAGTCTCGACCGCGCTTCGGAAGGGAAAATTGCAGTGCGAAACGCGTTACGCAGATTCCTCGGGTGCGCGGCCGCGTCGAACGCTCAGGGTTTCGGGCGGGACCGAAGATGACGCACCATGGCTTCGACCGCGAGCACGTACCCCTCACCGCGAAAGCCGACGATGGACCCGACGCATGCGGGGGCAACCATGGAGTGCCTGCGAAACGGTTCGCGCGCATGAATGTTCGAGAGGTGAACCTCGATGGTGGGCACGCCAGCGCCGGCGATGGCGTCGTGAATCGCGATGGATGTGTGCGTGTACGCGCCCGGGTTGAGGAGGATTCCATCGAAAAAACCCGATGATTCGCCGATCCAATCGACGATGGTTCCCTCGTGATTGGTCTGCCTTCCGTCGACGTCCGCGTTCAGCTCGAGCGCCCGCGCCCACGCCCGTTCGTAGATGTCTTCGAGAGTCTCTTTCCCGTAAACCGCGGGCTCGCGCATTCCGAGCAATTGCAGGTTCGGGCCCGAGATGAAGAGAAGCTTGAGCCGCTGCAAATTCGTCATGGAAGGGCTCCTAGAATCGGGTTGTGAAGCAGTCGCATGCGCATCGCGACGCGGCCAAGGGGCGCTGCGGGATCGACCTCGGCAGCAAAGAGAGCGGGGCCAACGGCCCGAACGACAAACGCGCGTTGAGGGCCTTCGAGGCGAAGCTCGGTCCACGCGGCGGCGTGTGTGCGAGCTGCAAGCCATGCGCGCACGACGACGGAAAATGCGGATTCGTCGAAGGCGTCGCTCGCAGCGGACGCAACGAGCGATCCCAGATCGTCGAAGACGGCGACGGCGCGAACGGCGTCATCGTCTGCGAGGAGCGCTTCGAGGGTTTCGACCAGCATGGGGCTAACGTAGAGCCACTTCGGGCGTCGACCAAGGGCTCCGTGCGACTCAATTGTGGCTGCGGTCGAGATGACACAGGTCGCTTTTGCGTCGTCCGCGTTGGTGTCTGCGTTTATGGTCGCGCCCATGCGGCTCGCAACGCTTCTCGGCCCGGAGCTCAAGGAACTCCTCCGTAACGATCCGGAGTCTGTGCGCGATCTCCTCGACGAGATTCATCCGGAAGACATTGCGGATTTCCTCTCGGAGCTCGAGCCCGAGGACGCCGCGTTGCTGATGCGCGAGATGTCGGCGGAAGAAGCCGCGCCTATCTTCGAACGCCTCGGCGAGGTTGAGCAGGAAGAAATCGCCGAGCAGCTCGGCGCGGAAAAAGTAGCTGAATTCGCCAGCGAGATGGAGGCCGACGACCGTGTCGACTTCATCGACGCGCTCTCCGACGAACTCGGCGAACAAGTTCTTGAAACGCTTTCGCGCGTCGACCCGGAGGCCGCCGATGAGGTGCGCGAGCTCAGGAAATATCCTGATAAGAGCGCGGGTCACCTCATGACGACGGGTTACGTGTCCGTCTCGCCCTCGGCCACCGTCAGCGACGCCGTCGAAGCGATTCGCGCGCACTCGGAGAGCGCCAACGAAACCGTCTATAACGTGTATGTGCTCGACAGCGCGGAGAAGCTCTTGGGCTCCGTGTCGGTCATCGAGCTGCTCCTCGCCGATCGGTCCATGCTCGTCGCATCGATTCAGGCCGAGCCGGCGCGAACGGTGCATCCGGAGGAAGACCAGGAAGAGGTCGCGCGCATCATGGCGAAGTACGACTTGAACGTCGTTCCCGTCGTTGGCGAGGTTGGCGAATTTCTGGGCATCATCACCATCGACGACATCATCGACGTGCTCACCGAGGTGCAAACCGAAGACGTGCAGCGTCTCGGTGCCGTCGAACCGCTCGACCTGCCGTACTTCCAAACCTCCTTCGTCGACTTCATTCGCAAGCGAGGCTTCTGGCTCG
>CAIQDA010000106.1 GCA_903870415.1 uncultured delta proteobacterium
CGCAAATGGCCATCCACGCGCACGCGACTGACGCCCAGCCACCGTTTGAAGAAACGAAAGTGCCAATCGTGGAAGTCGCACACGACCATCAGGCCGCCTGGCGCGAGATCGTTGTAGGCCGCCTCAATCGCTGTTTCCCAACCCGGATTGAACATGGTCAGCGAATAAGAGCAAAGCACCGCGTCGAAGGACTCGCCCTCCGTATGCACGGGCCGGTCGTAGGCCTGCTGCAGCAGTCGCACGCGGTTGATGTGCGGGAGTATCTTCGGCGTGGCCTTTTGAATCATCGCCGCGGAGACGTCGACGCCGGTGACGTGCGCCTCGGGGAACTCGCGGCATATCGAAGCGAGGTTACGGCCCGTTCCGCAGCCAATTTCGAGGATGCGCTTCGGTGTCCCTGCCGTGCCCAACATACGCACCGCCGCCTCGCGACCAAACAGGAAACTCCAGCGCGTGGCGTCGTAAATGCCCGCATGCAGGTCGTAGTAACGTTGCAGGGCTTCGTCGTTGTCTGTGGTCATTGCGCCGAAGGTGTCGCGGTGATGCTTGCCTACCACGCTGCTGAAAAAAGAGCGAACGCCCCAAACCAACGGGAGCACCACGAGGCGCATGGTTTTCACGCCGTCACGGCTCAATCCGTCTTGGCATGCGCTGTCGCGCGAGACGAGCCGCACACCATTGACCAAATTCCAGCAAACCGGCGGACCCTGCCAGGGCGCACCATGCGGCCGGTCCCGTGTGCGCGCCGAGCGCGAGGTGCGTGACGATCAACGTGGCAAGGAACATCGCCGCAGACGTGGTGGCCCCTGTTGCTGCCATCGCGCCGATGGACGAAACGTAGATGACCATCCACGGGTGGCCAAGCACCGATGCGTGCAGATGCCAAGCAATGTGTCCTCCGGTTCCGAGCGACGTACCCGTGAACGTGTCGCAGAACCACCAGGTACAAGACCCCGGGCCTGCGATCAACGCGGGCAATGCGATGACTGCATTCGCCGAGTAAATGGCCCATGCGGCGCTTCGGAGCTTCTTTTGGCGAAACCACCAACCGCTGCGGCTTGGGTTTTCCTCCTCGCCGATCGCCAGAAAAAGCAAGGGCTGCGTCGCAATGAGCAAGGCCATCGCCCACATCGACGCGACCGATTGCGCGCAAATGCCACCGCCGCGTGCGTAGGCGACATACTGCCAAAGCTCAACGAATTCGACCGCAGCGAGCATCACCCAAAACGCGGAGCGCCATGGCCGTGCGGTTCGTGCGGCGTAAATGCTGGCCGCGGCTGTCGAAAAGCCAAAAACGGCGGACATGGTTGGCCCAAAGCACATGACTGCCTCCGCACCGGCGTGCGCGGTTCCGTCGCGGAAGGGGCGTGCAGCGTTTCACCGTGCGGAAGCGAGGCGCATTGCGGTGACGCGACGTTTGATCAAACGTTTGGACACGGTCCGGCGCGCGAGTCGAGCCTTCATCGATGCATGTCTCCTGCGACCATCATGCGACCGCCATCAGGGCGTTCAACCTGGGTAATCGCTGGGTATCGAGGAGTCGGCGTTGTTCGATTCGCCCTTCGTCGGACGCGGAAAACTGAAAACAGCGGCCGACGAATGTCAGAAGAATTCAGCGCGAGTGGGACGTCAGCACGGTTCGATTGGATTAATGAGGGGCGAGCGGCTTCGTTCACCAACGACCGGAGCGCGGTTTGTCGGCGGTTTGTCGAA
>CAIQDA010000107.1 GCA_903870415.1 uncultured delta proteobacterium
GACACGAGCCGGTCGGCCTGGAACGCCTCCAGATCCTCGAGCCGCTCGCCGAGGCCGACAAAGGCGATGGGCACGCCCACCACGGCGACCACCGAGAGCGCCGCGCCGCCGCGGGCATCGCCGTCGAGCTTGGTCAATACGACCGCCGTGAGGCCGAGTTTGTCGTGGAAGCCGCGCGATACTTTGACCGCGTCCTGGCCGATCATGGCGTCGACAACGAGCAGGATATTTTCGGGCTTCGTCGATGCCTGCACCGCAACGAGTTCGTCCATCAACGCTTCGTCGATCGCCAAGCGACCCGCGGTATCGAAGATGACGACGTCGCAGCCCTTTGACCGAGCCTCTTCTTTGCCCTTGGTGCAAATGTCGACCGGATTGCCGCCCGCGATGTTGAACACGGGCACGCCGATGCGTTCACCGAGCACCTGAAGTTGTTCGACCGCCGCGGGACGTTGCATGTCCGCCGCGACGAGCATGACCTTCTTGCCCTGCTTCTTCAGATAGACCGCGAGCTTCGCGCAAGTGGTGGTTTTTCCCGAGCCTTGAAGGCCCACCATCATGATGCCCGTGATGCCCTTTGGCGCGAACGTGAGGGACTCGCCCTCCGACGTCATGAACGCCACCATCTCGTCGTGGCAGATCTTCGTGAACTGGTCGGCGGCGGAGACTTTGAGCACGCGGCCGTCGGCGCCCTTCGCGCGCACCTGAACGGTTTCGCCCACGGCCGAGGACTTGACGCGGGCGAGGAACGCTTTGACGACCCCGAGCTCCACGTCGGCCTCGAGCAGCGACTGACGAACTTCGCGGAGCGCCGGCTCGATGTTCTGTTCCGTGAGCTCCGTGAGTCCTGCGAGGCGGTTCTTTGCTTGGCGAAACCCGCGCGAAAGGCTGTCGAACATGGGCCGGGGGCTAGCATGATTCCCCCGGGTCGAGGCAAGGCTCGACGCGCGTTTCTCACCCGCGATTGGCTCGGCTTCACGGAAAGAAAAGACTGCGACCTGCTCGCGTTCTGCTATCCCGCGCACCGGTCATGGCCCCCGTCGATTCCCCCTCGATCTCGCCGTCCGAATCGTCACCAAGCGACGGCTTCTTCTCGCGAAACGCGGGCAAGCTCGTCGCCTCCGCGGTGATCACGACCGTGATGGTGTCGATGCTCCGCAAAGGTGGCCTCGCCTTCACGCCGTCCCAGGGTTTTTCCTCGCTTCGCGTATGGACGCTGCCTGCGTACCTCATCACACTCGCGGGCGTGAGCTGGTTTCGTGCGACGCGATGGCGCTTTCTGCTTCGCTCGTTTGCGACGCTGCCGCTTCGGCGTCTCCTTGCCGTTTCGTGGATTGGCTTCGCGGCCATTCTCCTCATGCCGTTTCGTCTCGGCGAGCTCGTGCGCCCGTACCTTGTCCGCAAGAAGGGCGAACTCTCGCTCACAACGGCCACGAGCACCATCGTCGCCGAACGCGTTGTGGACGGGCTTTTCCTGAGCATCGTCCTCGCCATCGCGCTCTTCACGGTCCCCGCGGTCGACCCGCTTCCGGCCACGGTCGTAAGCCTACCGGTGTCGGTGCTCAAGGTGCGCCAAGCGGGTTACGCCATGCTCGGAGTCTTCACGGCGGCGTTCATCGTCATCGCGGTCTTCTACTTCGCGCGCGAGTGGGCCATCGCCATGACCCGCACGGTCATCGGAGCGGTGAGCCCCAAGCTTGCGGAGAAGCTCGGGAGTACGGCGGCAAAACTCGCCGATGGACTGCATTTTCTCGGCAGTTGGCGCGACGCTGGGCCATTCCTTCTCGAGACCACCGCGTACTGGCTGCTCAACGCGCTCGGCATGTGGCTCCTCTGCTGGGGCTGCGGCGTCGTGCATGCGGACGGAAGCCCGCCGACCTTCGGAGAGGCCTGCGCCATCATGGGTCTCCTCGGCGTCACCATTCTCGTTCCCGGTCCGCCGGGGCTCCTCGGCGTGTTCCAGCTCGGTATATACGCCGGCATGACGATGTATTACCCGACGTCGGTTGTCCAGGGTCCTGGCTCACTTTACGTGTTTCTCATGTACGCGTGCCAGGTGCTGTGGACCGTTGGCGCGGCGGGTTTCTTCGTTGCGAGGGGCGAAGCGCGCGGCATGCGATCGGAGGACCTCGTTGGCAGCGGCGACGACGTTCCGGCCATCGAGGCTCAAGCTTCGTGACACGACGCGCACTCTTCGGGGCGTTGACGCTTGCTGCATTCCTCACGCAACCGCCCCACGCTCACGCGAAGCGCACCGAAGACATTGCCTTCCCGTTCGCCGACGTGTGGCCGACTGCCGTGCGTTTTCTCAGGGTAGACGAAGGTTACACGCTCGTGGAGCGTGACGAGCAAGCGGGCTACATCCTCTTTCGTTTCATGCCGCCGGGGCAACGAAAAGAAGCGCAGGGCTCGCTCGAACTCGTGCGACACGGCGCTCACACGGAGGTCATCGTGGCCATGCCGACAATGCCCGAGCACCACGAGCGCGTTCTCATCGAGCGTCTCTTGGCGAAGGTCAAGCGCGAGCTTGGGAACGCCGCCCCTTCCGCTCCGCGCGACCCCGGAGCGATGCGCCGCACGCCTCCGGACGCGGGAACCGAGTAAATTCCCTCGTCAGGAGACGCGAGGAAGCGAGGCCGCAGCCCGACCGGGCCCCGCTTTCGTCAGCTTCAGGCGTCGAACGCGAGTGCCGTAATTTCGAACGTGCGCTCGCCGCCGGGCGTTCGGATCTTCACCTCGTCGCCAGCTTCTTTCCCAAGAAGCGCACGCGCAACGGGGCTCGCAATGCCGATGACGCCATTGGCCAAGTCGGTCTCGTCGGCACCAAGAATGCGGTACGAAACGACCTCTTCGGTGTCGACGTTCGTGAGCTTCACGCGAGCGCCAAATGCCACGTGCGTGCCGGAAACGGACGACGGATCGATGACCTCGGCACGGGCGACTTTGTCCTCAAGCTCCTTGATGCGGCCTTCGATGAACGAATGCTTCTCGCGGGCTGCGTGGTACTCGGCGTTCTCGCTCAGGTCGCCGTGCTCGCGCGCGGTCGCCACTTGAATGATGATGGCGGGACGCTCAACCGACTTCAGATTAAGAAGTTCGTGTTGAAGACGGATAAGGCCCTGAGGGCTAATTGGGTTCTTCTCCATGGGGACCGATTGGGACGAGGCACAGTGCCGAACCCGGGCCGTTTCGTCAACGAATCGCCGCGTCTTTTCGCAAGCCGTGGTAGGTCCGCCCCATGTCGGTGGTTGGACATTCCCCAAGCGATGGGCACCGGCTGGAGCTTCGCCGCGAGGCCGCCGAAAACGTATCGCCTTGGGCCTACGAAGGCGTGCTCGACACCGCCGACGCCGGTCCATTGCCGGTGCTCGTGACCTTCGACAGTGCCGGCGCGTGCACGTTCGGTGAAGGTTCGCCCCTTTCCGATGCGCACCGCGAGCGCATCGAACGCACGCTTCGCACCGCGCTTCGTGCCGCCCGCCAAGAAGACCCGTCCGCATCCCCGCCTCGCCGCATCACGCGCTGGCGCGGCGACGACGGCAAGTGACCTCTGTGCCTCCCATGACCCTTCGCGTCTCCCCATTCCGCCTGATTTCCTTGGTCGCAGCCCTGTCTCTCGCGGGCGCTGGCTGCACCGCCGTTCCTGCGAAGGCGCCCGCTACGGCGCTTGAATCCGCACGGCTCGACTACGAAGCAGCGGTGAAGCTCCTCGACGACAAAGGTTTTCTTGAGGCCGGAGTCGCGTTGAAGTCCGTGCAGAAGAAGCACGCGTTCACGAAGTACGGCCGCCTGGCGCAGCTTCGCCTCGCCGACCTCGACTACGCGCAGGACAAGATTGCCGAAGCGTTGAAGGGCTACCGCGCCTTCGTCAAGGACCACCCGGCGGACAAAGACGAAGTCGCGTATGCGCGAGGTCGCATCGCCGAGTCCGAATTCACGCAAATTGCCTCGAGTTTCATTCTTGCGGCGACCGAAGAGCGCGATCAAACGCCCATTCTCGAAGCGTACCGAGAGATTCGCGGATTCCTCCGTGACTTCAGTGACTCACCGCGCGCCGCGAAGTTTCGCGACATGCTCGACGAGGTCGTCGATCGCCTCGTGGGTCACGAACTTTCTGTCGCTGCATTCTACATCAATCGGGGCAACTACGAAGCCGCCGACGCGCGCGTCGACTACGCGCTCAACACCTACCTTCCGCCACGCTATTGGGACGCGGAAGAGCCGATGCCGAGCATCGAGCCCGTGCTGAGCGACACGCGCAATTACGCAACGGATTCCCTGCTCATGCGCGCCGAAATCGCACGCAAGCGCCACGCGTGGGACAGGGCGAAGGTGACTTACGAGCTCATCGTCGCCCGCTACGGAGAGCATCCCGCGGTCGCAACGGCACGGGCCGAACTCGCGTCGCTTCCGGCTGCCCTCGCCCATGTGACGACCGTCGCTCCCGCGGCACCATGACCACGAGCGTCGCGGCCCCCATCGACCCGCCGACCGCGCCGAACGTCCTCGTGGTGGACGACGAAAAGAACATTCGCCGCACCCTTGACCTCGTGCTCAGCGGCGAAGGCTTTCACGTGCGCTGCGCCGAATCGGCTGAAGAAGCGCTGCGAATTGTCGACGCGGGCACCGAGCCCGTGGACCTCGTGCTTCTCGATTTGAAGCTTCCGGGCATGGACGGTCACGCCTGCCTCGAGAAGCTTCGTGCGGACGAAAGCACCCGCAATCTTCCGGTCGTCGTCATGAGTGGTCACGCGTCGGTGAACGACGCCGTGCGGGCTATCAAGCTCGGTGCGAGCGACTTCATCGAAAAGCCTCTCCTTCGCGAACGCGTCCTCGTGAGCGTCCGCAATGCGCTCGACGCAGCCCGAGCTCGGCGCGCGCTTGCCGAGGTCGCGCAGGAACAGCTCGACAAGTACGAGATGGTGGGGCGTGCGGCCCCGATGCTCAAGGTTTTCCGGGAGATCGAACGCGTCGCCCCCACGCGCGCCTCGGTGCTGATCACCGGCGAGAGCGGCACGGGAAAAGAACTCATCTCCCGCGCCATCCATCGCTTGGGCCCTCGGAGCAAGGGGCCGTTCGTGAAGGTCAACTGCGCGGCGATCCCTCGTGAGCTCATCGAGTCGGAACTCTTCGGCCACGAGCGAGGGTCGTTCACCGGTGCGACGCAGCGCAAGCGCGGGCTCTTCGAACAAGCGCACGGTGGCACGCTCTTTCTCGACGAAATCGGCGACATGGATCTCCTCGCGCAAGCGAAGGTGCTTCGCGCGCTCCAGTCAGGGGAAATCCTGCGTGTGGGAAGCGAACACGTGTTCCACGTCGATGTGCGTATCCTTGCCGCGACGAACAAAGAACTGTCCAAAGAAGTCGAGCGCGGGGCGTTCCGCGAAGACCTCTACTTTCGCCTCGCCGTGTTTCCGCTTCGCAGTCCAGCGCTTCGCGAGCGTCGCGAAGACATCTCCTTGCTGGTCGATGCATTCCTCACGCAGTTCTGCAAAGAGAACGGGTTGCGCAAAAAGGCGATCGAAGCGGACGCGATGGCGGCACTGCTCTCGCGCAGCTGGCCGGGGAACGTCCGCGAGCTGCGAAACGCCGTCGAACGCATGGCGATCCTCTCGGACGACGTCATCACGATTGCCGACTTGCCCGAAGACCCGCACGCGAGTCCCTTCGATGACGACGCAACGACGGGAACGGCAACTGCGGCCGCCGACGAAGAGGACTTCGAACTCGACGCGGGCGAAAAAGGAGCGTTTCCCGCGCTTCTTGACGGCAAGCGACCGACCTTGCGCGAGTACCGCGAACTCGCCGAGCGCCACCACATCCTCGAAACGCTGCGCGCCCTTGAATGGAACGTGAGCCGTGCCGCCGTGGTCCTCGGCGTCGAGCGCACGAACCTTCACAAGAAGATCCGCACCTACGGCATCAAGCGCGAGAGCTGACGTTCGCGCTGCACACGCCCCGGGAAAACCCTACGAAAGCAACGCGCGCGCCGGGTGACCCTCCGGCGGAGCATCGACCACGACCCGCACCATCGGAGCGCCGTCGAGCTCAAGGCAAAGCGCGTCCTGGTTGCGACGATGCAACCAAAACTCTTTCGCACCGGGACGCCAAAGCCAACCCGCGAGCATGACGAACGGAAGGTCTGTCCCGAAACGCAACGACAGAGGTCGTGCCGGATCCTTCTCGATGCGCGCCGCACGAATGGACGATCGCAA
>CAIQDA010000108.1 GCA_903870415.1 uncultured delta proteobacterium
CATCACTCCGTGTAATCTGCAAGCTTCCACCGTGCTGCTTCACCACGCGTTGCACGATGGCGAGGCCCAGGCCCGTGCCCTGCCCGCGCGGCTTGGTCGTGAAGAAAGGCTCGAGAATCTTCGCCCGCAATTGCTCGGGAATACCCGGTCCGCTGTCGTGCACTTCGAGAATCACTTGGCCGTCCGCGACTGCTCCGACCACGCGAATCTCGTGCGAATCGCGCGGCGCTTTTTCGTGCGCTTCCTTGAGCGCGTCGGCCGCATTCGACACGAGGTTCATCACGAGCTGACCCACGCCCGTGGGGTCCGCGACGATGGTTGTATTCTGCACGTCGACGTTGACGTGACAACCGGCGAGGCGTGACTTGCAAAGAAGAAGCGCCTCGTTCACGACGTCGCGCAGGTTCATCGTTTCGAGGACAGCGCCGCCGCCTCGCGCTTGGTTGCGCATCGCGAGGCTGATGGCGTCCATGCTGGCGGTGCCTTGTTCCACCCAGCCGACAACCTTCTCGACGCGGATTAGACTCTTCTCGCGCACGCCTTCGTCGGCGCTTCGCAGCGAGGGAATCGCCTCGCGAAGTTGCTCCGCTGCACCTTGCACGTAGTTGAGCGGGTTTCTCAAGTCGTGCGCGATGCCCGCCATGAGCATGCCGAGGGTCGCCATGTTTTCAGCCTGCGTGAGCTGTTGCGCCGCCGTGTCGAGCTCGCCTTGCAAGCGTCGGCGTTCGTCGAGCTCCGATGCGAGAATCCCGTTCGTGTCTTCGAGCTTCGTGTTCGACACCTCGAGGAGCGCGTTCGTCGCGGTGAGTGCGACGTTCTTGTCTTCGAGCTCGCCGGCGAGTTCGTCGACCTTCGCGTGCGCGCGCGCATTGCGATGGCTGAGAATCATGGCTTGGCAGAGGGTTTCGACCGCAAGACCAATCGGTGCCAAGCCGGTTCCCAGAATCGTGATGCCGGTGAGGCGCGTGACGAGGATGTCCGCGATGGTGGTCAACGCCGCGGCACCGACGCCAAGGCCGACCAAGCGGCGCTCCGCTGGATGAATGTGCGTCCAACGCTTGGCGATCGACGAGGCGACAAGCACGATGGTCACGCACGCGTACGCGTAGCCCGCATCGAGGAGCGGGTTTCGAAGCGGCACCACCGACACGAGCAGGATGTTCGCGCATGCGAGCAAAATGCCTGCTCCCGCCCAGGCGCGAATGCCCGGACCCGCGAGGGACTTTCCAACGAGCCACAGGTAAAAAATGCCTCCCGAAGCGTTCAGCACGGGAACCGTCGTCACCTCGACGGCACGCTGAACCAGCGGCGCCGATGTCCACACCGCGACGAACGTGTTCTGGAGCGCTGCGACGCGCGCGGCAACGCCCAGCGTGAGCACCGCAAGCGAGCGCGCCCCTATCGAAAGTGCGCCCGACTTGGGTGCCACGAGTTGCTGCACGGCCGCGAGGAGCATCCAGCCAATGAGGACAAGCGCGGGGCCGGTGACGTTGAGCGCGTCGCGCTGAAGTGCGGCGACGGAGCCTTCGTGAGCCGGCGTGGCCCACAAGGTTCGTGCAGCCGCCAAGGTGACCTCCACGAGAAGCGAGCCGTCTGGCGCACGAACCAGAGCGGCGGCGTCGATGAGCAAGGGCCCCGCTGTCGCGCTCTGGTCGCCAGCCTTGCTTCGCGCGCGAAGCCGCGTGCTTTGGCCTTCCACGAGCACCGGGCGATCTCCTGTGACCCGGTACGCGAGCGTGAGCGCTTCGCCAGGCGCGCGACCACCGCCCGGAAGAAGCCGTCCGACGTCCGTGGTCCCGTCGTATGGCGTGAACGCGGCCCCAGGCTGCTCACAGGTCTCCAGCGTGCCGAGGCATACCGCGCGCGGCGCCACGGCGACGGAACTGTCCGCCGGCGAGCGCGTGCACCCCGCGGTCAACAGAAACGCAACCAGCCACGCAACCCTCGCAACGCTAAACAAGGCGTACCTCTTTCTCACGCAATGACGCCGCCTCTGCCAGGTACTTGGCGAGCGGCTCCGTCGACGGCTCGCTCGCGAGCGCATCACGAACAGCTGCAAACTGACTGGCTTCCAGCGCGTCCACGACGTCGTCGAACGCTGGCCATTCGCCCGCGTCGAGGGGCACCTCGAAGAGCGTCACGGGACGTCCCTTGTCGCCAAGGCGCGCGGTGCCGATGCGGCGCATGTCTCCGCGTTCGTCGAGTTTTCCTACGACGGAGTCCGTGAGCAGAAGGCCAAAACCGCGGGAAACACCCCATCGCCCGAGCGCGCCCGCGATGAGCACGCTCTCGCCCATGGCCCTGAGTGAAACCCACTGGCCCGTGCCCACAACGCCCACGTTCACATGCCCCGCATGGAGCACCGCGCCGAGGCTCAAGTCCGAGCCCGCCACGTCACGCGCGGCCCGCACCGCGTGGCTCATCGTGGAGATCGCGCCGTGAGCGTCGCCTTCGAAAAGAACGCACAATCCCTCGTCTGCCATCGTTTCGACGATGCCGCCGTGAAGCTCCACTTGCTCCACGAGCACTTGCACGATGCGGTTCATTCTTCGGAAGAACGTCGACTCGTCGAAGCGCGCCGCGAACTCGGAAAGACCATGCATCGCGAAGCGACCGATGAGCACGTGGCGACCGCGACCTTGCCCCGGCGTAAGAGCCGCGGGCCTGCCTTCGCCCGCAAGATTCACGAGCGCCGAACTCACGAAACGCTCAAGGGCGCGCGTCGTCTTCGAGGCGTCGAGATGCAGGTCGAGACGGCTCGTGAGCTCGTCGCGATGAAACGGCTTCGAGAGGTAGTCGTTCGCCCCCGCCTTAAGACCCACCACGACGTCCTCGGGCCGCGTCTTCGCGGTGAGCATCAAGATGGGCAACGTTCCTTGCGGATAATCCTCGCGGATGCGCTCTGCGGCCTCGGGACCGGTGAGCCGCGGCATCATGACGTCGAGGAGCAACCCGTCGAACGGCCCTTGGGTCTGCAGCGTTTCAAGGGCCTCCTGACCGTCGCGCGCGGAAACGACTTCGTAACCTTGCGGCTCGAGCTGCGCCCTCAGCACCTCGAGGTTCACCGGGTCGTCGTCTGCGATGAGCAAGCGACCGAGCGACCCCGGTGCCGGATCGTCGTTCTGAGCCGCAGGAGCGCGCGGAGCCAAACGCTCAAGGAACGCTTCCGCCGAGTAACTCGCCATCGCTCCGCTGCCCGGCGCACGAAGCGGGAGCACCATGGACCCGTGTCCGCTCGACGCCGGAAGCGCACCCGACGACGCGGCGAGGTCGAAGAAAAATGAGCTTCCAACGCCGGGCTCCGACGTGACGCGAATCGCTCCGCCGTGCAATTCAACGAGCTTTCGGCTCACGGTAAGACCCAAGCCCGTTCCGCCGAATTGCCGCGCGGTCGACCCGTCGCCTTGCACGAACGATTCGAAGATGCGCCCGAGCGACTCCGGCGGGATTCCGATACCTGTATCCTGCACCTCGACGACGATGCGTCCGGCCTCGTCCGAAGCCCGCACGCGAACCGCCCCTGCGAGGGTGAACTTCACCGCGTTACCCGCAAGGTTCGTCAGAACTTGTTGAAGCCGTCCCTCGTCGGCCCAAACGACAAGCCCCTCGGGCACCTCGTTCACAAGCTCAAGCCCCTTGGCGTCGGCCGACGGCGAGAGCACCGCGAGCACCATGTGCACCGCTTGACGAAGCGGCACTTCTTTTTCGCGCAGGGAAATGCCGTCGTGCTGAAGCCTGGAGAAATCCAGCAGTTCGTTCACGAGCGACATGAGGCGCTGACCCGACGCGAGCACCATCTCGAGACGCGACTTGGACTTTGCGCTGAGGTTCAACTCGGACGAATAGACGACCTCCGCGAGGCCGAGAATGCCGTGGAGCGGCGTGCGAAGCTCGTGCGACGTGTTCGCGAGAAACTCGTCCTTGAGTTTGTCGACGCGTTTGAGTTCGACGTTGGCGGCGGCGATGCGCGCGTTCGACACTTCGAGCGAGCCCACCAGCTCTTCAACGCGGTCGTGGGCGCGGCTGTTGCGCGCGGCGACGATGGCGCTTTGGCAGAGGGTCTCGACGATGAAGCCGATGCCCGCGAAGCCGATGCCGAGAAAAAGCGCGCCGCCCTTCACCGCCACGACGAGATCGACAATGGCTCCCGCGACCTGCGCAAGCAGCCCGGAAAGCACGAGTTTTCGCTCACGCGGCGCGGAGTTCTTCGACGCTTTCCACGCGAAGGTGACGATGACGACCACCGTCACGAGGATCATGATCTGCGAAGCGCGAAGCACCGGCAGCTTGAGCCCGCCAAAGCGATACGACAGCGCACCACCGAGCACGAGGAGCAGCAACACCGCCTCGCGGGAGCGATGGCGAAGCGCGCCCATGGCCTCGCCGGCGACCCATCCATAGAAACGCGCCGTTGCGAGCAAGCCGAGCGGCAACGTCATGAGCTCGAGCGCGTACGCCAAAAGGAAGCGGTCGCCGGACCACCAGTCCGCCCAGTGGTACTGAAGAACCGTCGCGCGCAAAGCCTGGACAAACGCAACTCCGACGACGGCCAAGGCGCCCTCGCGGTTTCGGCGCTCGGTTGCGTAGACGATCTGCAACATGCCGATCACGAACGCCCACATGGCAATGATCGACGTGCTCAGGACGCTCCCGGTGACGAACGCCGCCATCGCCGCTTCCGAGCCGGCGCGAACGTCGTAAGACCAGACCGCGCGACTTGGATGGGCGCGGCGCGCGACGACGATCTCCACGGGGTGGCCCATGCCCGCGACGGAGAGATGGGCCGGGCTTGCAACCCTCGGCGCGCTCGCGCGAATTTCGCCCGCATTCGAAACCGAACGCGCCACAACCCACTGAAGATTTCCTTCGCTTTCGACGACCACGGACGCATCGTCGCGCTCGGCCCGAAAGCGACGAACGTGCCAGTCGTCCGCATCGCGATGGAGAACGTCGACGGTCGACCGATCAAGGTCACCGGCACACGTGGAGAGAGCGCCGACACACTCGTCGCCTCGCGGAATCAGAACATGCACGTCGGACGCGCTCGAGCTATGGCACCCCGAGCAAAGAGCGAACACGCCGATCAGCGCCGCATGGCGCGCCGTCATGAGCCGCATCTCCACGAGCATTCGAAGCGCGCGCCCCCGAGCGCATCACTCCGTGCAATCTGCAAGCTTCCCCCGTGCTGCTTCACCACGCGTTGCACGATGGCGAGGCCCAGGCCCGTGCCCTGCCCGCGTGGCTTCGTCGTGAAGAACGGCTCGAGAATCTTTGCGCGCAATTGCTCGGGAATACCCGGTCCGCTGTCGTGCACTTCGAGAATCACTTGGCCGTCCGCGAC
>CAIQDA010000109.1 GCA_903870415.1 uncultured delta proteobacterium
CCCACAGCTCCCTCACGCAGGCGACGGACCGCGTATTCACGACCGTCCACTTCGCGCGCGGGCCGAATGGACGGAAGCTCCGCGGGGATGACGTCGAAGCCACGGACACGCATGACCTCCTCGATGAGGTCTTCTTCGCGACTGCAGTCCGGACGGTGCGCGGGGACCGTGAACGTCGCCGAGGCGCCGTCGTTCGTCGTGCGCACGAAGCCAAGCCGCGCGAGAATATCCTGGGCTTCCGTCCACGGGACCGGGCAGCCCGACGTGAGCTCAAGGCGCTCATGGCGCAAGGTGATCGACCGAAGAAGCACCGTTTCGGCACCCACGCGACCAAAGCCCGTGAGCGTAGCGCCCGTGAGCTCGTGCATGCGATGCGTGCACCATGCACGTACCGCGTCCGTGTCGGTCGCGTCGATGCCTCGCTCGAAACGGTGCGACGCATCGGTGTGCATGGCGTGACGGCGACCCGTGCGGCGCACCGAGCGCGCGTCGAAAACCGCAACTTCGAGAACGACGTTCCTGGTCGCGGCGTCCACCGACGACCCCTGCCCGCCCATGACGCCCGCAAGCGCGATGACCTTCTCGGCATCGGCGATAACAAGATCGTCGTCGACAAGGGTTCGCGACACGGTGTCGAGGCAGGCGAGAACTTCACCCGCCGCGGCGCACCGCACCTCGAGGCGATCTCCTGCGATTTTGCTCCGATCGAATGCATGAACCGGATGCCCGAAGAGCAGCAGCGCTTCGTTGGTCACGTCGACGAGCTTTGAGATGGATCGCGAACCGAGCGCTTGAAGGCGCAAGCGAAGCGCGAGCGGCGACGGTCCGTTCGCGGCGTTCGAGAGGAGCGCGTAGGCGTAGTGCTCGCATCGGTCTCCTGCCGTGAGGCGCACGTCGATGCATTCTACAGCTTTTGAGTCGAGGGGCTTCGCGTCGAGCGCCGCCACGTGAAAGGGAATCGCCAAGAGCGCGCAGAGCTCGCGTGCGAGACCCACGTGACCGAGCGCATCGGGACGGTTCGGCGTGACGGAGAGCTCGTAGACCCAGTCGGCAAACCCAGCGCCTGCGTCCGAGAGGCGTGTTCCAGGTGCTGCGAAATCGCTCGCAAAAACGAGAATCCCCTCGCCGTCGTCCGAGAGACCGAGCTCCTTTTCGCTGCAAAGCATGCCCTCGCTCGTCACTCCGCCGATGGCGCGCGGAGCGATGGTGAGGTTCACCGCTGGAAGTTCGGCACCGAGAGGCGCGAGCACCACGAGGCCGCCTGCATCGGGAACGTTCGGAGCGCCGCACACGATTTCGCTCGTACCTGCGCCGTCAAACACGGTGACGAGACGAAGCCCGCTGCGACTCGGATGCGGCTTGAAGCTCTCGACGCGCACGACGATGCACGACGAACTCGCGGCCCCAAAACGATGCACGCCCTCGACCTCGAGGCCCGCGTTCGTGAGGGTCTGCTTGATGATTTGCGGGTCGTCCGGAAGGGCCGGAACGAGCTCACGGAGCCACGTGTGGGAAGCCTTCATGGGGAGCAGCCTTCAGCGGAATTGAGAGAGAAAACGCGGGTCGTTCTCGACCAGCAGGCGAATGTCCTCGATGCCGTAGCGAAGGAGCGCGATGCGCTCGAGGCCCATGCCAAAGGCGAAGCCCGTCCACTGCTGCGGGTCGATGCCGCAATGCTCGAAGACGACCGGGTGAATCATGCCGCAGCCGAGAATCTCGATGAAGCCCGTGCCCTTGCAGGTGCTGCAGCCTTTGCCCTTGCAGAATACACATCGGACATCGACTTCGGCGCCGGGCTCGACGAACGGAAAGTAGCTCGGACGCAGGCGAATCGTCGTGCCTGGGCCGTAGAGCCGCTCGGCGAATTCGGCGAGGACGCCACGCAGGTGCGCGAACGAAACCTTCTTGTCGACGAGGAAACCCTCGAGCTGATTGAACTGCGGCAGGTGCGTCGCGTCTTCGTCGTCGCGGCGGTACACGGTGCCCGGTGCCACGAACGCGAATGGCGGCGCTTTTCCAAGCATCGCGCGAATCTGCACGTTGCTCGTGTGCGTGCGCAGCAGGTGCCCGCTCGTCGTCCAGAAGCTGTCCTGCATGTCGGTCGCAGGGTGGTCCGGAGGAAAGCCGAGCTTCGTGAAGTTGTATTCTTCAAGCTCCACTTCGGGGCCGTCGTGCACCGCGAAACCGAGGCTTCGGAAGATGTCGACGATCTCGTCGCGCACGATGCCAATGGGGTGCTTGTGACCGCGTGGCGCCGGGGCTCTTGCAGGCAGCGTGAGATCGTACGCGGGGCCCGAAAGCTCCTGCGCGAGAACCTCTTCTTCGATGGCCTTCAAGCGCGCGTCGAACGCCGTCTCGATGGCGGCCTTCAGTCCATTGATGCGCTCACCCGCGGCTTTTCGCTCCGCAGGCGGCATGGCGCCCATGTTCTTCAGGGCTGCCGTAAGGTCGCCCTTCTTACCGAGAAGTTTGGCTTTCTCTTCGCGAAGGGCTGCTTCCGATGGGGCCGCACGAAAGCGGGCTGGAAAGGTTTCGGCAATGGCCTCGAGGGCCGGAGGGAGAGATGCAGCCTCCGAGGGCCTCGCGTCGCTCATGGCCCGGCCGGAGTAGCACGTGAAGCGAAAAGCCGTGAGAACCGAATGGGTCCTCACGGCTCGACGCGTGAACGGCGCAAGTGGCGCGCGAGCGGCTCAGCGGTGGAGCGGGCTCTTGGCAAGCTTGAGCGCGAGCGCCTCGTAGGCCTGCGTTGCACTGGCATTCTTCGCGCCTTCCGCACGGGCGCGCGCGGAACCTTCGGGCCAATCGACGAGCCAGAGCGCATCGACGAGACCGCTTCGTTGCGCGTCGGTCGCTTGCCCGTAGCGAAGCAAGAGCGTGTCGAAGACCAACCGTCGCACGTCGTTTCCCTCGCCTCGCTTCACGAGCGATGGGGTCTGCCACGGCCACGCGGACCCGACTTGCCCGAGCGCCTTCACGAGCGCGACTTGCTCGTCGGCATTTGCGCCTTCGAGACCTCGCGCAAGGAAGCGCGCCATGGCGATGCGTCGGCAATCACCGAACGCCGGCGCAATGGCCACACGCTTGTCGTGTTGGGCTGCAAAAACAGCCTCAAGACGTTTCTCGGCGTCGTCGGTTCCGATCGCCCCCAAGGCGCGCACTGCGGCGGCAGCAATGTCCACGTGCGCTTGCGGATGCATCGCAAGAGCCTCGAGGACAGGCACCGCAACCGGGTCACCCCAGTGGCCCGCGGTTTCGATGAGACCGACGACCCACGATGAGGCCGATGGCGCGAGCCAGCTTCCCGGCGTGGCTTCCGGTCCGTCACGAAGCTCGGCGAGCACCGCGGGAAGGGCGGTGCGACCTTGCGCGACAAGGAGCGCCCGCACGTTCATCTTGCCGCCACGGGCCTTGCGCGCGAGCACAGGAACCTCGTCGCGGAGCTTTGCGAGGGACCGAAACGACTCAGGGCTTGCCGCGCGACCACGGGCCACGAACGCGTCGAGATCCTTCGATGCGACCGCCGAAAGCGGGGCCATAGGTGCCGGTGCCGCCGAAGCTGGCACGGAGACCGCGGCGTGAACGACAAAAGCAGCTGCTAGAAATCGGCGTGTGATCATCGGGCCTGTTCCCACCACTTGAAAGACGGAATCGCGCGCTGCGTATTCGAGCCGCAGTGAACCTCACCCGCCTCCGCGTGGTAGAGGTCCCAGTCTTCGATCCAGACGACGCGGACGCCCGCCGTGGCGAGCGTGGCTTCAAAGGTCGCCTTGAACGGATCGA
>CAIQDA010000110.1 GCA_903870415.1 uncultured delta proteobacterium
GCGGCGTTCGCGCTGCTCGTGCTCATCAACATCGTGGGCGCGCGCCATTGGGCTCGTGTGGACGCGTCTGCGGGCTCGCGATGGACCCTGTCGCCGGCCACGGTCGAGACGCTGAAGACGCTCGACGAGTCGGTGCACATTTACCTGCTTTTTGGCGCGTCGGACCCGCTTGGCCAATCGGTGCGCCACACGCTCGAGGCTTACCTCGCGGCCACCAAAAAACTCGACGTGACGTCGATCGATCCGGACCGAGACCCTCTCGCGTTCGAGGACATTCGTCGCCGATTCACCCTCGAGGCCGGACGCACCGCCGACGGACGCGTGGTCACCGACGCGAGCATCATCGTGAGCCGCGGCGAGCGCTCGTGGTTCATCGCATCGAGTGACTTGCTGGAGGTTTCGAGCGGCGACGACCTGCGTGCACGACCGCGTGAAGAGCAGGCCATCACCACGGCGATTCGTCGAGTGCTCTCCGGCGAGCGAACCGTGGCGTGCTTCACGACGGGCCACGGTGAGGCGGCGCTCGACGACACGGGCGCGCAAGGCCTCGACGCCTTCGCGACGATTCTGAAGAAGAGCAACCTCGACGTGCGCGCGGTCGCTCTCACCGGGCCCGCGCCGTTTGACGGGTGCTCCTTGGCCCTCGTGGCAGGCCCGCACACGCCGTTTGGTCGTGACGAGTCTCTCGCCCTCGACGCGTTCGCGCGCGCGGGGCACGGCGTTTTCCTCGCCCTTGGTCCTGTCCTCGCCGAGACCGGAGTCGTGGAAACAGGCCTCGACGCCTTCCTCGGCGAGCGCGGTATCGGCGTCGACGGCGCTCTCGTTGTCGAGACAGTGGGTGATCGCGTAGTTGCCGGTTCGCGCGGCCTTCGTTTTCGTGCGGAGGTCGCGGAGCATCCTGTGACGACGGGTCTTGCTTCCGGCGTTCCGAATCGTCCGCTCGTGGTGCTCGACCTCGCGCGTTCGCTCCGCCACGTCGTCAGCTCGCGGGGCATTTCGGCAGCCGATTTGCTGCATTCGAGCGAGCAGGCGTTTGCCCTTCGCGATCTGCGCGAAGTGGGGTCGTGGAAGGACGTTCCGCCCAAGGGTGCAGCCGACGTGCCTGGTCCGCATCCGCTCGCGATGATCGCGGAGGAGCCCTGCGCCGACGGAAAGATGTCGCGCGTCGTCGTCGTCGGTTCGGCCGCGGTGCTTGAAGCGAGGGCGTGGTCCGAGCCGCTGCAGTCGCGCGGAGCGGCGTTCCTCACCGAGAGCCTCGTGGCGTATTTGGGTGGCGATCTTCCCATCGTGGACGTGCCTGAGAAGCAGGAAATCGCCGCGGGATTGCGCATCACCGACGATGCTCGTTCGTCCATCGGGCGCTACGTGCTCCTCGTCGTCCCCGGCGCGTTTGGCGTGCTCGGCATCGTCATCGCGTGGCTTCGGCGTAGCAGAGGCGGCGTGCCGCGCGACGGAGCGGCCACATGACCCCTTTCGTGAAGCGTCACGGCGTCAACGTCGCGATGATGGCCACTGCCCTCGGACTCGGCCTGTGGGTCGCGGTCATCGAGCCGGCGTTGCAGTCGACGAGCGAGAGCGAACTGCGAGCAAAAAACCTGTTCCGCGTGTTTTCACGGAGCGGGCTCACGGGCATCGAACTCGCGCCTGCGGGCGGCGCATCGGTCGTGCTTTCGCGCGCGAACGTCGACGCGCCTTGGCGGCTTTCCGTCGACGGCGCGGAGGTCGAAGGCGAAGAAGGTGCCATCGACAAGTTGGCTGCGGCCATCGAGTACGCGACGACGCTGCGGGAGACCTCGGGCGGCGCGTTCGGACTCGACGCTCCGCGCCTTCACGGCGCCATCGTTGTGAACGGGAAACGTCAGGAGTTTTCCATTGGTTCAGAGGCTCCGGCGGTCGGGGGCGCGGCGGGCACGGCGTATGTGCGCGTGGGCACGGAGCCTGTGCACGTCGTTGGCGCAGCGTTCGTGGCCGAGCTTCTGGCACCCACGTCGCGTCTCTACGACCGGCGCGTCGTGCCGTACTTGTCGGTCGAAACGAAACGCGTCGAGCTCCTCACGGGCGGCCGCAGCGTCGTCGCGTTCGAGCGCACCGACGACAGGCTGTGGCATTTCGCCGAAGGACACGAGCGTGTTTCCCGAGTCGCAAGTGATGGGTTTTGGGCTGCAATTGCGGATCTCCAGTCGGAGAAGGAGCTCGGCGCTTCTGCCTGGCCGAGCGATCGCGACAGCGAGGTTCTCACGGTGCGGCTCGTGCCGCGCGACGGGCGTCCGGCGGCGGGCCTCGAGATGCTTGCAGGTTGCAAGGACACGCCCGGGGCAACGCTCCGCGTGAGCGGCGCCAAGTCGCGGGTCGTGTGCGTGGGGTCTGGGGCCTTCGAGCGCCTGTCAAAACTGACGCGAGACGCGTTTCGCGACACGGCCCCAATCGCGCTGCGACCAGACGAAATTCAGAGTATTCGCATCACCGAATCGGGCGAGACCTTCGAACTTGGGCGGGCTGGGGCAGGCTTCGTCGTGCGTTCGCAGCGCAACGAGCCCGTGCCGTCGGAGCTCAACGCCGACGTGGTGGCGTGGCTTCAAGAGCTTGGTCGATCGGGCCATCGCCTCGACGAAGGGCCATCGGTGGCATCGCACGGAGTCCTTGAGGTCTACACGGAAAAGTCCGAGCCCTCGGAAAGTGTCGCCATCGTTCGGCGCGAGGGCGAGCGCCTCATTCTTCAGCGAAAAAGCGATGGAATCTTCGTCGAGGTGTCCGGCGCTGTTGCGGCGCGCATCTCCTCGAAAGGGGCGTGGCTGCGGTCTCGCAAGGTCTTCGCAGAGGCTCTTGCCGCGAAGGCGGTGCGGCGTTTGGAGCTTGCGTGCGACGGTCGCCACGAGGTCGTGGAGCGCGCGGCCGAGGGGTGGGCCTTCGTGGAGCCAAAGGGAGCTCCGGCCGACGGCGCACGGGTCCTTGACGTGGCCTCGAAGCTCCTGTCGCTCCGTGCGGATCGCTGGCTTGAAGGCGAGGAAATGTCCTTGCAGGACACGTGTCGCGCGGCCGTGTCTCTTGAGGGCGCAGAGGCGGCGATCGAGGTGCGTCTCGGCGACTCACGCGAGGGCGCAACCCTGGCCACGGCC
>CAIQDA010000111.1 GCA_903870415.1 uncultured delta proteobacterium
CAAGACCTTCGCGCGACGCAAGGGCCTTTCGCACCGCGGCTTCGACCGAGACCAGGATCTCGTCGCCCCGATGCTCAACCCAACTTGGCTTGGGAAAATGCTGAGGAAACTCAACGTTGGCCTTGGCCACCGTGCGCCCTTGGAGGTCCATGAGAAGGGCGGTTGAGCCGGTGGTGCCCTGATCGATGGCGAGCAGAAGGTCCTTCATGACGACGCAATGTAACGCCGAACGCATCGGCGTCACTAACGACGCGACGGGCGATCCACAAAGCTCGAGAGCGCCAGAAGGGTCGCGGCTCCCACGCTCACCCACCCGAGGATGCGCGCGAGGGGCGCTTCTCCATGCAGTTTGAGTTGCCACCAACCGAAGCCCGTGGCGATTGCGATGGCGGTGTAGATGAGCTGACGGCCGATGGCGTACACGGAGCGTGACGCGCCCTCGAGACCGCGGATTCGCATTTCGATTTCGCCGCGCGACGACCGCTGAATGTAGCGGCGCATGTCCTCGGGCAGCGCCACGGCTCCGAGCGCAAGGTCCCGGACGGTCTCGAGCGCAACGGCCCGCCAATCGCGGTTTCCCAGGACAAATTCCTCGAGATACGGGCGGATGACCATCGTCGGGTCGAGCGACGGATCGATGACCGAGCAGCTTCCGAAGAGGAGCAGAATCGTACGCTCGAGGACCACCCACTCGCGCGGGATGACGAAGGCTTGGCTCAACTCTTCGAGCCCGATGTTCATCTTGCGCAAGTCGAGGATGTGCTCGAGGCCGCGCTCCGGATCGATCTTGATGTTCTCAAGGTTCAATCCCTCGATGCGCACCTGCTCCTGGAACCGCTCGTGGAAGTAGTCGACGACGGCCTCGGACACGCGCGTATCGCCTCCGCGGGAGATGAACCCCATCTTCCGAAGCGCACCCAAGATGCGTTCGGTGGAGCGGCGCATGACGGCCTCGACGAACTCCACGATGCCCTCGCGCATCCGTTGCGAGAGCTCCGCGACGGCGCCGAAATCGAGGAGCACGAGGGACCCGTCCGGCAAGACGAAGAGGTTTCCGGGGTGCGGATCGGCGTGGTAAACGCCGTCGACGAAGAGCATTTGGCAGTAGCTTCGGACGAGGCGCTGCGCGATGTCGGCCCGGTCGATTCCGAGGCGCTCAAGGCCTTCTCGATCGGTGAGCTTCGTGCCCTCGATGAAGAGCGTCGTGAGGACGCGCGAGGTGCTTCGCTCCGGGATCACCGTCGGGAAGACGACCTTGGCCTCGGGCTTGAAGTTCTTCGCGATGCGCTCAACGTTCGCGGCCTCTTGCTTGAAGTCGAGCTCCTCACGAAGGAGCAATCGAATCTGCGTGTAATATGCATCGAGGCCTTCGATGGGGTAGAACACGTGGACAATGCGAAGGATGCGCCGAATGGTGACGAGGTCGGCGGCGACGATGTGCTCGATGCCGAGATGCTGCACCTTGACGACGACGCGGCGGCCGTCCGTGAGGCGCGCCTCGTGCACCTGGCCAAGCGACGCGCTGGCGATCGGTGTTTGTTCGAGCGAGGCGAAGAGGCTCTCGAGAGGCGCGTCGAACTCCTTCTCGATGCGCGCGCGAATCTCGTCGTAAGGGCGCGGCGGCACCTGGTCTTGCAGGCCCTCGAGCTCGCTGCGGAACTCGCTCGGCAGTGCCGCGGCCATGATGCTGAGGAGCTGGCCGACCTTGATGAAGAGCCCTTGAAGCTCGACGATCGCGTCGTAGAGGCGACGGGCAGAGTTTGCGTGCGCGCGCGTGATGCGGCTCTCGCGAAAACCTTCTCCGAAGAAGCGGGCGCCAACTCCAAGCCAGAGGTACGTCCCGAGAATGCGGAAGGTCGTCGCGTACGCGCGCAGAAAGCGCCAGCGCGACGCAGCCTTCGGTCGCACGCGAAGCGCGGGCTTGGAGGAGGCTTCAGGTGCGGAGTCGATCGCCGCGGAAGACGAGGCCATGGAGCGACCTTACGCCCGATCGGCGAGGCCGAAGAGGGTGTCGTGTACGGCTCCGCGGAGCTCACGCAGTGCGTTGAAATCGCGTGAGGGATGCACGCGATTGGTCAGGAGCACGGTGACGGCCGAGCGGTCCGGGTCGATCCAGACGCTCGTGCCGGTGAATCCCAAATGACCCACGCTCCTCGCGCTCGCCCGAGCGCCCGCCGTCGAGGCCCCGTCACGGGATTTGCCGTCGAATCCCACGCGCCACGTGCTGTCCGGCTGTTCCTCAAGGAGCGACGCGAAGGGCAAGGACCCAAGCGGACCTTCGCGGTAGAGCCACCCGTCGCACACCGCGGTACCGAAACGGAGGACGCCCCTCAACGTGCCGAAAAGCCCCGCGTGACCCGAGGCGCTCATTCCCGTGAGGGCCCATGCGTTGTCGTCATGAACTGCGCCGCGCGAGACGCCCCCACGCCAGTCCATGGGCTCGGTGGGCACGAAACGTCGTTGCGCGTCGGCGTGCAGGAGTCGAAGTCTTTGGGAGGTGCCGATGGAGCCGAGAAGGTTCGTGTCGCGGAGGATTCCGGCCTCGAGCGCCGCACCCGCGTCGGGTTCACCGAGCGCGCGGGCAAGGGCCTCGCCGGCGAGAATGTACCCAAGGTCGCTGTAGACTGCATCGGATGCGTTCGGCGCCGATCGGGCTCCTCCACGAAGCGACGTCGCGGCCTGCCGGAGGGCGCGAGCTTTCTCGAACGGAGCCCCGCCCATCGCCGGAAGGAAGAGAGGCACGTGGGCGTCGAGGCCCGCGCGATGGGCGAGAAAGTGGCGCAGGGGATGAGCCGCGACCGGGGCGTCGGCGAGTTCGGGCAGCGCCTGAGCGAGCGGCAGCTCAAGAAGTCCGGGGACTGACGCGCACGCGAGGGCCGTGAACGGTTTCGTCACGCTCGCGAGGTCAAAAAAGCTCTCGGAGTCGCTCGAATGAGCAAAAACCCAAGCGGAACCGCGCCGAACGGCATACCCGCAAGCCACCGTGGGGGCGGCTCCTCGGCGGACAATCGCTTCGGCGATCGCATTCAACGGTCCTTCGGATGCGTCGTGCACTTTGACCTGCGCTCCCGACGAGGCGTATCATCGTTCGGGGCGCACACGCGCTGGAGTCGTCTTTCATGGCCGAATTCGTGTGGGAAGCGAGGGCTCGCAGTGGCGAGCTTCGCAAGGGAACGATGGACGCGGACTCGGAAGAGACCGTACGCGAGCGCTTGCGCACGATGCAGCTCTCGACCACGAAGGTGGCGCGAAACTTTTCGCTGCCGCAGATTCGCTTCGGGTCGGGAGTCGACAGCAAAGACCTCGTCACGTTTACGCGTCTCTTCGCGACGATGATCGACGCGGGTCTGCCCATCGTGCAGTGCCTCGACATCTTGGCGGGGCAGACGAACAACGCGATTTTCGCTGACATTCTCCGGGACGTGAAAGAGTCCGTGGAACAAGGCTCCACCTTCAGCGACGCGCTCCGGCGCCATCCAAAGGTGTTCGACACGCTGTACACAAACCTCGTCGCGGCCGGTGAGCTCGGCGGTATTCTCGACACGATTCTCAACCGTCTTGCAGTCTACATCGAGAAGAACGTGAAGCTCGTGCGCCAGGTGCGCGGCGCGCTCTTCTATCCAAGCGCGGTCATGGTCATCTTCACCGCGGTGCTCGCGGTGCTCCTCGGGTTCGTCATCCCGTCGTTCCAAAAAATGTTCGCGGAGTTCGGGTCTGCGGACGACCTTCCCGCGATCACCAAAGCGGTCATCGCCGTGTCTCACGGCTTTGTGGACAACCTGCCGCTCATCACGGCCGTTGGCATCGGCGGCTTCGCGGCGTTCGTGAGCTACGTGCGAACCCCGGCGGGCAAGCGTGTTTTTCACGGGTTTTTGCTGCGCGCGCCAATCTTCGGGCCGGTTCTCCAAAAGATCGCCGTGGCGCGCTTCACCCGTACGCTCGGCACGCTCCTGTCGGCCGGCGTTCCGATTCTTGACGCTCTCGACGTCGTCGCGAAAACCGCGGGCAACGTCGTCATCGAGGAGGCCTTGTATTATACACGGGCTCGCATCGCCGAAGGCAAGACCATGGCCGGCCCGTTGATGGAGGCGAAGATCTTCCCCACGATGGTCGTGCAGATGGTTGGCGTGGGTGAGCAGACCGGCGCTCTCGACGCGATGCTCAACAAGATTGCAGACTTCTACGAAGACGAAGTCGACGTGGCCATCTCGTCGCTCACGAGCCTCATCGAGCCCGTGCTCATGGCGAGCATTGGCGCTGTCGTCGGCGTCGTGCTCGTCGCCATGTACCTGCCCATCTTCGGCCTCGCCGGAAAGATCAAGGCGGGGTGAGCGCGGTCTCTCGCCCAGCCGAGGACGAGATTCAAGGCGAGGGCGCCGAACGAAAGCGTCGAGTGGCCCTTGCGGGGTTGCGCCTCGGGCTTCTCGTGGCGCTGCACTTGGTCGTCATCGCGTTTCATTTGCGCGGCGATCTCGAGCATTTTCCTGCGACTTCTCGCTTTCTCGTTCTCATCGTCGGAGCGGGATTCGTCGCGACGGTCGTCGACCTCGCGCGTTTGCGGACGGGGTCGCCGTCGCTCGCAGGCGACACGCTTCAGCTCGTCGTGGACCAAGCGCTCTGGTCGGGCCTCGTCTACCTATCGGGCGGGGCGACGAGTCCGGCGACGTCGCTTTACGCGCTCACGTGCCTGGCGGGTGCCATTTCGCTCGGGCGTCGCGGGGCGCTCGTCGCGTTCTTTGCCGCGCTCGCGTTCTACCTGCCGCTCGGTATTTTTCTCGCGTTGGGCGCGCTCAAGCTTCCGCGCGATCAGCCTGCGTTCGTGGCGGTGTCGCTCGGCACAACGGCATACGCGATGTCGTCGGCGGTTCTCGGGACCGGAGCGGTCGCACTTCTTGCCGCATCGCTTGCCGAGCGCCTTCGTAGCTCTGCGCTCTCGCTCACCGAAGAGCGGGCGCGTGCGGTGCGCGCGGAGGAGCTTGCGATTGTCGGACGTCTGTCGGCGGGCCTTGCGCACGAAATTCGAAACCCCATCGGGTCGATGCGCGGTTGCGCGGAGATTCTCGGCGAATCAAACGCGCTCACGGAGGTTGAACGCAACCTCTTGCGCGTCATCGTCCGTGAGAGTTCGCGCCTCGACGACCTCGTGAGCGACATGCTTCATCTCTCGGGGCCTCGCGAGCCGGTGCTTGTCCGCGTCGACTTGGCGGTGCTTGCGCAAGACGTCGTCGCCGTGGCGCAGGGAAGCGCGGACGGGCGCCTCTTGGCGTTCGAACGCGCGGACAACGAGCCATGCGTGGCGCTCGCGGACCCGGACCAATTTCGCCAAGTGCTTTGGAACCTCGTGCGCAACGCGCTCCAAGCGACGGTGCCAGGGCAAGCGGTGCGGGTGCGAACGTGTCTTCGCGCGGGCGCCATCGACGTCGTGGTTGAAGACGAAGGGCGAGGCTTGCCGGTGCCCACCGAACGCATTTTCGATCCCGCGTTCAGCACGCGAACCCGAGGCACCGGAATCGGCCTTGCCGTGGTGAAACGCGTGGTCGACGCCCATGCGGCACAGGGTGCGGAGATTCGAGCGGAGCCGCGTCCCGGTGGCGGGGCAAGGTTTGTGCTGACGATCCATCGAGCGCCCTCGGGCGACTCGGATAATCTTCTCGTGACAGGACTTTCCTCATGACCACCCGGTTTCGCGTTTCCGTGCGTGCCTTTGCGGCCGCCATCGCCCTTGTCTCGTCGTTCGCGATCGCGGGCGACGAACCCGCCGCGCAGTTTTTCGTCAAGAAGCACCACGAAGAGCTTGTGCAGACGCTTCGCTTGCCCGCGTCGCCTGCACGCGACAGCAAGCTCGACGAGGCCATGGGCACGCTCATCGACTTCGACGATCTCGTGGCGCGCGCGTTCGGAGACCCGTGCCCGCAGGGTGTTGCAAAGTGCACCAATCACTGGGCGGCCTTCACGCCCAAGCAACGCGATGAAGTGCGCGACCTGCTCAAGCAGCTCGTGCGAAAGCAGTACAAAAAGAACCTTCAGAAGACGACGGCGTACGAGCTCAAAATGGGCGCGACGAAGCCTGTCGCCGGGATGATTCGCGTACGCGCCGAGGCCTTCTCGACCACCGATGCGCGAGAAGCCCCCGTTCGCATCGACTACTTCGTGGTCGACGACAAGGGCCTGCGCGTCGTCGATGTTGCGCTCGAGAGCTCGAGCATGACGAAGAATTACTACGAGCAATTCCACAAGATGCTCATGCGCTCCGACCAGGGGTATCCCCACGTGGTGAAGAAGCTCAAAGAGAAACTCCACAGCGAGTAGCGCGTCATGCCGAGCGGTTCCCTCGCCTCCACCTGCGTTCGTTGCGGCGCTGCACTCGCTCGCGGGGCGTTCCACTGCCATCGCTGTGGCGTGGCGGTTTCCGTCGACGCTGAGAACGCCAGTCGCCGCATCTCGGCGGCTCCTCGGGCGAGCGAGCGGCGCTTTGTGACCGTGCTCTTCGCCGACGTCGTGGGCTTCACGCACTTGTCCGAACGTCTCGAGCCTGACCAAGTCATCGAGCTTCTCGATGTGCTCTTCGAGCGTCTCACGCGCATCGTCGTCGCGAAGGGCGGCACCATCGACAAGTACATTGGCGATTGCGTGATGGCGCTTTTCGGTGCCCCTCGTGCTCACGGTGACGATGCCGAACGAGCGTGCTCGGCTGCTCTTGCGATGCAGGCAGCCGTCCAGGAGATTTCCAAAGAATTCGCTGCAAGACTCGGCTCCGAGGTCCGGGTGCGCATTGGCATCAACGGCGGCCGTGTCATCGCGGGCTTCGTTGGTGGCGAAGGCTTCCGCA
>CAIQDA010000112.1 GCA_903870415.1 uncultured delta proteobacterium
CGCATGTCGACGACGAGGTTGCCGTAGCCGAAGCTCGTGCCGCGCTCGCACACGAGAAATTGCGGCGTTTCGAGGCCACTCTCTCGTGCGGCGACGCGCGCCTTTTCGACCACGTGCTTCATATCCCAGGGGGCGAGAAACTGCCCCTTCTTGATGTTCACGGGCTTGCCGCAACGGGCAACCGCCGCGATGAAGTCGGTCTGACGACAAAGGAACGCCGGGGTCTGCAGCACGTCGACCACCTCGGCGACGGGCGCGACCTGCCATGGTTCGTGAACGTCGGTGAGCACAGGCACGCCAATCTCCGCGCGCACATCGGCGAGAATGCGAAGCCCTTCGTCGAAGCCGACGCCGCGAAACCCCGACGCCGAGGTGCGGTTCGCTTTGTCGAACGAAGACTTGTAAACCCAGGGAATTTCCGCGCGATCGAAGATACGCTTGAGGGCAGCCGCCGTCTCGAGCGCGAACGTCCGCGACTCGATCACGCACGGGCCAACGAAGGCGAAAAGCGGGCCGCCGTCGAAGCGTGGAACCGCGATCATCGGGCGGGTTCTCCGTCCAAGCTACGAAGGCGTCCATCGTAAATTTGAACAATGCCGACGACGGCGCCCGCGTCGCTCACGACCACGAGTGAATTGATTTTGTGGTGCAACATGCGGTGCTCGGCATCGGCGAATCGTTCGTCTGCGCGGGCCACGCGCGGGTTCGGCGTCATGAAGGCCGCGGCCGTCAGCGCGAGCGGATCGTCGTTGGTTTCCACTGCGCGACGCACGTCACCGTCGGTGATGATGCCACGCAGTTCGCCGTCGGCGAGAACCAACGCCAAGCCCAAACGACCCGCGGTGATGGTGCGCAACACCTCACGCAGCGACGCCGTCGATGCGCAGAGCGGAAGGCGATCGCCGTGCATGACATCGCCGACGCGCGTGAGCAGGCGCTGGCCGATGAAGCCCCCGGGATGAAAGCGTGCGAAGTCCGAAGGCTGAAAACCGCGGAGCGTGGACAGCGACACCGCGAGCGCATCGCCCATCACAAGAGCCGCCGTGGAGGACGACGTCGGCGCGAGGTTATTCGAACAGGCTTCGCGCGGCACCGCCACGTCCAGCACGACCTGCGCATGGCGCGCGAGAGACGACGACGTTCGTGCGGTGAACGCGATGATCGGGATGCGTTGCTCCTGCAAAAACGGGATCAATCGGATGATCTCTTCGGTCTCGCCGCTGTTCGAGATCATGAGCGCGACGTCATCGCGTTGCAGCATGCCGAGGTCACCGTGAAACGCTTCGCCGGGGTGAACGAAGAGAGCGGGTGTGCCCGTCGACGACAGCGTCGCGGCGACTTTGCGTCCGATGATGCCCGACTTGCCCATGCCGAGGACGACCACGCGGCCCTTCGACGCGAGGACGAGGGAGCAGGCTGCGGTGAACCGAGCATCGAGGCGCTCAGCAACCTCTCGAAGCGCGTCGCGCTCGATGGAGAAAACTTGTTGGGCGAGCTCGACCGGCGTTGCCATGAACCTCGACGCAGCGTGAAATGCAGACGCGAAAACGGCGACCTTACGGCCTCCCGTGAAGGCTATCACCCACCAAATACAGCGCGCGTCCGAGTCGATCGCCTCGTTCGCCCTCACGTTCCGTCACGCGGTGCATAGCGCCACGCATTGCCTCATCCACCAGTCTCCGCTACGGCTGCGCGCCAGGTCTTGAACACGCACCGATTTTCCTCGCCCCGCGCGTTCGTCACGCGCGCCCTCGCCGTCATGGCCCCTTTCGCGCTCGCGGCATGCGGCAGTTTCTTCAACTCCATGCCTTCGGCGGGTGCACTCCGAAGCCAAGTCGAAGACGCTCCGTCCGACGATATTCCCGCGGGAGTGACCGTCGTGGACGTGAACCGCGCGGTCACGCAGAAGCTCGTGCAGCTGAAGAAGCCGAGGCTCTTCTCGGACGCGCTCGCGGGCGGTGACCCGGTCCACTTGACGCTCAACTCGGGCGACGTGCTCGAAGTGACCGTGTGGGAGGCTCCGCCTGCGTCGCTTTTTGGAGGAGCAATCCTCGACCCACGCGCCGGCCTCTCCACGTCCCGAGCCATGAGTTTTCCCGAGCAAATGGTCGCGGATGACGGAATGATTTCGGTCCCATTCGCAGGCCGCATCGAGGCCAAGGGTCACACGCCCGTCGAGGTTGAGCTCGAGATTGCGAAGCGCCTCAAGGGCAAAGCCAACCAGCCGCAAATTCTCGTTCGCGTCACGCACAACGTGAGCTCGACCGTGACCGTCGTTGGAGAGGTGGCGTCGAGTGTGCGCATGCCGCTGACTTCGAAGGGGGAGCGACTCCTCGATGCGATTGCCGCGGCGGGCGGCGTCCGTCAACCGATCACGAAGCTCACCGTCCAGCTCACGCGCGGCACCTCGGTCCACTCGCTGCCGCTTGACACGATCATTCGTGATCCGCAGCAAAACATCCCGCTTCACCCCGGCGACGTCGTCACGTCCGTGTTCCAAAATCAGAGCTTCGTCGTGCTCGGCGCCACCGGTCGCAACGAAGAAGTCGCGTTTGAGGCCACGGGCATTTCGCTCGCGCAGGCCCTCGCTCGAGCGGGCGGCCTTCAAGACATGCGAGCCGACGCGCAAGGCGTGTTTCTGTTTCGCTTCGAAGACCGCTCGGCCTTTGAAGCGCGCGGCGATGTGGCAACGTCGCCCGACGGCAAGGTGCCCGTCATCTACCGCGCGAACCTGAAGGACCCCGCGACCTTCTTTTTCGCGCAACGCTTCCCGGTGCAACACGGCGACGTCCTCTACGTGTCGAACGCGACCGCTGCGGAATGGCAGAAATTTCTGAACATCGTCACGTCGGTCATCTACCCGGCGGTGATTCTTCGCGGGCTTACGCAGTAGCCCGGTAGCCCATGCGCACACTCGCTCTCGACGTCACGCGGCTCGTGGGTCGCGCACTCAAAGGCCGGATTCCGACAGGTATCGATCGCGTCGGTATCGCGTATGTGCGCCATATGCGTGACCGGGCCCGCGCGCTCCTACGCATCGGCAGCATGCCGGCGATGGCGACGCGCGAATCGTCCGACCGTCTCTTTGCGCAGCTGCTCGAGGCCCCGGCGGAGAGTGCTCGCGGCCGATGGAAGCTCGTCGAAGCCGCCTTGCGACTCGTGCCGGAACTCGCCCCCGCGCGAGGTGCGCTGCTCCTGCACACCGGCCACGGCGGCCTCGAAAGGCCTGATTTTCTTGGGCGATGGCAGCGATCGGGCGGCCGTGCTGTGACGTTCGTCCACGACTTGATTCCGTTGACCCATCCGGAATACGCGCGCCACGGTGAGCGCGAAAAACACGCGGCGCGAATGCACGCCGTGCTCACGCAAAGCGCGGCGATCATCGTCAACTCGGACGCGACGCGACGCGAACTCGAAGGCTACGCCACGCGCGTCGGCCATACGGCTCCTCGCACGGTCGTCGCGCATCTCGGAACCGCCACGCTCCCCGCCCCCTCGCACGAGCGCCCCATCGCAGGGCCCTACTTCGTCGTCGTAGGAACGATCGAAGGGCGAAAGAATCACCTCTTGCTCCTGCAGCTCTGGCGCCGAATCGTCGAGCGAGGCGGCAAAAACCTACCGAAACTCGTCATCATTGGCCAACGCGGATGGGAGTGCGAGAGCGTCGTCGACATGCTCGACCGTTGCGAAGCCCTGCGAGGCGTTGTCATCGAGAAGCCCGGAGCGAGCGACGCCGACCTTGCGACCTACATGCATCATGCACAGGCTTTGCTTTTTCCATCGTTCGTCGAAGGTTACGGTCTGCCGCTCGTTGAAGCCCTCGCTGCCGGAGTGCCCGTCGTCGCGAGTACGCTTTCCGTATTTCGTGAACTTGCCGGTGACCTTCCCGCGTATGTGGACCCTCTCGATGGCCCCGGGTGGCTCGCCCGCATCGACGCACTCAGCTCACCGCTCGCCGCTCGAAAGTCTGGTTCTTTGCAGGGTTTTCACGCACCAACTTGGGCGAATCACTTCGCAACGGTCGACGCGCTTTTGGAGTCGCTCTCGTGACGGCGCGACGCCTGGAGTTTCCGCCGGTGGTCCATACGCATGGGCTCTCGCTCCGCAAGGGCGCGTTCGTCAGCGATTTTTTAGCACCCTCGACGCTGCGCGCGGTGTCGACAGGGGCAGAGGTTCCAGAGAACGGAACGCTGCTCCTTTGGGGGCGCTCCGACGTGCCGCACGGCGTTCCTTCGAGCGTGCGCATCGTTCGGGTGGAGGATGGTTTTCTTCGATCGGTCGGTCTTGGCGCAGACCTCATTCGCCCCATGTCGCTCGCCTTCGACACGCGAGGCATCTATTTTGACGCGACAAAACCCTCGGATCTCGAGCATCTCCTGCAACATGCAGCTTTTTCGGAAGAGCTCGTGGCGCGCGCCCTTGCCCTCCGCGAGCGCGTCGTGGCCCGTGGCGTGACGAAGTACAATGTCGGGGGCGCTCCCTGGGTGAGACCCGCAGGCGCTCGACGCGTCGTGCTTGTTCCGGGCCAAGTTGAGTCCGATGCCTCGCTCGCACATGGCGCGCCGCAGCTGCGCAAGAACCTCGACGTACTCAAGGCCGTTCGCGCGGCAAACCCCGATGCGTACGTCGTCTACAAGCCCCACCCGGACGTGGTTGCGGGACTGCGCGGCGCGGGTGACGGCGAGTCGCAAACCCAGAGTTTTTGCAACGAAATCGTGATGGATGCGCCGATGGGCGACCTGCTCGTTTCGGTCGACGAAGTGCACCTGCTCACGTCGCAGACTGGCTTCGAGGCGCTCCTGCGGGGCAAGCG
>CAIQDA010000113.1 GCA_903870415.1 uncultured delta proteobacterium
CGCAGCTTTGTAAAGTCGCTCCGAATACACCGAAATACCATATTGAGGACGTTCACCGCGCCGGCGGCATTATGGCGATCCTCGGCGAGCTCGACCGGGCTGGGAAGCTGCACACGGACGTGCCCACGGTGCATGCGCCAACCATGAAAGACGCGCTCGACGCCTGGGACATCGCGCGAAGCCCATCGCCGGAAGTGCAGACATTTTACAGGGCGGGACCGGCCGGAATTCCGACGCAGATCGCGTTTAGCCAAGCCACGCGGTACCCGAGCCTTGATGCGGATAGGGCCGAGGGGTGCATTCGCTCGGCGGCACATGCGTTTTCCCAAGAGGGTGGACTCGCGGTGCTTGTCGGCAACCTTGCGCCCGACGGCTGTGTGGTGAAGACCGCGGGCTTCGACGAAGCGCTCTACCTCTTTGAAGGTCCGGCGCATGTGACCGAGTCACAGGACGAAGCCGTGGCGCACATTCTTGAAGACAAGGTACAGGCCGGCGACGTGGTTGTCGTGCGCTACGAGGGACCGAAGGGCGGGCCTGGCATGCAGGAAATGCTCTACCCAACCTCGTACATCAAGTCGAAGGGCCTCGGAAAACTCTGTGCACTCCTCACCGACGGTCGATTTTCGGGAGGTACCTCGGGGCTGAGCATTGGCCACGTGTCTCCAGAAGCGGCCGCGGGCGGCGCCATTGGCCTCGTCAAGAACGGGGATCGCATTCGCATCGACATTCGAAACCGGCGCATCGACGTGCTGGTATCGGACGAGGAACTCGCGCAGCGCCGCGAGGAACAAAACGCCAAGGGATGGAAGCCCGCGGAGCTGCGCCCACGCCGCGTATCGGCCGCGCTGAAAGCGTACGCAAAGCTCGCGATGAGCGCAGACAAGGGTGCTGTGCGCGACGTGTCTCTGCTTGAAGATTGAGCGGGACAGACGGTCGAGCGCGTCGGGGTGCCACTTGAGGCGCCGTCCGCCGTAATCCCGAAACCCACTCAACGAGCGACGCAGTTTTCATCGTATCGCGCGCAACGACAAACGCTTCCTCGCTGTAGTATCGTTGCATCATGCGCACTTCGACCGCCCTCGCCGTGCTCCTGCCTGTGGCCTCCTTCGCGGGGATCCTCTTCGCCGCGTGCAGCGAGCCGGCGTCGTCGACTGTGGTCTCAAGCGTCACTAGAGACGCAAGCACGGGCGCCGATGCAAGCGCGACGACCCAAGAAATCGCTGAGCGGGCGCTCTCATCGGACGGTGCGCGCGTTCGGGCTCTGGGGCCGAACTCCGAGGTCGTCCGCCTCGCCATCGAGCTCGACGATGTGGGCATGGGGCATGCACGTTACGAGCAGCGCTTCAAAGGACTGCGTGTGCATGGGGCCGAGGCCATCGTGCATGTGCGTCTCGCGGACGAGGCCGTCGAGGAAGTCACGAGCGGCTTCGTTGCCATTCGCGATGACCTCGATGCAACGCCGTCGCTCACGCCCGCGCAAGCGGCCCTTGCCGCGCGTCTCTTCATGAGTCGCCCATCGGGACTCACGGCGGCGGTGGAACTCGTCGTCGTGCCCGGAAGCCGCGAGCCACGCGAGCACAACCCGCTTCTTGACGGGGAATTCGCTGAAGAAGATGGCCTCGCTTATCGCGTGAACCTCACGGGCGATCTCGAGAGCGGGCCTGTCAACGACGTGGTCTTCGTGGACGCGCGGAGCGGAGCCTTGTTCCTCGGCTACGACAACGTGCAGTCTGCAGCCACTGCGGGCACCGCGAAGACGATGTACCTCGGGAGCGCCGTGCCCCTTACGACGGACTCCGTGAGCGCGAACTCCTACCGCCTCGTCGACCCATCGCGCGGAGGCATGAGCGCGGTGAACCTCGCGTACGGTATGAGTGGCGGCGCCGTGTTCACGGACACGGACAACCGTTGGGGTTCGGGCACCGGTGCAGACCCGGCCACCGGCGGCGCAGAAGCGCTCGCCACCGCGGAAATCACCTGGGATTTCTTTGCGCAGACCTTCGGCCGAAAGGGCATCGCGAACGACGGCGTGGGCTCGCAGCAGCGCGTGCACTACCTCACGGGCTACAACAACGCGTTCTGGAACGATGCGTGCGCATGCATGACCTACGGCGACGGTGATGGCACGAAATTCGGCCCCACCTTCGCCATCGACGTCTCCGCGCACGAGATGACCCACGGCATCATCGCGATGACCTCGAAGCTCACCTACAGCGGTGAGTCCGGTGCGCTGAACGAGTCGCTCGCAGACATCTTCGGTACCCTCGCCGAGCACTTCTCCGCGACGCGCCCAGGCATCACGAAGACCCCGAACTACCTGATTGGCGAAGACATCGTGACGCCGGGAATCTCAGGCGATTTCCTGCGTTCCATGAGCAACCCCAAGGCCGATGGCAAGAGTATCGACCATGCGAGCCTGAACACCGCGAGCCTTTACGCGACGACGCCCGCCATCAACGGACTCCACTTCGCCTCGGGTCTCACGAACAACGTTTTCTACCTCCTCGCCGAGGGCGGCGCGAACGCCACCTCGGGCAAGCGCGTCACGGGCATCGGGCGCGCGAAGGCCGGAGCTATCTTTTACCGCGCGATGACGCTGTACATGACATCGACGACGAATTTCGCGGGCGCACGCACCGCGACGCTCAGTGCCGCGCGCGATCTTAACGGCGCGTCGAGCGGTGAGTGGGCCGCCGTCGCGAACGCCTGGAACGCGTGCGGCGTCGGCGATGTTGCGGTGGTCGACGCGGGAGCGATCGTTGACGCAGGTACCAAGACCGATGCCTCGATTGCCGATGCAGGCACGAAGACCGATGCTGCCATTCTCGACGCCGCAACCGCCGATTCAGGCACTCCGCGATGGAGCGGAACCACGGTCGCGGGCGCGGTGCAGTACTTCACGACCACGTCGCTGGCTGCGGGCTCGTACACGGTGGCGATGACGGGTACCGGCGATGCGGACCTCTACGTGAAGGTCGGCGCGGTGCCGACAACGACCTCGTTCACCTGCCGCCCATTTGCGACCTCGACGAACGAAACGTGCGTGATTTCGCTCACGAGCGCGAACACTCTCAACTTGATGGTGAAGGGTGTCGCGGCCACGTCGACCTTTTCGGTCGCGGTGACGAAGAACTGAGGCCACGCATCGGCGGGGTCGTCCACGAGCCGTTCGACAGCTCAGGGCAGGGAGACGGCGTGCGCATAAAACCGCACCGCGCGATTCGACCATGCGCCCGGATGCTGCGAAAACCCGCGCGCGAGCGACGTGCTCACGTAGTTGGTCTTGCCCGCTTGGATGATTTGCGGCCCCTCGCGATCGATGCTTTCCGCGCTCTTGTCGCTTGGCCGCACGATGGCGATGTGCCCAGGCTTCGCCTTATCGGGAGACTTGTAGACTGCAACAACCAAGTCTCCGTCGTTTGCTCGGTGCTGTGCCACGAGAGGCGAATCAAGGGACGTCCACCCCTGCGCACGTCCCTGGTCCTCGCGCGCGAGCCAATCGTACTGCGCGTTGGCAAGAAGCTTCATCGGGTGTTCCGGTGGGTGAAGAAGTTCGACCCCCAGGCGCTTGCTCGCGGCGGCCGCGAACGCACTGCAATGGGTCACGTGGTCCGGGTGACTTGCCGCGCGACCGGCGGGTTCGCCCGTGTCCCAGACAATGGCGACGCGCGGCTGCCACAGGCGTTCGACGCCGAGTTTGTCCAGAAACACCGCGAGCTTCTCCGCACGTGACCGCGCGAGCGAGGGCGGGGCGAGGACCGGTTCGTCCGCACGCGAGGGACTCGAACCGACGACGAGCGGAAGCGCGAATGCGGCAAAAAGAAGCGCACGAAAACGCGGGGCTTGCAGGCCAACCATGAAGGGCGAGTTCTCGCACGGCGAAAGCGCGCGGTCACGAGGGAACGCGTTGGAATCGACCATCGGCACAGTGACGCTGCGAGTCGTCGTTTGTTTGAAGGGCTGAAAAGCGTTTTGGGGAATCCGTGCCCTCGGCGTGGGTCCATTCGGCTGCTCATTTCCCCGCACGACCGAGGCGAACGCTTGAGCGAATCGCCCTGTGACTTGTGCCACAACGTCCCAATTTCAATCCATTTTGCGTGAGCGCCGCGGCTCACTGCATCATTTGCGCTCGCGCTCCGCTAACTTTTCGCCGGCAGCCTAAAATGTATGAAGATTCGAGCAATCCGCTTAGCGCAGATCGCGAACGAAGCGACTTAAACGTCGGGGCGATCGTCCCCCGAATTCCGCTCGTTTGGAACTATCAAAGATGCGCTCAATTCACCTCGCGGCTTTTCTTGGAACCGTCACCATCGGAGCCCTGTCGGCGGCGTCCATTGGTTGCAGCAACAACGCCTCGAGCTGCAGCGTTTCGACGGACGCCACGACGAACGTTGTCACGGTCACGTGCGGCGACGGGTCGTCGGCAACCGTCAAACCCGCGGTCGATGGCACAAACGGCACGAACGGCACGAACGGCACGGACGGAAGTAACGGAACAAACGGCACGAACGGCGCGAACGGAACCAATGCCTCGCCCTGCACCGTGACCCAAGCGGGAAGCGTCACGACGATCACGTGCCCCGATGGCTCGCATGCGGCCATTGACGCGGGCGCCGGCGGCGGATCAAGCGGCGGAGGCGGAACTCTTCCGCAAATCACGGTGCTCCAAGGTACCTACGTTGTCCACAACAACGCCGACATCGCGGTGCTTCAGACCCTCGGAACCACGTCCATCACCGGCGGTCTCATCATTGATGCCACGGGACTCACGGACCTGAGCGGGCTCTCGGCTCTGACTCACGTGGGCGGTGACATCGCCGTGGCAAACTTTTCGGGCACCACGCTCGCCGGCCTCGAACACATCACGCAGGCCGGGGGACTTTATGTCGCCAACTGTGCCGAGCTGACCGATATTTCCGCGGTTTCTTCCTTCTCTTCGCTCCCGACTACTTTTGTGGTCGCCGGACCAAAGCTCGCGGGGGTCTCCTTTCCCAACTTGACGACCGTTGGCAGGGCGAACCTCGGTCCCTTTTCCTCAACGGGCCCCGCCCCAACCGTATCGCTCCCGCTCCTTGCGACGGTGGGTGAAAACCTCAGGGTCGCAGGCGTTCCTTCGCTCACGCTCCCCGCGCTCACGAGCATCACGGGCTCGGTCGCGGTCGGCGAAGACGTTCTATCGTTCTCCATGCCGCTGCTGGCGACGGTTGGCGGCGAGGTGTCTTTCCAAGGTTGCCACTTGATCAATTTGGCGTTCCCGGCGCTTACGAGCATTGGCGGCAACCTCGACCTATTCAACACCCCGATGCTTGCCACGCTATCTTTGCCCGAGCTCCGCACCGTTGGCGGCTGGATGCGTTTCCAGGGCGGGGATGCGGCACCGCTGACCAATCTGACGATCCCGCTCGTCACCTCCGCCCCCGGCAGTGATCAGCCTTTCTACATTTCCAACTTCCCGCATCTCACGACGGTGAGCTTCCCCGCACTCACCGCGGTCGGCACGCAAATTTCGGTGACCACAGACCCGGTGCTTGCGAGCTTCTCGATGCCATTGCTGGCGAGCTGCGTAGGCGCCTACTTCAGCGATGTGCCGCTTCTCTCGGGCTGCGTATGCCCAAGCCTCGCCGCGCACCTGCCCGCAGGTACTTCGGTAAGCTGCAGCAACCCCGCGTCAAGCTGTCCCTGAACCGACGGAGTTCCGTGTGCAAAAAAGGTCGCCCCCAAAGGGTGGCCTTTTTTGCTGTAGACACCGGACTTCGTGGTCGATGAAATCAAGCGAATCGATTCAAATCGTGGTTGTCCACAGGTCGCTACGTATTGGCGTGCTCCTAATTGTCAGCGACGCGAGCCCCGTAGCAGAGTGATGGTACATGGCTCATCGATCCGTGCGGTCGGGCGTCGGCGCCCCAGGCTCGCGCGGCGCGAGTGACGCGGGCCGTCGTGCTGGCACCCGTTCACTTGCCCGGAGGCCTCGTCGCGACGTCCTCCGAATAAGTGTGCATCAGGCGTGCACCACCGTGCCTTTCGTGCGACGCTCATCCGCATGTCCGAAGTCGAACCAGACGCTCCGCTTCCTCCGATGCCCGTGCTCGCGCGTCCGATGCTGGTGCGACAGAACGCGATGCGTTTTGAGGACGACTGGGATCTCGAAGAGGAGCCAAGTGGCGGGTCCCCGGAATTGCTCTCGTTCTCAAGCTTTAAGAGCCGCACCTCACTGAGGTGGTCGGCGCGAAGTGACGATACGAAGCGCGTCGACGATGCGTACGAGGCCTACATTCGCCTCGCACGAGATTGCCCGGACTTGAGCGCCCCCTGCATGCGCACGCTCTCCATCAACTTGCTTGAAGCGCTCAACGCGATGCTCGCCGCGAAGGGCGGCACATGGTCGACCGTCAAACGAAACGTCGCGAGCGAGGGACTTCTCGAGGCCTGGCATGTCTTTCTTACGGACGCGTGGGGCGAGGTGCTTGTGGCACAAACCCGACGAGAGCGCTCGGCCGTCGCTTGGGAGGTGACACGTTCGCGCTTCGGCGTGGCGTACTTGCTCGGCAACACGCAGTACGAGCTCGATTGGGCATACTTTCTCGGCGGCGTTGCCGACGTCGGCGGCGCGGTCGCGGCTGGGGCATTTGCCGGAGTCGGCGGAAGCCTGGCGGCGGCGAGCGAGTCGCACGTCGGTGACATCGCGACGCGTCTTGGAAAGTTTGGCGTGAAAAGTGGGGAGGTTATTTCTGGAGGGCAGGCGGTGTTCGGTGTCGCGCAGAAAGGTGTAGCAACCCCTGCGGGCTACTTGAACCGCATGAAAGCGAATCCGGACTACGTCGCGCCTGAAATTTACACGCCACAATTCCGCGTCACAAGCCGGCTCATCGACGAACTCAAGCTTCTCGATGACTCAACCGATGTCTCTTTGGCTGGCTCCATGGCCAAGGGGGCGATGGGAATGACCGTTCTGACTGTTGGAGTTGTTGAAGGCATTGTCGAACTCGGGGCGACTTTGGCGACAGCGATTCGTTCGGCGGTGAGCCGTGCCATCGACTGGTGGCATGACCGATGCCTTCAGGACAGCACGTTCAAAACGCGCATCGCTGGAAAAACGCTTCGGAAAATCATCGAGTTCATCATCACGAAGGTTTCCGAAGCTGCGGCTCCGTTTGTCGGCGGGGCCTCGAACCTTGCTTCCGGGATCGTCGACACGGTCGACAAAGTGATCGAGCGCACGTCGTTGTGGTGGAACAAGCGTCAAGTGCGCATCAACTCGGGGCACTTTGAACTCATTTCAAAGTCGATCGAGCACGAGGTCGATCTTGCCATCGGTAACGGTCTTTTTCATGCGCTCAAGGGCGCAGGCGACATCGCCGCGAACGCGTTTTTGCCCGGCGCGGGTTCGCTCGTCTCCATGATCATGACCGCGCTCGAATGGGGCTACAAGCTCATCGACCGCTTGCTTCAGAAGAGCCGTTTGGGGGCATTCACGATCGACGCGGAAAACCTCTGGCTCCGGGAGGCGGGCATCGCTCGGACCGAGGCGCTAAAAGGCGGCGGCGACTACAACCCCAATCGCCCGACCTTCGAGCCCTCGCGCGACCCGTCGTCGGGAAGCATCATTCACAAGCCCGATGAGTTTAAAGAGTTTTTCCAAAAAGGCTGCAGTTCAAGTGTGGTCGTGCCTATGCTCACCCTGAACTCGGGCATGTGCGGCAGTCTCTCGGAGCAGATTGAAATGCATGCGGGAAACCGTCGCATCGATCAGTCCACCTTCGACGCGGGCATCCGCTACTTCACGCGACTGAAGAAAGTTTCAACCCGAACGCTTAAAGCGTCTGGATTTAAGTTTTCGTCGCCTAACCGAAGCATCAACGGGACGCTGATCCACGCGGTCCGCGACCACTCGGACGCGTCGAGAGGCGATCAGATCGTTGCTGCGCTTGGCGGCGATTGACCCATTGTTCGGCCACGAGGCACAAGGCGACGCGGTCGGCGCGTACCAGGGTCATCGAAAAAGCGTAACGCCCCAAGTCGTTGGTCGGCGACCTCGCAATACACAAAGTATTCCGAAGTCATTCTCCCGTGAACTTGGAGCGTTCGCGCTTTATTCGGCGGCTTGCTAAATCGCGCGGCGACGCACGGGATTTGCGGCCGGAGTACGCGACTTCGGCTTGGCCGTTGGGGGACCCATGCGACGAGCGGACGCGTTTTTCGCACCGGAGTCCGCGGTCCCCTCGCCGTCGGCGGCCAGAGCTCGCGCTGCAGCCTGCGCGGTCAACTCGGCCGTTTCCGCCGCGTCGTCTTTGCTGGCACAGCACTTCTTGTATTTAGCGCCCGAGTTGCAGTGGCATGGGTCGTTGCGTCCAATTTTCATAACCGGCGAGGCTCCTGCGACCCAATGATTGGCGGCCCATGATTTCGTGACGCTGCCATAATGGCAGGCTTCTTTTAGAGCATTATTGTGCCATTAAAAGAGGCTCGTGCGCCACGAGAATAAGCCCGTCCAACCGCGATCGACTTGGCTTCGCAGTCTAACACCGGTGGCGGCCGGCAGCAACGAAGACGCGAAAACGAAGGGGTAGCCCCTCACGTGGTCGAAGCGTGGACGTGGCGTGGTGTTCCGGTTTGGTCTCACGATGGAAAGCTCTGCCCGGGCGAGACAAACAAGAGCGCTGTGAAGCTGACGTTTGGGGCGAGCGACGGAGTTGGGTCGTATTTCAAAACGTTGGCGTAGCCTCTCGCCGCGCCTTGCTTTAGGGGTCGTCCGGTATGGCATTCATAAGGACTCCCTGATGAGCGAACAAACGGCCACCTCAGGTGGCAACCCGTCGAGCACCTCGCGCCGCGCCTCTGAGCATGACGAGCGCGGGCGAACGAACATCCTCCCGATAATTTTCTGGGTACTGGAGCAAAACCGACTCCTGCTCTTGGCCGTGCCGACCGCGATTGCGGCGATCACGTTGCTCGCGACAGGCGGCGGCTGGCGGACGTTTCTGCTGACGTGGCTCGCGGTGCCGCTTTTCGGCGTGGTCGTTCCGGTCCTTGGGCTCATGATCCGCTCTCACGGGCACGACGGCGGCGCTGCGAACCTGGAGCCCTTTATCGCTTGGAAAAACGCTGACGATGCGGCGAAGTGGCAGGGCAAAAAGATCCCGATGGAGATCTTGTACGAGGCCTACATGGCCGAGCGCCTCGACTTCAAGCAAGACGTCTACGAGACGCTGCTCAAGCGCAACCAGCTCTTTCGCTTCAGTTTTACCTGGGGCGACATTGCGTTCTATTTCCGCGAGTTCTTGGGGCAAAACATTTCGCACACCGAAATGTCCGACAAGAATGACATCGCCCACGTCTACAACCGCGGAAACGATTTCTACAATTGGTTCCTCGGCGAAAGCATGACCTACACGAGCGGCATCTTTCAGGACACGAGCGAGACCTTGGAGCGCGCTCAGGAACGTAAGCTCGACACCATTTGCCAGTACACGCAGATGAAGCCTGGCGACCGTCATCTCGACATCGGTTGCGGATGGGGCCCGATGATCACCCATGCTGCGGAACGCTACGGCACCCACAGCACGGGGATTACGCTTGCGCAGGAACAAGCCGATTGGGCGCGCGCACGAGCCGAAAAAGCTGGCGTCAGCGACCGCGTCGAAATCATCGTCGACGACTACCGCAATCTTCCAAGCAAGACCTACGACAAGATCACCTGCCTCGAAATGGCGGAGCACGTGGGCATCAAGAACTTCCAGCAGTTTCTGCTTCAGGTTCGCAGCATGCTCGCGGACGACGGTATCTTCTACCTGCAGATCGCCGGCCTTCGCCGTCCGTGGGAGTACGAAGACCTTGTGTGGGGCCTTTTCATGGCCAAGTACATCTTCCCTGGCGCCGATGCGAGTTGTCCCCTCGGTTTCGTGGTCGGTCACGCGGAGCGCGCGGGTTTTGAAGTGCATCGCGTCGAGAACTGCGGTGTGCACTACTCGGTCACCATTCACAAATGGTACAACAACTGGAAGGCCAACGAAGCGGCCATCGTCGCCAAGTACGGCCAGCGTTGGTTCCGTATGTGGATGATCTTCCTCGGCTGGTCGGTGATTATCGGCGCCCAGGGTAGCTCCACGGTGTTCATGGTCACGATGGCGAAGAACCACAAGAACGACAAGAGCTCCGTGAGCCCCGACGAGGCGAAAGACGTGCCGTACAGCCGCCAAGAGCGCTGGATCGGCAAGAAGCCCGTCGCCACGCAGCAGTAACGCGAGGTCGGTTTTCGATCATCGACCGGAAGTTCGATGGAGCAAGGGGCACACGGTACATCGCCGGTGTGCCTCTTTCGCTTTTATCAGGGTAATGAAAAAAGGCTTCCCCCAAATCGTCGTGGACCCATCGCGCCGAACCGCAAGCCGTCGGCGTGGGATTGGGGGGCGTTGTCCTCGAAATACTCAGAGTATTCCTTCGTCCTCCTCCC
>CAIQDA010000114.1 GCA_903870415.1 uncultured delta proteobacterium
GTTCGGACTCCGCGGCGGAACGCGCACCACGTTCACGCCCGTCCCCTTCAACGTCTCGCGAAAACGCGCGGTGTAGAGCGGGTCGCGGTCCGTGATGAGGACCCGCGCACGCAGCAAAAAGCCGTCGTACGCGTCCGTCAGGTGCGCCGCCATCCGGTCCATCCACGGGCCGTCGGGCTGCCGCGTGATGCCTGCAACCTGCACGCACCTCGTCGTGAGGTCGATGACGAAGAACACGTAGTGCCGCACGAGCCCGCGCATCGTGAGCACCTCCACGGTGAAGAAGTCCGCAGCGGCGATGGCGCCGCGATGCGCCTCGAGGAACACCTGCCAGCTCGGCACACGGCCGCGCTCCGGGGCAGGCTCGAGCCCGTTCGCCTTCAGGATGCGCGCGATGGTCGAGCGCCCGGCCTCAATTCCGAGGTTGTGCAGCGCCCCGCGAATGCGCGTGTAGCCCCAGGACGGGTTTTCCCTGGCCATGCGGAGTACCTGGGCCTCGATGGAGACGCGCGTTGGAGCGGTCGTTGAAGCGCTGCGCGGGTTGGAAGCGTACTTCTTCGCCACGAGCTCGCGGTACCAACGAAGCACGGTCTCCGGCGATGCAAGCGTGGCGATCTCACGCAGCGCCGCTCGGCCAACAGGCTCTCCGGCGAGATCGAGCCTGCGCCGCTCGGTGTCCGTGAAGCGAAGGCGCCGCTCGTGGATGCGATCGCGAAGCACACGGTTTTCGGCGCGCAGGTACACGATCGCCTGCTGCTAAGGCCGGTTCAGCCATCCGGCGACGAGCAAGACCACAAAATGAAAGGGCGCTAACGCAAGCACGCGCGGCGAGTAATCGTCGCACCGCCGATGCGCAATGCCGAGCTTGCGTGTTCACCTACTCGGTGTACACTTGGTCTCGTGATTCACGTCGTCGTGCTGTCTGCGCGTGCCCGCAAGCAATTGCGGCTCGTGCCAGCCTTCATCGCGACGAAGCTCGCGGCGTGGGTCGAAGCCGTCGAAGCAGAAGGTCTCGAGGCCATTCGCAAGGTTCCTGGCTTTCACGACGAGCCGCTGAAAGGGCCGCGCGCGGGTCAACGGTCCATCCGCCTGAGTCGAGCGTATCGCGCGATTTACGAGATACGCGCGGGCGAGGTCGAGTTCGTCAGTGTCGAGGAGGTAAACAAACATGACTACTAACGCGAAAACCAAGAGCACGACGATGCGCTTCCTCGAGGCCCGCGCCGGCGGCCCCCTCACGCTCGGCCGCCTCCTCGAGAGTATCCGTCTCGGCGAAGAAGAAACGCAGGCTTCGTTCGCGCGAACGTTGGGAATCTCGCGTTCCCACCTCTGCGACATCGAGCACGGCCGCAAGAGCGTCAGCCTCGAGCGCGCGGTGCGCTTCGCCGAGGTGCTCGGCTACTCGCGCGACCAGTTCGTCAGGCTCGCGCTGCAAGCGATGGTCGAAGAGGCCGGGCTCCCGCTGAAGGTCAAAGTCCAAGCAGCATGACCGTCCGTGACGGACCGAATGGCTACGACGGCCGCAGCGAGCACCGCCCGCTGCAGTACCGACGCGCCCACGTGGGTCACCTTGCGGCCGCTCACGCGAGCGCCTCGAGGTAGGGCCGCACGATCGCCTGCACGCGATCGACGCGCGCCATGCGATCGATTTCCGCGGGCGTCGCGGCCTTCGTCCGGAGCGTCTCCTTCAGCGCATCGACCGCGGCTTCGAGCCCCACGCGGCTGCGAAATTTGAAAGCATCGGCGACGGATTTCGCGGGAGTCGTCACGCGAAGCTTCACGCCGGCGAGCTCTCGTTCTTCGACGCCGATGGTGAGGTTCCCCGCGGCGCAGTGGTAGACCTCGAGCGGGAGCCCTTCGATGCGTGCAGCATGCACACCACGCGGCAGCAGCACGTGGACCGCCCGAGGGATCTCGGTCGTCAGGCCATGCAGGTGGAGCGCGGAGACGAGACCGAGTACGGCCCGAGGCATGCGCGCGGAGACGGCGACGAGGTCCGGCTCCGCGGGCGGGGCTTCGGCGAGCGCGAAGACGCCACGGGTGACCTCGACGAGCGTTCCCGCATCCCGCGCCGCATAGAGCCGCCTCGGATGAACGCCCGCCGCGAGGATGTCCCGCGTGCGCGCCGTTCCGCCGCTCTTTGCCACGAAGTCGCAGGCGTCGAATTGCCGCTGAGTGGATAGGACTTGCATCAACTGCTTGCAACTGTAGCAACAACTATCCAGCCCGTCGAGCGCAAGAACTCGGCGAAGTCTTCGTCCAACGGCTCCCAGTCCAGGTCCGCGAGGCTGCGCGCCGCCATACGCGACGCCTAGCGCAGCGCTGATCGGCGAGCCGCGACCGCGGAGCCACCCCGCGTGACAGGCCACATGAAGCGCGTCGCGCTCGTGGACCCAACGAACCCCACGCAAACGCTTGGCCTCGCGCCGCGCGCGTATCTCCAGGAAATCGCCTACGACGAAGCGAACCGCGTCGTGACCGAGACGAGCGGCGTGACCAGCACCGGGCTCCAAGGCACCGGCGGCGTGAGCACCGTGACGAGCGTTTGGGACCAGCGCGGAGCGGTGAGCGCCGTGACCTCGAGCTACGGCGTGCTTGTGAGCCGCGTGCAGCGCGACGCGCAAGGGCGCGTGACGGAGATCGACTACGCCGACGGCGCCCACACGACGACGCAGATGGTGTAGAACTTGCGCGGTCGACTCGTGAATACGCAAACCTTCCGAAGCGCACCTTCGAGGTGGACGAGCGGTGCCCCGGCCGCATCCGGAGCTCCGCTGGGCTACGTGTCTCCATCGGCGAGCGATGCGGTCACCCAGGGAATTCTCGAGTCGCGCAGCGTCACCTACGACGAAACCGATAACCCGGTGCTCATCGCCGACGGCCGGGATTGACCCGAAGAATCCCAGTGCTACGTTCATACGGTCCTCAGTTTGGACACTGCGAATGCGATGGCGTCTGTCCAAATTCTCTGTCTCAGAGACACCCCGTCTACGGCATCGCTTCCGGAGCCAAGCGCAGCGATAGACTGAGAAATCCGGCCCCGCTGATGAACGAGAACCCCGAAGCGCAAGCTAAGGGGTTTTCTCATTTTTGCCTGGTTTTCGCGGCGCACGCGTCTTGTCACTTGCGGAGGGACAATTTGGCCAGAGAGGCGCAGAGAGCGGCGTGACGCGACGCGGCTCGGTTTCGAGGGCTCGCGGGCGCTCTTTTGACGCGCTCCGGGGAGAGAGAAACCGAGAGCGTTTAACGGATGGGTGTATTCTGCATGGACGAGATGCGAGGGCGTTTAACCGGTAGACGAACGACTTCGTCGGCTGCAGCAAGCCTCGGCGTGCGATAGGTCATTCGGTCACCTCGGTGCAGGGCCGGTCGACGAGGCGGAGGCCAGGATCTCCGTTCCGACCTTCAGCCGGTCCAAGTAGGCTCGGTACACGAACGAGCGATCGCGCTTCTTTCCAGTCGACTCGACCAGGATTCCTTCCGCCACCAGCAAATCGACAGCCTTTCCCGCCGTGGGCTTGGTCGTTTCGAGGAACTTCATCGCCGACGCCACCGTGACGATCGGGTGCCGCGGCAAAAGCTCGAAGAGACGGAGGGCGCCGATGGACACGTTTTCGCTCGCGAGCAGGCGCGCGCGGTCCTCGGCGACGAGTGCAAAGAGTTCACGCGCGGAGACCACGGCCTCGTCGGCAATGGTCGCGACGCCATCCAGGAAGAAGTCGAGCCAGCCCTCCCAATCGCCGTCCACACGCACCGCAGTAAGGCGACGGTAATACTCGTCGCGGTGCCGCTTGAAAAAGAGACTGAGGTACAAGAGCGGTTTGGTGAGGAGCTTCCAGTGCTCGAGGAGCAAC
>CAIQDA010000115.1 GCA_903870415.1 uncultured delta proteobacterium
CGCGAGGCGTTCGTGGCGGCGGGGATTCCGATGATGCGTTTCGATCCCTCGGCGCCCGCGACCGTCGGAGACCTTCTCGAGTCGTTCGAGCACCGCACAGTGGGGGTTGCTCGTGCCTCGCTCGTGAAACTCCTCGAGCAGTGGATGGAGGCGCTTCGCGAGCCACTTCGCATCTACGAGAGTTTCCTGGCCCTCGAAGACACGCCGCTGCCCGAGGGTTCCCCGTTCGCGGCGGCGGATGCGCTTGTCGATGCAGCCGTCCGTCGATCTTCAAGCTCTCGCGAGTGGCCTTGGATGCCGTGGTCGTTTCGCGTCGATTCAGGACCGGGCGTGCTTGTGATCCGGCCAAGTGCTCGCGACGAGTACTTTTCGAATGACATCGTGTTCTCGCTCGAGTCCTGGCCGAGTCTGGGCGACGACGTCGCGCACAAGCCCGTGGGTGCGTTGCGTGCACTCCGCAGGCTCTTTCGCTCCCCTGACGATCCTGCGCTCGCAGCTCTCCTGGCCTGGGTTCAAGCGCCGCGCTGGCCTCGCTTTTTCGAGCTGCTCGATCGCTCGCTTCAGCGCGTCCCAAAGCCGCTCACGACCGCCGGCGACACGAGACTCGCGTTTCGACTTCAGCTGACCGCGCGCCATGTCGGCTTCGACTTCGCTTTGCAAAAGCAGGGGCGCGGTGGCGCATGGTCCCGTGGCGCAAAGCCAGGGCGTGACTTCGAGCGCGATGTCGAGGCGATCGCCGACGCGGCGGACCGACGTGTGCTGGACGCCTTCGCCGTGGAAAGCCGCGGCGAGTCCTACCGTTTCGCCATGGGGCGATTGAAGCACTACGGGCGCATCTTCGATGCGGCGCTCGGTCACCCTCGTGTGTTCGTGAACGATGCGCCCACGGCCCTGCGCCGGGTGACCGCGGCGGTCGAGTTCGTGGAGGTCGGCCGTGAGCTCGAGGTCCGCATTCGCCTCGGACGCCACACGCGCATGCTTGCCGAGGTGACCCTCTGCGACGACGAGCCCCTCGTTCTCGATCGCGTGAGTGAACCCGGCGTGCTCGCTTTCGCGCACCTGCCCCATGCCGCCCATCGCCTCCTCTCCACGTTCCGCGACCGCCCCACGTCGCTCCCGGAGGCGAGCTGGCCCGAACTTCTGAAACGCCTCGAAACGCTGGGTTCCGCGATACCCGCCATTCTTCCGCCTCACCTCGAAGGTGAGCCGCTCGAGATCGGTGTCACGCCGGTGATCGAGTTCGCCGTCGACGACGCGAGTGCGCTCAGCGTGGGGCTTGCCGCTCAGGTGCACGGCCACGTCAAGCGCCTCGACCCCGGCGAAGGCAGTCCACGGTTGTACGTGCAGATTGCAGGCAAGCGGCACGTCATCGTTCGGGACCTCGACGGTGAGCTTGCGGGTCTTCACGCCACGGCGGCCGCTCTGTCGCTCGCCGACCGAGCGGTCGACCCGGTTGGGGCGGGGCGCTCGTTTCTCGCCACCGAGCTAGATGCGGTGCTGGGCATCATCGAAAGCGCGGAAAAGCTCGGCGATCGTGTGGAGGTGCGCTGGGCTTCGTCGCAAGTCCGACTGCACGGGCCCATTGGGTCCGGCGCGGTGCGGCTGCGTGTGGGGGCGGCCGGGGGCTACCTGACCATCGGAGGCGATGCGACGGTGGACGAAGAGACCGTGGCGCTCCTCGACATCGCCGGAGCCGTGCGCCGCGGGGACCGTTTCGTGAGGGTTGCGCCGGGGCACTTCGCACGCATCAGCGAGGAGCTTCGGGCCAAGCTCGCCCCCGTCGCAGACGTGGCGAAGGACACGAAGGGTGGACTGCTCGAGGTAGCCGCCGCGGCATTGCCCTTCATCGGCGAGCTCGTCGAGGCAACATCGTCTGAGAAAATCCAGAAGAATATCCTCACGCGGCTCGAGCAATGGCGTTCCGCAAGGACGGCATCCTTCGACCCGCCAGAGCACCTCCGCGCGGTTCTTCGCCCCTACCAGGCCGAGGGCTTCGCGTGGCTTGCGCGCCTCGCGGCGTGGGGCTCGGGAGCCATCCTCGCGGACGACATGGGCCTCGGCAAGACCGTGCAGGCCATCGCGCTCCTTGAGCACCGCGCACCGCAAGGGCCGGCGCTCGTCATCGCTCCCACGTCGGTCGGTCCCAACTGGGAGAGCGAACTCGCGCGCTTCGGTGTGAACCTTCGCGTTCGGGTCTACCGAGGTCCGCACCGCGCTTTGGAGCTGGAAAATCTCGGCAAGAATGACGTGCTCGTCACGAGCTGGGACCTCGCCGTGCGCGACGAAGAAACGCTCTCGGCCATCCCCTTTGCGACCGTCGTCTTCGATGAGGCCCAGTCCGCGAAGAACGCTGCGACGAGACGCGCGACAATGGCGTGCAATCTACAAGCATCGTTTCGCCTCGCACTTTCGGGGACGCCCATCGAGAATCACCTCGGAGAGCTTTGGAGTATCTTTTCGTTCACGCTGCCGGGCTTGCTCGGGACGAAGGAGCAGTTTCGCCAGCGTTTCGCATCGCCAATCGAGCGTGACCACAGCAGCGAGCGGCGCGAGGTCCTTGCCGCCCTCGTGAAGCCCTTCGTCCTTCGGCGCACGAAAGAGCTCGTTGAAAAGGACCTGCCGAGCCTCACGGAGACCACGAGCTGGGTCGAGCTCTCGGGCGACGAGCGCCTGCTCTACGAGGCCATGCGTCGCGAGGCGCTTGCATCGCTCGAAGCGAAAGTTGGGAGTGGAACGGATCAAATTCTCTTTCTCTCGTGGCTCACGCGTCTGCGCCAAATGGCCTGTCATCCGCGCCTTGCGCTCACGTCATCCGAGGTGCCCTCCTCGAAGCTCGCGGCGGTCGTCGAGGTCATCGACGCGTTGCGCGCGGAGAAGCATCGCATGCTCGTCTTCAGCCAGTTCACGCAGCATCTCGCCCTCGTGCGCGCGGAGCTCGAGGCGGCGCGTGTGCCGTTTCAGTACCTGGATGGTTCAACGCCTGCCGATCAACGCAAACGAAGCATCGAGGCATTTCAGAAGGGCGAGGGCGAGGTGTTCTTGCTTTCGCTCAAGGCGGGCGGCGTGGGCATCAACCTCACCGCGGCGTCGCACGTGCTCCACCTCGACCCGTGGTGGAACCCGGCGGTCGAAGAGCAGGCGACCGATCGCGCGCACCGCATCGGACAGACCAAGCCCGTCACCTCCATTCGCTTCGTGAGTCGAGGCACCGTTGAAGAGGCGATCGTTGGCGTTCGCGAGCGCAAGCGCGAACTCGCCGCGGCGGTGCTCGACGGGACCGACGTGGCCGCGAAGCTCTCGCAGGCCGAGCTGCTGGACCTCATGCGCGCCGGCTTCAACCAGGACTGAAGAAGTTTGACGTGCGCCGCGCTTCGGACGTCTTCACGAGGTCGGGTTACCCTTCCCCCACCGCACCAAGAACGACGCGCCCCCGAGCGCATCGCTTCGTGCAATCTGCAAGCTTCCACCGTGCTGCTTCACCACGCGCTGCACGATGGCCAAGCCGAGGCCCGTTCCCTGCCCGCGCGGCTTCGTCGTGAAGAACGGCTCGAGGATCTTGCTGCGCAGTTCCTCGGGAATGCCCGGCCCGCTGTCATGCACCTCGATGCACAGCTC
>CAIQDA010000116.1 GCA_903870415.1 uncultured delta proteobacterium
ATCGACAGGACCCATGTGCTCGCGCTCGGCGCTCTCGTCGGCGGCGCGCTGCAACTTTTTGTGCAGTGGCCCGCGCTGCGGCGCCTTGGCTACGTGTCGTTTCCTCGCCTCGACTTGCGAGACGCGCGGGTGCGTGAGGTGCTCCGGCGCATCGCTCCGATGGCGGTTGGAATGGGGATCTACCAAGTGGACTTGATCCTCTCGACCCGCTTCTTGGCTTCGGCGGAGACGGGTTCTCAGTCGTACTTTCTCTGGGCGTCACGCCTCTGCGATGTGCCGCAAGGAATCTTCGGCCTCGCGCTTTCGACCGCGGCGCTTCCCACGCTGGCGGCGCTTGTGGCGAGACACGAGTTCGACGCTCTTCGTCGCACCACCACGCTCGCACTTCGAATGACGCTCTTCGTGGCGATTCCGTCGAGCGTGTATGCTGCAACCTTCGCGTTGCCCGTGGTCCAGGTCTTCTTCGAGCGCGGGAACTTCGACGCTCATGCGGCGATGCAAACGGCGCGCTCGTTCGCGTGGCAGGGCGCTGCGATCGTGTTCGTGGCCTGCGTTCGGCCGCTCGTGGCCTCGTTCTACGCTCTCGGACGCACGGCGGTTCCCGTGGCCGTCAGCGGCCTCGACCTTGTGGCGTTCATTGCTCTCGCGGTGACCCTCACGCCGCGATTCGGGCACGTGGGTGTCTCGATGGCCGTTGCGGGCTCAGCCGCTGTGCAGGCATTGCTTCTGCTTGGCGCGCTCGTGCGTACGCCGGCTCGTCCGCATCTGGGCGAAGTCCTCGCTTCCGCGCTGAAGGTCGCGCTCGCTTCAGCGGTTGCTGCCGCGGTTCCGGCCCTCGCGTTTCGCCACGCAGCGCCCTCGGTGCAAGTCGGTGCCTCCGTTGCGTCGTTCGCGCTTCTCTTTCCCGCATGCGCCTTTGCGCTTCGGTCGCCGGAAGTGACGCCGCTCGCGTCGTCGCTCATGCGGCGTGTTCGACGGCGTGCTAGCCGCACCCCATGAGCAGCGCGCCAGCGAAAGACCTGTTGGGGCCCATGGTCCTCGATGCCACGTTCGTCCTCGGAGTTCCCGCAGTCGCGAAGATGCCGCCTCCCGCGATGCCTGAGATCGCTTTTGCCGGACGCTCGAACGTCGGCAAATCAAGCCTCCTGAACACGTTGATGCAGCGAAAAGGCCTCGCGCGCACCTCGCGCACGCCAGGCTGCACGCGCCAGCTCAACGTCTTCGAAGTGAAGCTCAGCGCCGACCAGCTCTTTCACTTCGTGGACCTTCCCGGTTACGGATACGCGAAGGTGTCGAAGGCCGAACGCATCGGCTGGGGCCCGATGATCGAGGACTACCTGCGCGAGCGGCCTTCATTGAAAGCCCTCTTTCTTCTCGTGGACGCGCGCCGTGGCGTCGAAGAAGACGACCTGCAGCTCCTCGACTTCATGGAGGGTTCGCGACCCAAGGAAACGTGCAGAGTGCACTTGGTTGCGACGAAGCTCGACAAGATCGTCCGGGCCAAGCAGAAGCCCGCGCTCGAAGCGCTCAAGGTCATGGCGAAGGTTCCGGTCATCGGCTTCTCTTCCGAAACGGGACATGGGCGCGATGAATTGTGGGGCCGCATCGAGAAAGCGGCGCGTCATGTGGAAGCATGATGCCGCAATCGTCGCGTTCGGCGTCTGCGTAGCGGGCGCCCTCGCGTCGTGCTCCGGTGGCGATTCGCCTGGAATCGCTGAGGCTCCCGATCGCTACCTCGCAAACGGTGTAGCCCTCAGTCGCATCGAGAGCCTTCAGTCGTTGGCTGTTCCGCTCGTCGTCGACGGTGCGGCAGTGGCGAATGTTGCGGCACCAATCGTCCGCGGCGTGCCCGGAGCTATTCGCATCGCCGCGACCCTCACGGGCGATGCCGCGGCGCGCACGAAGAGCATTGCGGCGGTGGGTTTTTTTGAGAATCCGAGCGGTCAGCGGATCGTTCGCGTGTCCCCCGCGCACGCGGCCGAGGACTACGCCGCGCCGTCGCTCGCGAGCACGTGGCAACTTCCGCTCGACGGGTCGGAGCTTCAGGAAGGCACCACGTTTCGCGTTGCCCTCGTCGACGCCGATCGCGGCGAAGGGAGCGCGGAGGAAGCGCGTTTTCCGAAAGACGCAACGCTCGCGCCGCTCACCTCCGAGGCCACCGGGTCTCTCGAGGTCGTCCTCGTGCCCATTCGTTGGAACGTCGATCAGTCCGGTCGCTTGCCTGACACGAGCGACGCGCAGGTGGCGGTCTACAAGTCGCTTTTCGAGCGCACGTACCCCGCGAAGCACGTCTCGATCTCCGTGCACGCCCCTATGGATTTCGCTTCGTCGGGTTCGTTCTCTGCGGTCAACGACGCGCTCGTCGACTTGCGTGCGAAAGAGAACATCGACAACCGCGCTTACGTGCACGGCCTCATGAACCCCGCCGACACGTTCGATGCATTCTGCAACAACGGATGCACGACGGGGTTGGGCTTCGTCGTCGACGATCCGGCGGACGGTTCGATTCGCGTCTCGTCGGGCACCGGATTCACGGGAATCGATTCGGCCTGGACGATGGTTCACGAAGTCGGGCATCAGCACGGGCGCCAGCACGCTCCTTGTGGTGTGAGCGGCGCGGACAGGCAATTTCCACAGCGCGACGGCACTCTCGGCCTTTGGGGTTACGACCGCTCCACGCCGACGATGCTCAACGTCAACTCCCACGACTTCATGAGTTACTGCGACCACGAATGGGTCTCGCAATACACGTGGGCCGGGCTCCTTACGCGCATTCAAGCCGTCGGCGTTCCCGCGCTCGAGCAGCGTTCCGGCGCTTCTGCGGCCTCGGCGCAACTCGTTCGGTTGGTCCATCGCCGCAACGGCGAAGTCCTGTTCGTCGGCGCTCCGGTTCGAATGCGCATGCCCCATTCGGCTGCGGTCGAATCGGTCGTTTTGGAGCACGCGGACGGCACGAGCACGACAGCCATGGTGCCGCGAATCGATACGGGCGAAGCCGGCGTCGACGCCTTGGTGGTCCCTGTGGAGCTCACGTCCGCCGTGAAGGTGCGCGGAGCCCGTTTCGTGTTCCCGGCTTCACATCCGTAGGCGGCCTACGATAACTATCCGACGTATGGCGCGGTCGTTTTTCTGAGCCGTTTCGCCCGCCGTCGTGTTTTTGCAGCCTCTTCGCCGAGGGTGGCGTTGACGCTCACGAACCTGTTGCAGTGTGCGGGGATGCTCGCTAAGAACCGTCTCCCTTCCGGGCGCTTAACTCAGCGGTAGAGTGCAACCTTCACACGGTTGAAGTCACAGGTTCGAATCCTGTAGCGCCCACTCGGAATCAAGCGGCGATGGGTCAAAAGCTCATCGCCTTTTTCGTTCCGTCTTCGCATGCGCCGCGCGGGGCATTTCGCTGGCTCCGTGCGAGGGGTTCTCCCGAGGCGTCTTCCCACGTAGCCTGCGCGCATGCCATTTTTGTCCCCGCGCGCCTACGTGTCGATTGCTCTCGTTGGAGTCTCGCTCGCCAACGGCGCCTGCGTGGATCGTGTAAAATACAACTGGGCCGCGGAGCGCGCGCTCGGTTACCGCGTCGGTTCCGGCGACGTGCTTCGCGTGAATGTGTGGAAGCGCGAAGAGCTCTCGCAACCGTCGCTCACGGTGCGCCCGGACGGAGCCATCTCCCTTCCGCTCATGGGAGAGGTGCCCGCAGCGGGTCGAAGCGTTGATGAAATTGCTGCTGAACTTCAGCAAAAACTCGACAAATTTTACCAAGATCGTCCGCCGGTCACGGTGCAGGTCATCGAAGTTCGCTCGTACAAAGTCTACGTCATGGGCGAGGTCGCGCGGGCCGGCGAGCTGAGTCCGAACCACCCGGTGACCGTGCTTCAAGCCATCTCGATGGCGGGCGGATTCACGCGCTTCGCGACGTCGAAGCACGTCGTCATCGTGCGTCGCGACGCGCGGGGCGAGCGCTCCATTCCGTTCGACTACGACGCCGTCCTCAACCAAGGGCAGCTTCAGCAGAACCTCGTTCTCCAAACGGGCGACACGGTTCTCATTCCGTAACGAGCGCATGGACCGCGTCGACTTCGTCCGCGCGCGGCGTGCAAAAGCCCAGCGTTTGAGGCTTCGGCGTCGCTTAAAGACCGAGCACGTCGCCTTCGGCAACTCCGCGCCCGAGCACCCAGTCGGTCGCCTTCATGGGCTTCTTGCCTTCGAGCTGCACGGTCACAAGTTCGACGGCACCCTGACCGGCTGCCACGAGAAGAATGCCTTTGTCCGCGCGGATCACCGTTCCTGGCGCTGCACCATGGCTCGCCTCATACGTGCGTACTGCATGTATCTTGACGACCTTCCCGCGCGCCGTCGTTGTTGCTCCAGGCCACGGGCTCACACCGAGCACACGATGCTTTACGGTGTGCGCATCCAATGCCCACGCAACGACTCCGTCTCGCTTCTCGAGCATGCGCGCGTGCGTCGCGAGGGAATCGTCTTGGGAAACGAGGTTCGCGAGACCGGCGATGTAGCGTGGAAGCTCGCGTTCGAGGAGTTCGGCACCCATCGGCGCGAGGCGCTCGAAGAGCTGTCCCGACGTTTCGTCGTCGCCAATCGGCGTCGTGCAGACTGCAAAGACCGGCCCGGTGTCGAGGCCCTCGTCGAGCTTCATGAGCGCGATGCCCGTTTCCTTATCGCCGGAATGCACTGCCCACTGAATCGGAGCTGCCCCGCGCCAGCGCGGAAGCAGAGACGCGTGAACGTTTACGCACCCAAGGCGAGGCGCCTCGAGAACCGCTTTCGGCAAGATACGACCGTAGGCCACGACGATCGCGACCTCCGCATCGAGGCTTCGCAGCCACGAGGCAAACTCCTCGGTTCGAAGCTTCGTCGGTTGATGAACGTCGAGGCCGAGTTCGAGCGCACGCACTTTGACCGCGGGCGCTGCCAATTGCATGCCGCGACCCGAGGCCTTGTCAGGCTGGCAGACGACCGCCACCACGTCGCCGATGCGATGTGCCGCTTCGAGGGATGCGACGGCGAACGATGGGGTACCGAAAAAAACGATGCGTGGTCGACTCACGCGTCGATGCGTAGCCCACCTGCGCCATGGAACGAAGACCTGCGACGGACCGAAGGCCGCGTGCGACGGGATTCGGAAAGAAAAAAGGCGCCTCCACGTTTCGGGAGGCACCTTCTCTTCGCACGACCAGCGTCTATGTGACGTAGGTGCTGCGTATGCGTTTCGGTCAGTTCGCGACGGTGCAGTTCGTTCCGAGCGACGCGGGCATGTTCACCGCAGTCGTCGTCTCCGGGAGGGGATTCGCTCGGAGAAAATCAACGATATGCAGTTCGCCGATGTAGCGCGGTGGCTGGTGGCCGCCCGTGTGCGGGCAGTCGATGACGCCGCGGGTGTTCGTCTTCAGGAAGGGCTTGGCGAAGCCGAACGAAAGTTCGAAGTCGATGACCTTGAATCCGGCAACCGCGTACTGATCGGTCGCGCCGCCATGGCTCGCAAGGACGGCGCCCGAGTCGGTGCTGTCGAGGGGATTCCACTCAAGCTTGATGCTGCTGAGGTCGACGCCAAAATTCGCAGCGGCAGGCGCGGCGGCGTCGAGGTTGGCCTTCACACCGCCCACGGTTTGCGAGTCGTCAAACCACGCGCCGGAAAGCTGAACGACGCTGTGAACGAGCTTTGCGTAGCGCGCGTGGAGCATGCCGCTCGCGATGGCTCCGCCGCTGAAACCGACCGAGTGCACGTGCTTGGGGTCGATGGTGATCTGCTTGTTGAGGCAACCGAGGACGCCCTCAAACAGAGCGGCCTCGAGGTTTCCATCACCGGGCTTCGACTCGAAGATGTCCCAGGTGATGCCCTTCGGCGTCGTGGTTGGCAGCAGGCCCACGTCTTGTCCCGACTGGCTGCAACCGACGCAACTTGGCGTCACGACGGCCATCGGAAAGTCCGCGCGCGAGTCCGGGTCGGGACCGAAGAATTGGCGAAAGTTGTCCACGTTGTCGCCGACGCCGTGCCAGGAAAAAATCACGGCAATGGGCTTCGTGCCCGCGCTCTTTGGGAGCGACAGATGGAACGCACGTGGACGACCGCCCGCGGTGAAGTTCACGTTCATCCCGTCGACGAGAGTTCCGACGCCGCTCGGGCACGTGAAGCTGTCGAGGACGGCCTTCGCATCCGCTTCGTGCGTCGGCGTG
>CAIQDA010000117.1 GCA_903870415.1 uncultured delta proteobacterium
CGTGGCGAAAACGATGGGGCGCATAGGGACTCCAAGAATCTCAACATAGACGCCCCGCCGCGGCCCAGCATTCAGCGGTTTCCTGTCACCGAACGGGCGACATGAACTCGCCGCGGGCTTAACCGCAGTCAACGCGCAAGAGCCTTCCGTACGCTTCGTCGCCTCGGAGCACGCGCGTTCGCCACGCAACAAAACGTCCAATCCCGCGGCGCGAGGCGCGCGGCCTATCGCGTTGGGACGCTCGACGCCCTTACGGCAGAACGATCAGCCGGCTTGTGTCGGCACCGCGTAACGTGACCGGCCACGACCGGTGACGCGGTAGACGAAGCCGAAGGGAAGGAGCGCCTCGGGCTGATTGCGGAAGTAGAAGCGAGCGACGGCACGCACTTCTTCGAGAGCTTGGACCACGAGCGCGTAGCAGCGGTTGCGCTTGCGCATCGAGGACATCACCGCGTCGTCGTGGCGCTCGCCTTCGCATTCCGTTGCAAGACGGGTTGCGATTTCCTTCGCGCGGGCGATGGCCTTTTGCGTGCCGCCCGTGAGGTCGACGATGGAGAACTTCGACGGACGCGACTTCGCGATCGTCACGAGCACGTTGAGGTCTTCGACCAAGTCGTCGAGCGCGTCGCCGTCGCTCACCGCGGACAACTGCGCAAAGATCTGCGGCTCGTCACGAAGGAGAAATTGGGCCGCGGTCAAAAGCTCGCGCTTGAGCGTCTCGGCCTCTTCGCGGAGCGGACGCAGGTCCGTCTTGAGACGTGCCAGTCGCGCTGCCCGGTACTCTTCATCGGCAGCGGCGAGCGCATGGGCGCGGGCCTCGAGCGTGTCGAGGAGATCGATCTTCGTCGGCAACTTGCGCATCTTGTTGCGGTGCGGCCGGGCTGCGCGGGAGACCTGCTCCGCTTCGCGCACAATGAGCTCCACAGGAACCTCGGGAGGCAGCCAGGCCACGTCCGGAGCGAGGGCTCGAATCGCCTCGTCGAGATTGAACACCACGCGCGGCGGCGGCTCCATTTCTTCCGGCGGCTCCGCTACGGGGCGCGCCGGCTTTGCGAGACGTGTCGGCGCCTTCGAGGGCGTGGCGCGCTTGATGCTCGCCGCGGTGGACTCGCTTCGCTTGACCGTCGTCTTCGTTGCCGCTTTCGCCATAGGTGCTCCCTCTGAAATCCCGCGCAAGCTACCACCAATTGGCGCGCAGAGGGAGATGACCGTTACGGTCGGCGCACATCGTCGCCGGATGCGTGCAAAGCGCACACGACACACCTCGACGATTTCCGGGGGTTCGTCGAGGTGCATCGCACGCGGTCACGCACGCGCAAACGCGCGTCAAATGAACGGCTCGCTTGACTCAGAGCAGGTTCGCCGCGAGTTCGGCGAGTTCGCTTCGCTCGCCCTTCGTCAGCACGATGTGCCCCGCAAGCACCTGGCCTCGGAAGCGGTCGGCCACCACGGTGAGGCCGTTCGACGCCGCGTCGAGAAACGGGTTGTCGATCTGGTTCGTGTCACCCGTCAGCACGATCTTCGTGCCGTCGCCCGCGCGGGTGATGATGGTCTTCACCTCGTGCGGCGTGAGGTTCTGCGCCTCGTCGACGATGATGAACTGTTGCGGAAGCGAGCGACCGCGGATGTAGGTCAGCGGTTCCACTTGCACCTGCCCCGACGCGATGAGATCGGCGTAGGCGCGGCTTCCCTTCTTGTTTCCCGCGCTGAAGATCATTTCGAGATTGTCGAAGATGGGCTGCATCCACGGGTTCAACTTTTCGTCGACGTCACCGGGGAGAAAGCCGAGGTCGCGGCCGAGCGGCATGATGGGACGCGACACGAGCACGCGCGTGTAGGTTGCATCTTCCACGGTGCGCTTAAGGCCCGCAGCGAGCGCGAGAAGCGTCTTGCCCGTGCCCGCTTTGCCCGCGAGCGTCACGATGCGAATCGAGTCGTCAAGGAGCACGTCGAGCGCGAAGGCTTGCTCTTTGTTGCGTGGACGAAGGCCCATGACGCCGTCTCGCGGAACGCGAAGTGCGACCACCGCTTTCTTCACCGAGTCGTAACGACCGAGCGCGGTGTGCGCCGCGTTGAGCTTGTCGTGAAGGACGATGCCGCCGTTTGGCCGAAGGCGATCGTCGTCCATCGCCACGAACCCATCGCGAAAAAACGCGTCGATGACATCTCCGTCCACCGCGACGTTGCGAAGCCCTGGTTCGAGCGCGTCGTCGACGTCCACGCGCTGGTTCTCGTAGGTCTCCGCAGGCAGTCCGAGCGCGTCGGCCCTGATGCGAAGGTTCGTGTCCATGGTCACGAACACCGTGGGCGACCCCGGGTCCGAGGCGCGCACGTCGAAGGCCGTTTGCAGGATGGCCGCGTCCATCGCCGTCTTGTCGATGGCGCTCGGAAGCTCGGGCTTCTTCGAGGGAACGGCCACGGTAAGACGCCCGCCGCCGTCGAGGGTTACACCCTGCGAGAGAGGCCCTCGCTCCCGAAGCTCGTCGAGAAATCGGGTAACTTGGCGCGCGTTGCGACCGCGCTCGCTCGCCTCACGCTTGAATTGATCGACCTCCTCGATGACGTAGATCGGGATGACCACGTGGTTGTCGTCGAAGCGAAATATCGCTCGCGGGTCGTGGAGCAGAACGTTGGTGTCGAGGACGTAATTCTTCTTCATCGCATTACCTCCGGTCAGCAAGGGGGCCGAGCCGAGCAGCACGCCTCTTCATCGTCCGCGCGGATCGTCGTTGTTGCAACCTCAGACACGCGCTTGCCGCAAAGAATCCCGCCTCCGACGTCGCTCGCACCTGAAGAGCGCGTTCCTCGTTCCAATTGCGTCGTTCCCGTCGAGAATGCGCCGTCGCGCTGCTAGGCGAGCCCGATGGCGACCGCCGAGCGTCCATGGCTACCGCGCGTCGCAGCGATGCTTCGTGAAGCTACTGTGACGTGTCCGCTCGCGTTGGCAATGGTTCCAACCAACGCACGTGAGGAGCGCTTGCGCTGCGCCACGACAAGGGAAACGCCTCGCTGGACGTATGCCGCGCCACCGCATGATGCGCGCGGTGAAACGCTCGATGCCCTCGCCTCGCATCTGTCCGAAAAGCCCGACGCGCTCGCGCAACTTCTCGCAGCTCGCGCCGACGAACTTGCATTCCACACGCACCTCGCGGGCGCCGTCGGAACGCCGCGCTTCTCCGCACTCGCGACGACAAGGCGCATTGACGCAAGCAAGTCACTGCCTCTCGCTACTGCGTGGGCCGCTTCCAAACCGCGATCCGAACCAAGGCAATCGCGGGGAACGTCCGGACCGGGCTTGACGCTCGAATCCGCACTTCGCTCGCGACTGGCTGCACTCCGCATCGATTGGCCTGTGCTCGTGCGCCCTTCCCTCGCGGCGCTCGCGGCCACAGGAGAAGGCTTCGTCGCCGTCGCAGCCGATCGCTTGATCGATGAAGAAACCCTCGAACGAACCGTGGTTCACGAGGTCGACGGTCACGTTCTTCCTCGCGTCGAGGCCCTTCGGCGCGGCCACGTTCTCGCGGGCATCGGAAGCGCAGGCGGCATCGCGGCTCAAGAGGGTTGGGCCATCCTCTGCGAAGAGCGCGCGGGGTTTCTCACGGACGGGCGCAAACGCGAACTCGCGTGGAGGACCATCGCATGCGAGCGCATGCACGAAGGCGCGACGTTTCAATCCGTTTCGACGGCCCTTGAAGCAGAAGCAATTCTTGAACGCGATGCAGCGTATTTGCTGACCGAACGCCTCTTTCGCGGGAGCCTCGGTGCACGACCTGGCTTCGGCCGTGAAGCGTCTTACCTCGCATACTACCTACGCATACGTGATCACCTCGCGTCGCATCCGGAGGACGAAACGTTCTTCCGGAGCGCGGTCCTCGCACCAGAAGCGTGTGCGCTGCTGCGCAGGGCGGCAGACGAGGCGCGCGCCTAAGCCCCGACCGAGGGCATCGCCGCGGCCACGAGCCTTGCTGAATTCTTCAACGCAAAGCGTCACTCGGCACGCAACATCCGAACATTTCGCGCTAAGCCGACGCCATGGCTCACGACTCGGAAGCGCTCCTTCGTTCCGCCCTTCAGCGCCGCATCCTCGTCCTCGACGGGGCGATGGGGACGATGGTCCAGCGCGAGCGCCTCGATGAAAACGATTTCCGCGGCGACCTGCTGAAGCACCACGGGCGCGAGCTCAAGGGCAACAACGACCTCCTCGTGCTCACGCGGCCCGCGGTCATCGCCAAGATCCACGACGCGTACTTCGCTGCAGGCTCGGACATCGTCGAGACGAACACGTTCTCGTCCACCGCCATCGCGCAGGCGGACTACGGCCTTGAGCACTTGGCGTTCGACCTGAACGTCGAGGCCACGCGAATCGCAAAGAAGGTCGCCGCGGAGTGGTCCGACCGCACCCCGGACAAACCGCGCTTCGTTGCGGGAGCCATTGGCCCGACCAATCGCACGCTTTCCATCTCGCCCGACGTGAACGATCCTGCGTTTCGCGCCGTGTCGTTCGACGAAGTCCGAGCGGCATACGAGCTCCAAGTGAAGGGCCTCGTGGAGGGCGGCGCGGACCTCATCCTCGTCGAAACCATCTTCGACACGCTCAACGCGAAGGCCGCACTCGTGGCCATCGACGACGCCTTCCGCGCCCTTGGCCGCCGCTTGCCTGTGGGCATCTCGGTCACGATCACCGACCGCAGCGGACGCACGTTGAGCGGTCAAACGGTCGACGCCTTTTGGACGAGCGTGCGCCACGCCGACCCGATTTTTGTCGGCTTGAATTGCGCGCTCGGGGCGAGGGAAATGCGGCCGTACCTCGAAGAGCTGTCGACGATCGCGAGCACGGGCATCTCTTGCTACCCGAACGCCGGCCTCCCGAACGCGATGGGCGAGTACGACGAGACGCCGGAGCAAACGGGTGCATTCCTCAAGGACTTTGCGGACCACGCCCTCGTCAATGTGGTGGGCGGATGTTGCGGCACCACGCCCGATCACATCGCGGCCATCGCCAAAGGTGTCGCGCACATCGCCCCTCGACCCATCGAAGCCAAGCCCTTCGATGCCATCACGCACTACGCGGGACTTGAGCGACTTTCGGTCACAAAAGACGCGAATTTCCTCATGGTCGGCGAGCGAACGAACGTCACGGGGTCAAGCCGTTTCGCCAGTCTCATCAAGGCCGGAGACTTCAACGCCGCGCTCAGCGTCGCGCTCGATCAGGTGCGCGGAGGAGCGAACATTCTCGACGTCAACATGGACGAAGGAATGCTCGATTCGGAAGCGGCGATGGTGCGCTTTCTGAACCTCATCGCCTCCGAGCCCGAGATCTCGCGCATCCCCATCATGATCGACAGCTCGCGCTGGACGGTCCTCGAGGCGGGTCTGCGATGCGTTCAAGGCAAGGCGATCGTCAACTCCATCAGCATGAAGGACGGGGAAGAAGCCTTCCTTGAGAAAGCACGCATCGCGAGGCGTTTCGGCGCCGCCGTTGTGGTCATGGCGTTCGACGAGAAGGGGCAAGCCGACTCGTCGCAACGCAAGATCGAGATTCTCGAGCGTGCGTACACGTTGCTCCTCGAACGCCTCGCCTTCGATCCGCACGACATCATCTTTGACCCCAACGTCTTCGCGGTCGGCACGGGAATCGAAGAGCACGCGCGCTACGCGATCGACTTCATCGACGCCATCAAGGCACTCAAGGTGCGCTGCCCCGGTGCGAAATTCAGCGGCGGCATCTCGAACCTTTCGTTCTCGTTCCGAGGAAATCAGGTCGTTCGCGAGGCGATGCACGCGTGTTTTTTGTTTCACGCCATTCGCGAAGGCCTCGACATGGGCATCGTCAACGCGGGGCAGCTCGCGGTCTACGACGCGCTCGAACCGGCCCTCCGCGACGCGGTGGAAGACGTGCTCTTCGATCGTCGCTCCGACGCGACCGAGCGCTTGCTTGGGCTCGCGGAACAGTTCCGCGGTGCGGGCACGAAACGCGAGGTCGACGTGCGATGGCGCGAAGCCCCCGTCGAGAAACGCCTCGAGCACGCGCTCGTTCACGGAGTCCTCGATCACCTTGAGCTGGACGTCGATGAAGCCCTGGAAAAACTCTCGTCACCGCTCCTCGTGATCGAAGGCCCGCTCATGGCGGGGATGCAGGTCGTGGGCGATCTTTTCGGCGCCGGAAAGATGTTCCTTCCCCAAGTCGTCAAGAGCGCGCGCGCGATGAAGCAAGCGGTCGCGCGACTGACGCCGCACCTTGAAGCCGCGGGCAAGAGCGGCATGGTCCGCAAGAACGGCAAGGTGCTTCTAGCGACCGTGAAGGGCGACGTTCACGACATCGGCAAGAACATCGTGGGCGTCGTGCTCGGCTGCAACCACTACGACGTCGTCGACCTCGGCGTCATGGTTCCAGCTGAGAAAATCCTCGCGGCCGCAGAGCGCGAACAGGTCGACGTCATTGGCCTCTCGGGCCTCATCACGCCGAGCCTTGACGAGATGGTGCACTTTGCACGTCAGATGAAGGCCCGCGGATTGAACCTGCCTCTGCTCATCGGCGGCGCAACCACGAGCAAGCAACACACGGCGGTGAAGATCGCCCCCGAGTACGCAGGCATCGTGGCTCACGTGCTCGACGCATCGCGCGCGGTGGGCGTGGTCTCGAAGCTCCTGAACGACGAGAAGCGAGCGGTCTTCGCGAAAGAGCTTTGCGACGAACAGGCCATCATCCGGGCCGCCTTCGCCTCGCGCACGGGCCGTGATTTGCTCACGATCGGTGAGGCTCGCTCCCGTCGTCCCGAAATTGCCATCGGTGAGGCCGCGAAGCCCGCGTTCTTCGGCGTGCGTCACATCGACATTCCACTCGAGGCCATCGTGCCGCTCATCGACTGGACATTTTTCTTCACGAGTTGGGAACTGCGCGGCCGCTTCCCCGACATCTTGAACGACCCGGCGCAGGGCAAGGCGGCGCGCGAACTCTACGCCGACGCCACGAGCCTGTTGGAGAGCCTCGTTCGCGAAAAGAAGCTCGCCGCGAAGGCAAGCTGGGGCATCTTTGACGCGTGGTCCGAAGGCGACGATCTCGTCATCGCATCAGACGAAAACCAGGAGAAGCGCTTCCCGATGCTGCGCCGGCAGCTCGCAGGAAAAGAGGGCAACCTGTGCCTCACGGACTTCGTGGCCCCGAAGGGCAGCGGCATTCGCGACACGGTTGGCGCGTTCGCGGTGACCGCGGGACTCGGCGCGGAGGAACTTGCCAAGGCGTACGAAGCGAAGCTCGACGACTACCGATCGATCCTCGTGAAGGCCCTCGCCGACCGCCTGGCCGAGGCCTCCGCCGAATGGCTCCATCGCGAGGCACGCAAGGCCTGGGGCATCGAACCCGAAGCAGGCCTTTCCCTAGAAGATTTGCTGGCCGAGCGCTTTCGCGGAATTCGTCCAGCCTTCGGCTACCCCGCGTGCCCCGATCACCTGCGCAAGGTTGCGCTCTTCGAGATGCTCGACGCCTCGAGAAGCGGCATGGCCCTCACCGAGTCCATGGCCATGACGCCCGCAGCGAGCGTGAGCGGGCTCTTTTTCGCGCATCCGAAAGCGCGCTACTTCACCGTCGGGCGCATCGGTCGCGACCAACTCGAGGACTACGCGGCGCGGTGCGAAATCTCCCTCGACCAAGCGGAGAAGTGGCTCGCGTCAAACCTTGGGTAAACGCTCGTCTTCACGCCATCAAGGCGCCGCGGCGCGCGACCGCCAGGTTCGACGTGAGACCCTCGCCTCGCACAGAAGTTCGAACGGATCTTCGCCATCGGTTTCGCGCGCGCGCTACCTTTTCGAACCGTGCCCTCCTCGCCTCCCGACGCCCTGATCGAAGCCGCACGCAACCTCGGCCGCGCAAAGGCCCTGCTCATCACCGCGGGCGCAGGCATGGGCGTCGATTCGGGGCTCCCTGACTTTCGCGGGAACGAGGGGTTTTGGAACGCGTACCCGCCCTTCCGTGAGCGCGGGCTCTCGTTTTCTGACCTCGCCAATCCTCAGTGGTTTTCCAGGGATCCAGAGCTTGCTTGGGGCTTCTATGGGCACCGACTGAACCTCTACCGGGCAACCGTGCCCCATCGCGGTTTCGGCGTGCTGCGCGCTTGGGCCGACGCGCTGCCTCATGGCGCGTTCGTCTTCACGTCGAACGTCGATGGGCAATTTCAGAAAGCGGGCTTCTCCGATGAGCGCATCGTCGAGTGCCACGGGTCCATCCATCATGTACAATGCACGGAACCTTGCGCAGACCTCATCGAGTCCGCCGCCTCGCTTCAGGTGACCGTCGACGCTCGGTTTCGAGCCGCGCAACCGCTTCCGCGCTGCAGCAGGTGCGAAGCGCTCTTGCGGCCTAATATCCTCATGTTTGGTGATGCGTCGTGGGTCGACACGCGCACGCTCGCCGAGCAGCAACGTTTCGGCAAATGGCTCGCGGCGCTGCCTCCGGAACCGGGAGCCCTCGCGATTGTGGAGCTTGGCGCAGGCACGGCCGTCCCCACGGTGCGCCTCACGAGTGAGCACCTGATGCGGCGTGCGAACGCCTCGCTTGTGCGCATCAACGTGCGCGAGCCCGAGGCGCCTCATGGAGCCGTGGCCCTCGCCCTTGGAGCCGAAGACGCGCTCCTCCGCATCGACGCGGCGCTGTCGCGGGGTGATCAATGAACGTTTGGCTCGTCGCCGCAGCCGGTGCCGCCGGAACACTCGCACGCTATGGCCTTGGTCTTTTGCTGCTCGGAACCATCTTCGGCGGTCCCGCGGGCACCTTCGCGGTCAACGTCGTCGGCTCTTTCGCGATGGGGATCGTGTCGGCGGCCTTCGCAGGCCATCCGCGCCTCGTGGTCGCCACAACGGGTTTCCTCGGAGGGCTCACGACCTATTCGGCGTTCAACCAAAGCCTCGTGAGCTCCCTCGCGTCGGGCTCGATCGCTCGTGCCGCCAGCTACGCCATCGGAACCGTGGTCGCATGCCTTCTCGCTGGAATGGTTGGAAATCTTCTCGCGCGCTGAGCGGCGCAGAACTTGTCGATACGGGCACGCTTCCCTAAAAGGCTCGATGGGAAACCGCTGGAACGCCCGACCCGCCGACGCGTCGAGGTGTCGAGCAGTTGCCCAGCATCCCCCTCCAGGAGACAACCCATGAGTGATTCGATCGTGACCAGCCGCCGCTCGTTCCTTGGCAAAAGCCTCGCCGTCCTCGCCGCCGGTGGCGCTGTCGCGGCGTGCGGAAAGAAGGAGTCCGCAGGCCCGAAGTCGCTCGCGTGCAACGACACGTCGAGCCTCGCACCCGCCGACGCCCAGATGCGCACGACGCTCGGCTACGTCGACGTGTCCGTGCAACAGGGCAAGGCCTGCTCAGGCTGCCAGCTCTACAAGGCCGCCCCCGCCGAGGGCCAGTGCGGCGGCTGCGCCGTCCTCAAAGGAACCGTCAATCCGAACGGGTACTGCAACAGCTGGACCCCCAAAGCCTGATCGCTCCGCAGCCCTGCGGCTGCACGCCCCGAATCGTCGGTCGGCCCCCGCTCCAGCTACATCGCAGTAGCTATCGCGGGGGCCTTCCTAGCTTCTGGGCGTTCGCTCGCAGGTCGGCTCCGCTCTTGTACGGCGGGGCGCAGGGAGCAGGAAATGGGAGTTTGGGGTCGGAGAGAGAGAGAGCGCACAGCGCCAGGGGATGGGCGTTTGGGGTCGGAGAGAGAGCGCGCAGAGAGCCAGGGGACGGGAGTTTGCGGTCGGAGAGAGAGCGCGCGCAGAGAGCCAGGGGATGGGGATTGGAGAGCGCATCTCGCTGCGATTTACGGGGTTTTGGGGCCCCTTAGGAGCGGCGCGTCGAAGGCGTCGATGATCGTTCCCGTGTCGTCGACCGCGTCCATGTGCAGCTTCGTCCCCTCGGAATGGACGCGCATCAGATGGTAGTACGCGCCGCCCTTCGTTCGTTCGTTGCAGTATGCACGGTTCATGTTTTGGTTCGGGTCACGAATCGCGCCACCGCCACCGCCCGTGACCACCCACGGACGCCCGCCGTGATCGAAGCGCTCGTAGCCGTGCATGTGGCCCGCAAAGACCGTGGCCACGCCCGCCGCGATGTAGCGAGGCTCCCAGAGCGCAAGCAGCGGCGCGTTGTCGTAGGTGTCTCCGCACGTGAGAAATGGCTTGTGAAAGCCAACGACGGCTCCGCGGTAATCCGCATCGTTCTTGCGGGCTTCGAGCGCCGAGAGCGTGCTTTTCATCCAAATGCCCTGCTCGCTCGCGTCGTCCATTGGCGACTCGGTGTCGAGAATGATGAACGCAATGCCCGCGCTCTCGAACATGTGCCAGCGGTCGGTGCCCTTGAAGCCCGTGCTGGCGAAAAACCGCATGAAGAACTCAGGAAAGTCCGTCGGATTCTCGAACTCGTGATTGCCGATGACCGGAAAGAAACCGCCAAGACCGAGAAGCGGTTGCATGAGCGGAAACCAGCTCGCCCACGTTTCGAGACGTGAGTCGTAATACTGAATATCCCCGAGGTGGATGACGAAGTCCGGGGCGAACGAAGCGGTCTTCCCGAACGGCAAGAGAGGCCCCGTGCGCAAGAGGCCCGGGTTCGTGTCGCCAATGGCCACGAACTGAAGCTCGTCGGTCGGGGCACGAAGCGTGCAGAATGCACCCGTCTTCGTCGCGTCGCCATCGAGCGAGTACGTCCCGCAGGTGCCCGCGTTCAGCCCGTCGACCACCGCTTCATGGGTCCAAACCATTCCCGCGTAATCCTTCGGGGCCTTCGGCGCGAGCACCGCGTCGTGATCGAGCGAGAGCGTGAACGGCGTCTCGCGGCCCTGAACGGCGCGGGCCGTCGCTCCTGCGGTGGTCGCATGAATCCCAAGCGGCGAACCCGCTCGGCACGTTTCCCAACGCACGATGACCGAGGTCAGCGACGCGCCGGCGACCCATGGCCCCTTTTGAATGCCCGCACCCTCGCATGGCACGCCGGCGTCGATGACTTCGTCGAGGCCCGCGTCGTCGCCCGCATCGGCGTCGTCGAGAGCGGTCGTCGCAGACGGGGACTTCGAGCAGGAAAACGCGATGAGCGCGGCAAGCGGCAGCGCGACGAACGGGAGAAACTTACGCATGGGGCGATCCTAGCCTCACCACAAACGACGAGGAAAAAACCTGTGAAGTTCTTGGTGTGCGACAATTCGTACCTCATTTGACTTGCGCGCACCTCATACCTGAGTCACTACGCGCCATCCCGATGAACTTCCCTCGTTCGTTTCGCTCCGTCGCCTCCGTCTTCGCGCTCGCCGTGGCCGCTTGCTCCGGGGTGCCGGACGGCGAGAGCCCCGCCACGGTCGACGGTTCCGGCGACTCGCTCACGTCGTTGACCGGCGTCGAGCGACCCGTGCAGTTTCAGTCGTACGTTTACCAGCCCGTGTCTGCATCGGACGAAGCCATCGCCGTCGCCATCGCGCACCAAGTGAAGACGGCGCTCGGGGCCCTGCGCTCGCCGCAAATTGGGCTCCGCGATCGCGCCGCCTCGAACGCGACGAATCCGAGCAAATGGACCCGTGAAACGGTCACGCTCATCGACACGCGCTCCCCTGCTGCGCTGCCCGTGCCGACGCTTCGCGTTCGCTACACCTACGACGATCGCGCCATCGTCTCGCGACGCTACGATCGACTCTCGACCGCCCCGCTCACGCTGCTCTTCGGCGACTACGAGGCGAAGGCCGACACCGTGCGCGCGTCGTGCTCCGACGACCGAGCGAGCGCGACGGACTCGCTTTGGTACCACTTCGCCCCGGAGCTCGCCGCGTGCCGAACGCTGCAGACGCGAGAGGCCTCGACGCTCGCCGCCGAGCGAAAGGTGCTGGGCGCGAACCTGCTGAAGATCGGGCCGTCCGAAGCAAGTCGCCTCTTCATGCCCCTGACGATGAAGCTCGGCTCGGCTGTGGCGGGGTCATCCACCGCAGCACCGGAGTACGACCGGCTTTATGGTCTCGGCACCGATCGCACGACCGTTCAGGTCTACGCGTTCTTCGGGGTCGACGCCGACGACACGCTGCCGGACGACGCGCTTGGCCGTGAGGCGGTGAGCTTTTTCCGAAGCCTGCTCCGCGCGGTCCCGAACTTGCGCGTCGTCAACACCGCGCCGTTCGCGATGCTGCTCGACCTTTTCGTCGACGGCACGAAGCTCGACAACGTGACGTACGACCAGCTCACGGGCTGGATTCTCGGGGACTTGGCATACCCCGCCGTCGTCGGAAGCGACCCCGCGAAGGTCCTTGCATTCCGCAAGCAATGCCTCGAGAAACTGACGGAGCGCGCCATCGATCTCACCGTCCCGCTCACCGTGTCGCGCGGAACCGAGACCGTCTCCCGCCGCCTGAATGTGCGCTTCTTTTATGGCTACGAAGACGGCAGCGCGGTGGCTCGGCAACGGGCGCAATGGCGATACCTTGAGGCGTTTTGGAGCGGCGACGTGTTTCTCTACAACGGTCACTCGCACTTTGGGCACGGCCCCCTCGAGCCCACCGCGTTCACCTCCGCCAACTTCAACGATCGCTACCAGTTGATGCTCGTGAACTCGTGCCTCTCCTACAACTACTACCACGACGATTTTTTCGCCCTAAAGCCTGGCGGAACGAAGAACCTCGACAAGATCGTCAACGGCCTTCCGTCGAGCGTTGTGGGCAGTGGAGCGGTCACGGCGGCGCTCCTCGCGGGACTCTTCAACGGCCGGCAAGTGCCTTACGCGACGCTGTTGCAATCGATGCAGTCTGCATCTCCCTCGCAGATGGACGCGCTTCGTCTCGTGGACGGCGAACTCGACAACGTCTTCACGCAGACGCGAACGCCGCTCGCGATCACGGTCGGCGCGCCGGTTTACTGACCCTCGCTGTCGCCGCATCGGCCACGAACGACGGAAAAAAGCAGCACTCTCGCGCGTGAAACGACGGGGCGGTGCCCAAGATGAAACACGGTCGACGCAAGTTGTTGCCGGTACGGAACAGAAGGCGACCCAGGAGTCTGCTTGGGTAGGCGAAGCACTTCACCACGGAGTCTACTTTGCTCTCTCCCCCCCTTTTCGATGATGACCATCTCGCGTCGCTTCGCGCTCTCGTTCATGCGCTTGCGTCGCATCCCGGAGATGCGATTGAGCGCCTTCACGCCGCGCGCCGCTGCTGGGCTGACCTCGACGAAGCCTCGTTTCGCGACGAAGACCGCTTCGAGTTTCGCCACCTCTCCATCGCCCTTGAGCGCCCCTACCCGCGGGGCATGAGCCCCGAAGAGACCCTTCCGTGGGCCGCGCACCTGTGCTCGCGTCTCGTGGACTTTTCCGAGCGATGGCGAATCGAGGCCCTTGCCGCACGACCGGGCCTTCGTTCCGGTGTCCGTATTCGGTCGACCCCGCGCGTCCTCGGCACCTGAGGACTGCAGCGCACACGTCCCATGGGCTATGCGGTGGTCCATGCTGCGTCAGCTTTCCGTTCGCAACCTCGTGCTCATCGAAGCGCTCGACCTTGAGCTCGGGGCGGGATTCAACGTCGTCACCGGGGAAACCGGCGCCGGAAAGTCGATGGTCGTCGACGCGCTAAGCCTCGTGCTCGGTGGCCGCGCAAGCCCTGAGCTCGTGCGCGCGGGCTCGAAGGAAGCCGAGGTCGAAGCGCTTTTTGACCTGGAAAAAGGCTCACGTGCAGCGTCGTTGCTTGAAGAGTGGGGCGTGCCCCAAGACGGCGAGGTCGTCGTTCGCCGCGTCGTCGCGCAAGAGGGTCGAAGCCGCGCCTACTTGAATGGTCGGCTTGTGACCGCGGCGCAGCTCGCCGAACTCGGCGGCGAACTTGCGGACATCGCTTCGCAGCACGAAAGCGTGCGCCTCACCGACGCCGCCACGCACCTTGAGTACCTCGATGCGTTCGGTGGTCTTTCGGAAAAGCGCTTGGCGCTGACGGAGAAAGTCGACAGCCTCGCCGCGGTGGTCGCGGAACGTGCGCGGGTGCTCGAAGCGGAGAAACATCGCCTCGAACGCGAGGAATTTCTCACGTTTCAGCTACGCGAGATCGACGACCTGAACCCGCAAGAAGGTGAAGAACGCGACCTCGAAGCGGAGCGTTCGCGCCTGCGCCATGCGGACAAACTTGGGCACGCCTCGCGCCACACCTGCGACCGGCTCTACGATGGAGACGAGGCCGTGTGCGACGCGCTCGGTCGCCTCGCCGCCGAACTCGATCGCGCTGCCGAACTCGACCCTTCTCTTGCGGGCCATGCTCGCACGCTCGACGAGGCCAGGAGTCAACTCGTCGACGTCGCCCGAAGCCTCTCGGCTTATGCATCGAGCGTCGAGGCCGATCCCGCGCGCCTCGCCGAGGTGGACGATCGCCTTTTTCGCCTGCAAAAGCTGCTGCGCCGTCATGGGCCGACCACGGCCGAGCTCCTCGGGCACCGAAGGGCGATCGCCGCGGAGCTTGAAGGTCTCGCGCATGCGGGTGAGCGCCTTGAGGAACTCGAAACGCAACAGAAAGCGATCCTTGCAGGATGCACGACTCTCGCGCGCCAACTCTCGCGAAGCCGCAGAGAGACCGCTGAGGCCCTCGCCGACGCCGTGGCGCGAGAACTTCATGCGCTCGGCATGGGTCGCGCTCGCGTGGTCGTCTCCGTCGGTGAAACCGCAGGACCGAGCGATTTGCCGCTCGTCGACGGTGCGCGCCTTTCGCGTTCGGGCATCGACCGGGTCGAGTTTCTCATCGCGCCGAATGCGGGCGAAGAGCCGCGAGCCCTTCGCAAGATCGCCAGCGGTGGCGAACTTTCGCGCGCGCTTCTCGCCATCAAGAAGGTGCTCGCGGAGAAAGGACCCGCGGGGCTTTATGTCTTCGACGAAGTGGACGCAGGCGTCGGCGGCGCCATTGCCGAGGTCATCGGCCGATCGATGGCCACGATTGCCGATCATCGCCAGGTCTTCTGCATCACGCATCTCGCGCAAATTGCAGCTCTCGGCGCGCGTCACTACGTCGTCGACAAGAGCGAGAACGGCGGCCGAACCAAGAGCCGACTGCGCCTCCTCACGCCCGACGAACGCGTCGAAGAGGTCGCACGCATGATGGGTGGCACGACCATCGGCGAAGGCACACGCCAGGCCGCGCGCGAGATGCTCGGCCCACGCGCCGCCTCCGCCCCGTTGAAAAAGGCGAAGGCAAAAAAGCCCTGACGCGTTTGCTCTAGCTCGCAGAAGCCGCGACGGAGCCGGGCCGAAGCGCGATGCGAGCGGCGCGAACTATTCGACGCGCCCGAACGGGTAGTCGTTGTCGTCGACCCTCGCGCTGCCCTTGAGCCACGGCCAAACGTTGACGAGCGACCGGTGCATTTCCTGGGCGATGGCACGGTACGAGGGATGCCCCGCCTTCGACGAGCGAAGCTCCACCACGTGGTACCACTCACGCAAGTTTAGGTACCACGACGTACGTATACGGTACGCAAGAGGTACGACGTACTGAGCCTGCCACGGGCACTCGTCGACCATTGCGCGCCAGACGGGAGCCACCGCGTCGAGCGCCTGCGCAACCTCTTCCGCGAAGCCCATTTGCACGAGCTCCGGGGGCACGACGAACCCAAGGTCGCAGCCAAGGCGCTGCAAGAACGGCGAAACAAGGCGATGCCGTTGCAGGTCGCGCCACGCGCCGTAGTCCACGATGATCTCGAACGCGAGACGAGCCGCCTCGAACGCGCGCGGCACCGGGTCGAAGCGACCTCGCTCAAGGAGCGATGCGCGGAAAAGTTCCTCTTTTTCGTCGAGCGAAACCTCGCTCACGGCGCCGGCAATTTGCTCCGACGACATGACCATTTCCGAGGCCTCCATCGCGAGCGCCGAGATGACGCGGTCGAGTCCGTTTCCGTCGTAGTCGAGCAAATCTACGCCGCTTCGAGGCTCGGCCGCGAAGTGGCTCGGAGGCGGAAGCGCGAGGGCCGTCATCGGCGCCACGGTCTCTCGAAGCGCCACGCGGTAGGCGTTCTTCTCGACGTATTTGACGAGCGTCGGTGCGACCGCTTGCGCTTCGCGATGCATGGCTTCGGCGAGGGCGGTGACCTCCGGAAGCGGACTGGCGAGCATTTTAGAGAGCAGGATCTCGAGGCTGCGTGCGTTCGCCGTGATCCCGAGATTCGTCCGCGTCGACGCAGGCAGGAGCCCTCGGAGCAGATCAAACGTCTTGGCCCGAATGGAACTTTCGTACGCGCGTTCGGACTGCTTTTCGCCTCGCGGAATAGCCTCGCGAAGCTTCTCCTCGACCCGCGGAATCAGCCCGAGGTACGTGCGAAAAAGCGCGCGGCACGAGGCGCTGTAGCGAGCCTCAAGGGCCGGCGGCAGCGAAGGGAGCGGCACGAAGCTGCCCTCGTCGAAGGCGACGTAGCGGGTGCTCTTCTCGGTGTAGCTCCCGAGGCGCATGTCCTCGATGGCCTTCGTGGCCACGATGCTCACGTTCTCAACGGCAAGATGCACGACCGCGTGTTCGGCCACGGACGCATGGCCGTAACCGACGACCCACTTCTCGTGAAAGGCCTTCGCCTTCTCGCTTGCGAAGCGAAAGTTCGAGACCGCAGCCGCACTGTCGATCTCGTCCTCCGTGAGCAGCTTTGCGAGATTCGTGCGCAAATCCTCGCGAGAGCGTGAGTAATACGCAAACAGTACAGCAACAACCTCTTCGGGCAATCCCGCGAGGGCGAACACATCACGGTCGAGGTTCGACACATACGGGGCGATGCGCTTCGCGTCGTCTTCCGAAAGGCTCATCATGGCTCCGAAACGCTCAGTGGCCCTTGGCTGACTTCTTCTTGGGCTTCTCGGGCCGAGGTGCCGAGCCCGCGTTTCCCGCCGTCGGGTCCGAGATTCCGCCGCTCGTGGCGCCCGCGACTGCGGGGTCGAGGCTGAACGGGTCTTCGACCTTGTGCGTGCGTCGGGCCGCAACGTTGTCGTAGATGCGGCGCTCTTCGACGACGAAACCAACGACGTTCGGCGTGTCCGGACGCTCCACGAGCCTCACGCGTACGATGTCGTCTTGCCAGTCAATTTGCGTGGAAACAACGCCGTCGCCTTGACCCGCCGTGCGCACACGACCCATGGCGCCGAAGGTCGACGCGACGCGGTTCAAGGCGTCTTGAAAGTCTTTCCCGAAGGGCGACGAGGCACCGAGGGGAAGCTCTTCGTAGATCTTCCAAAGCGCCTGCGAGTCGCCAACGCCGCCGAAGAAGAAGAAGAAGCGCTTGATGCGCGGATCGATTGCGCCAACGCCGACGCCCGACTGGACCTGCAGAAGCGACTCGCCGTTCGCGTATGTGTACTCGCGGCTCTTCCACAGGAAGGTCGCGTCGTAGCCCGTGTGCTTGTCGTCAAACTCCGTGAAGAGCTGGCCCGAAAGCACCCGCTCGTTTTCGCGCTCGGCCTCGATGGCCTGCATCTTCGAACCCGGCGAAACCTTGCGCAATTCCGGATCAAAACGCTGCTCGATGAGACCACCGGCACGCGTGTAGACCTCAAGCACCTCACGCTTCGTCGCTCCCCAGCGAAACCCCTCGAGCGCGACCGAGACGTTCGTCTTGATCGGGCACTTCGCCGCGTCGGTGTCGCCGCAGCGCCACTTCTGGAGCAGAGCGTTCACCGATTCGACCGCCTGCGGGTTTTCCGACTGAACGACCTCAGCGGGCTTTTTTGCGCTTCGCTTGTCGGCGGCAAAGGCGCCGGAGTGGAGCGTGAGCGAGATGATGAGCGAGAGAGCGAGGGCGTGACGTGGCATGGTGTCCGATCGGGCTAGCGGCCTCTGGCCTTCCGGTGCGTCTAACGCTACTCACCCTTTCATGCGACGGAAAGCAGCAGCATTTCTGGCGATCGCTCTGAGCGCCTGCGGAGGGCTCGACCCAGCCGAGAGCGCGGTGAACGCAAAAGAGGTCGAACGCCTCTTTGACGACGCCCTTGAGCCGCCCGCGGTAGGCATTACGCTTGGGTCTTACGAAGACCGCAGCGACGGGACCTTCGCTCCGCGTGCACGCCTTGCGGAGGTCATCTACCGCGCGCAAGTCACCGGTCTTCTGCCCATTGCCGCGGACGGCGTGGCGGGCGGGTGGCTCGTGGAGCTCACGTCCACCGACGTCATTCGTGGCGGATCGCTCGTCCCGGCGGTGCTTGAGGTCGAGGCTCCCGCGGGTTCTCCCACGGCACTGCTCGTCGGAAACTTCCGTTCGAGCTTCGAGCGCGCCCATCTTTTGGTGTTCGCCAGACGCTACACGCGCCCGAACGATCGCTTTCGCTGGCACGTTCACACGGTCGCCGACACGGCCGAAGCCCGAGAAATGCTCGAACGTTCGGCTCAGTAGCGAGCCGCTTACGACTTTTCATCACCGACAATGACGGTGCTTTCTGTCGACACTCCCGCGTGCGGCGACTAGCCGCGCCGTCTACCGCAAAGGCTCACGTGACCCGTTCCTCCATCAGCTCGCCGAAAGAAATCGAAAGCATGCGCCTGGCGTGTGCAAAGGCTGCGGAAACGCTCCTGGCCGTCGGCGAGTTTTTGCAGCCCGGCATGACGACGGACGACATCAACCGCTTCGTGCACGACGACACCGTCAAGCGCGGCGGGTGGCCAGCTCCGCTCAACTACCGAGGCTTTCCAAAGAGCGTTTGTACGTCGGTCAACGAGATCGTTTGCCACGGCATTCCGAACGCGGACGTCGTCAAAGACGGCGACATCATCAACATCGACGTGACGACCATCTACAAGGGGTTTCACGGCGACACGTCGGCGACGTTCTACGTAGGCAACCCCTCGACGACGGCGCGCAAGGTGACCGAATGCGCCCGACGTTCGCTCGCGCTCGGCATCGAAGCGGTCCACGAAGGCGCGACGCTCGGTGACATCGGGGCTGCGATTCAGCAGTACGTCGAGGGCGAAGGCTTCAGCGTGGTGCGTGACTTCGTTGGTCACGGCATCGGCCGCAAGTTCCACACCGACCCGCAAGTGAAGCACTACGGCAAGCGCGGAACCGGCGAGCGCCTTCGCGCGGGAATGATCTTCACCATCGAGCCCATGGTGAACCAAGGCACCTACGCCGTGGAGATCGATCCGGCGGACAAGTGGACGGTGCGCACCGCCGACCGTGGACTCTCGGCGCAATTCGAACACACGGTGCTCGTTACGAAGAGGGGCTGCGAAGTCCTCACGGCGCGAGGCAGCGTTCTCCGCAACTCTGAAAATATCGCGGCGGTCTTCGTTTAGCGCCCACGCCGTCACGCGGCGCGATGTTTGATTCACGCCTGACGTAAACGCGTTTACGTACGCCGCGCGCAAGACCTTCGTCTTACGTTAACGTGGTTGCGACGCGCCATGCGCGAACGGCGCAAAACCCGCTGGTGCGAGCGCCCGCGAAAAAGCACCTTCACGGTGTCCGAAGCGCATACGCGGTATGACACGCGTGTGCGTCGAGGTGCTTCGTCAGGCTCGCGCGGAGCCGACACGCATGCGGCGCGCACCGCCCGGAATGAGGGCGCCCGTGGTCGTGCGGACAGGCGTCGTTGGCGCGAAGACCCGAAACGCAGGAACGACGAAGTGGTCGTGGGTCAGCGTCGCGCCGGGGCAGCCGGAGCACATTCCCGACAAGTGCAGGTGAATCGCGGTCGTCGAGACGGAAACGAGCCAGAGCTCTCCTCCGTCGCCTTCGACGAGTGGGCTCAGCACTTCCGCGCAAATCCGCTCGATTTCGGTGACAAACGCCTGCGACATTGGAGCGGAGACTACGCCGTCGCCTCGCGAGATTCAACGAAAGTCGCCTGCGCCCTCGCGGTCGCTTGCTTCGAGGGCCCTCGCTTCGATATCGTGGAGGAGCGTTCTCTTCGAGCGTGTGGCACGACCCCTATGCGTTTTCGACTCCGGTATCTTCAACACGATTTCGAGATGGGTGAGGGCGAGTTCCTCATCGGTCGCAGTCCATCGTGCCAGCTTTCGCTCGACGACCCACTTGTGTCGCGACGTCATGCCCTTCTCATCGTCACCTCGTCCGACGTGTCCACCGAGGATCTCGGCAGTCGGAACGGCGTCCTCGTCAACGGTCAGCGAATCAACGGCCGCCACACGTTGAACGTCGGCGATCGAATTCTGATCGGCGCGCAAGAGATGACGTTGCTCGAGTCGAAGAGCGAAGAGCAGCCCGGCATGACCTCGACCGCACGCCTCGCGCGACTGTCGATCTCGAAGATCCCGAAGCAAGCGCTTGCGCCCGGCACAGCCACGGCTTCGCACTTCGCCACAGCGCCGCCGGCGATGAACTCGGTGAACCCCCGCGAAGACACGCTGCAAGGCCCGCGACGCCCCGTCGGTGGCTTGTCGGTCATCGCGTCCGTGGCTGAAAAATCCCTCAGCATGAACCGCGTCGAGGAGGCCGAACGCATCATCTCGGCATCGCTCCACGACGTGCTTGAGCAAGTGCGCTCCGGCCAACACGTGGGAAGCGAGGTGGTCGACTTGGCCGCACGCCTCGCCGCCCGCCTCGCGAGCGCCACCGGCAAGGGCGCGTGGGTCGACTACGTGGTCGAGCTGTACTTCCGTGAGGCGAGGCCATGCCCCGCACCAGTCATCGACGAACTCTACATCGCCCTCCGCAAAGTCAACGCGGTGCAAACGCAACAACTCCGCGACTACGTCGGACGCTTGCGCGAGCGCGTCAGTTCGTTCGGCCCCGCAGAACGCTTCCTGTTTCAGCGACTCGAGGGCCTCGAGCGTCTGGCCGGGCTGCGCGGATAGTGGAAGGCGTGGCGACGGCGAACCGTCCCGCAAACGCGACGTCACGAGCTCAGGCGAAGGGGGAATTGTATGCATAGTACACGCCCGCCGTCACTCTCCTTGCCTCCGGGCCACGGGTCGATGCCCCCAGCGGGTTTCGCCTCGACGCCGCACTTCGCCTCGTACGGAGCCCCTCCGCCCGAGGAGCCCACGCCTCGCGAGCAGATGGCGCGCCTGAAGACGCTCGCACGTCGTTCGCTCGGGCACTGGAAGCCTGCCGCCGCGATTATGGTGCTGGGGTGCGCGGCATCCGTCGGACTCGCGCTTCAGCAAAAGCTGATTTTTCGCAGCGAATGCAGCGTCAGCTACCGCCTCGGCAAGGGCGAGTCAGACGAGTCCGGCGTCGATCGCGTCATGCGCCTCGCGCCTCGCTTGAGGCAGGTGCTCACGACACGGGCACGTCTCGAGAGCATCGTTCGCGACTTCGCGTTGTACCCGCGCATCGTCGATGGCCGCGGCATGGGCGAGGCGGTCGACGAAGCGCGCGAGCACATCGAGGTTCGCGGGCGCGACAGCGAGACCTTCTTTCTGTCGTTCGAATCGGAATCCGCGGAAACCGCGCAGCAAGTCACCCAGCGCCTCGCCGAGGACATGATCAGCGAGTTCGAGAGCCAGAAGGTTCTCCAGGCCAAGCAGAAGGCGGAGTTCGTCGCGCGCGAACAAGAACAAGCGGAATCGCGGATGGACGACGCCGAAAAAGCGCTGTCGACGTTCGCGGGCGAGCACCCCGTCATGGCGGCAGCGGTGAGAGGTTCTCTTCCTGGCTCTGCGGATCTGCTCGTCGCCGCGCAACAAGCGACCGTAACCAAGTCCGTCAGCATGCGAAGCGGTTCTGCGGCAACGGGGGCCTCGCCCGAGAACGCACTCCCAAACTCGGTTGGAGCGGTCCTCGCCCAGCTCACCGCAGCACGCGATGACGCCGCCGCGCGCGTCGCTCATGCGCAGCAAGAGTTGCAGGACAAGCTTGCAAACTACACAGAGCAACACCCGGACGTGAGCGCGGCACGAAGCGACCTTGGCGTCGCACAGCGCGCGCTCGAGACCGCGTCGGGACGTCTCGATCGGGCGAAAGCCGAAGCGCAAGCGACGGCCCCGTCGACGGCGACCAGCAAATCGTCAGCTCCTTCGGTCACGCGAACGCGTACCCAGCCCCGAACGCCCCCCGCGCCCCCGGCCCTTTCTCCCTCGGGCGAGGCCGAAGTGCGCCTCGAATTCGAACGACGCCTGCGAGGCGTGCGCGATGCGCGTGAACTCTACACGCAACGGCGTGAGTCTCTCGAGAAGGCGAACCTCGAACTGTCCGCAGCGCGCGCGACGGCCAACGAGTCGATGGCCATTCTGGACCCCGCGAACCTGGCGTCGAAACCCTACAAGGGCGGCCGGTCCAAGGTGGCGTTTGCGGGCGGTTTTGTGACGTTGATTCTTGCTCTTGGATACGCCGTCGCGCGCGTCCTGCTCGACGACCGAGTTCACGATCCGGGAGACCTGCGCCAACTGGGGCTGCGGCCTCCGCTCGGCGTCGTTCCGCGCATTTCTTCAGCCCCGCGAGGTCGCCGTGGATGACGATTCCACCACCGTGATTGTGCACGCGCGAAGCGTCGCAATGGAAGCCCAGGCCGACTCACCGGTCCGAACCATCCGCGTCGACGCGCGCCCGCCTTCCCCCGACTTGCTCGCGATGCTCCCCGGCGGCCCCCAAGAAACGGCCAGCGCGCTGCGGCTTGTGCGCCAGCGCCTTGAGCTGCGTCAGCCCCTCGGTCAAAAACTCATTGGCATCGTGAGCGCGCGTCCCGGCGAGGGAAAGAGCGTGTTCGCGGCACAATTGGCGCTCGCACTTTCCGAAGCGCAGCGTGCGAAGGTTCTGCTCGTCGAGGCGAACTTCCACGCGCCGTCGCTCGCGAATCTTCTCGGCGTCACGGTTCCCACTCACCAGGGTTTTTCCGTGCAACTCGCGCGCCGCATGCAGAACCGAAACGACCCATGGGTCGAACTCGCGCTGGGCCCGAGCCTGCACGCGCTCCTCGAAGAGCCCGGCATCGGCTACGCGCAAGCGCTCTACAGCACGCACTTTCTCCAGGCGCTCTTCTTCCTCGCGCCCGCGTACGACTACGTGGTCATCGACGGCCACGCGGTGATCGGCTCGGGCGATGCGAACGTGCTCGCACAAGGCGTCGACGCACTCCTCGTCGTGGCACGCAGCGGCACCACACGCGGCGCCGATCTTCTCGCAACGATGCAGCAGCTCGGCGAGCACAAACCCGCCGACGTCATCCTCTGGGACGTCCCGGCGAGCGAGCACCGCGCGTGATGGCCTCGCTCGCGCGAAAGCTCGAGGAAAAGCAGCTGCACCGCTGGGTCGGCGCATGGGCTCGCGACAGGCTCTCGCGAAGGGCGCGGGATGCCGAGTCGATCACGGACGTGCTCTTTTGCCTTTGCGATCACCACGAGCCGCTGTGGGGTGGAGAGCCTCGCGAGCGCGCCCTCGAACGCGTCGAGCGCTGGCGCACCGGCTACCCGAAACTCGTCCGAGGTCTCGAAGACGCAGGCGGGCGCGGACCACGGCACACGTTTTTTTACCCCGGGGATCACTACGACCCGGACCTCGTCGAAGGGCTCGCGGAGCTGGCTCGCACGGGCCATGGCGAATTCGAAGTGCACTTGCACCACGAGAACGACACGGCGACGACGCTCCGGGCGATGTTCGAGGAAACGCTGGAAAACTTCGGACGTCATGGGCTCTTGCCGATCGTCGATGGCAAGCCGCGTTGGTGCTTCATCCACGGAAATTGGTGCCTCGCAAACGCACGCGCCGACGGACGTCATTGCGGCGTCGATGACGAGTTGCCGCTGCTCTGGGACCTCGGGTGTTACGCCGACTTCACCTTTCCGAGCGCGCCGGACGAGAGCCAACCAGGCCTCGTCAACGTCATCGCCCAACCCACCGGAGACCTCCGTCGCAGGCGTTCGTACGAGCGTGCCGAACCTGTTCGCGTTGGCACCCGGCGCCGCGAAGAGTTGCTCTTCGTCCAAGGTCCTCTCGCGCTCGCGAGACGGCAAGGCTCCCTGCGCGTGCGCATCGAGAACGGCGATTTGCAGGGAAACGATCCCCCAACGCTCACGCGCTTTCGCTCTTGGCTTGCGCAGCACGTGCACGTGGCAGGGCGGCCCGAGTGGTCCTTCATCAAGGTCCACACGCACGGGTCACCGGAGAAGAACGCGTTCGCGATGCTCGGCGAACCGACTCGGCGCTTCCACGAAGAGATGCTTGCAGAGTGCAAGGAGCGTGGACTCCGCCTTCACTACGTGAGCGCTCGCGAGATGGTGAACGTGGCCGAGGCCGCGATGGCGGGCGAGAGCGGAGACCCTCGCGCGCACTTTGATCGACGCGTTCCGCGTGCAGCCGTGGTTGGCGACCGTTCGTAAGGCGCCGCCACAGGTCGCTTCGGGCCTTGTCAGTTTACCTTCGGCGCGCAGCCGAGGACGATCTCGACCTTGCCCGCAGACGCTGCTTTCACGCGGTCACACCAGCCGCCCGTGAGGATGACCTTCGTTGGGTTCGACGGGTTGTCGTATTCCCAGCCGCTCGTCACGTTCTTCGGCACCTCGGTGGCGGTGCCGTTCTCCGTGAAGGTCACGCTCACGAGGTTGGGATCCACGGTCTGGCCCGCGGGCACCGTGAAGCCGTATTCGCATGACGCTGCCATGCCGCGAATCGCGTTGATGGCGGCGAGGAAGTCGCTCGCGAGCTGCTGCGCACTGCCGCCCGGCGTGAGCTGAAAGTGGCACATGCGCGTCGGGTCCGAGACGTTGTTCACGTCGCAGTTCGCGCGCGCCGTGCCCCCCGCGACGGCCACCTGGGCCATGAACTTGGGGTCGTACCCGGACGTGCTGCCGCCGAGCGGTCCCACGCCAACGGAGAACGTCGTGATGGCCAAGTCCGCGGGTTGAATGTTCGCCTGTTGGCGCGCGAGGTTCACGACTTGCGACTGCTCCGACGAGCCGCCGTTTGGAACGCCGTCGCTGATGAGAACGATGACTTTTTTGCCGCCGTTCTGGAGAGGAGCCGCTGGAGCATACGCCGCCATGTTTGGGTAAGCCGCGCTCATCGTCTCGAACGTTGGCGTGCCGCCACTTGGGCTCGAACCCGTGAGACGAGCCGACAGCGAGGACGACTGCGCCGCGTCGACGAAGCGGACGGGGACTTGAATGACGCGACGGCCGCCGAAGCTCGACTCGCGCGAATCCGAAAACACGGTCATGCCGAGGCCGAAGCTGTCGTCGTTCGACGCCTGCACCTGCGTGAAGAAATTCATAAGGGCCGTGCGCGAAGCGGTCCACTTGCTGTCCGAGGACATGGACCCGGAGCCGTCGAGCACCACGAGCATGTAAACGGGCGACCGCTTCGCTTCGGACTTCACGCCCGCGCAACCCGCATCGGCCGAAAGCCGACCCGCGTCTTCTTCTTCTGTCGGACCGACAACGACAGGGTCGTCCGAGCCGCCGCCACCACCGCCACCACCGCCGCCCGTCGACGCACCTGCGTCCACGCCCGACGCGGAGTTGAAGGTGCTCGGGCTGCTCCCTGCACACGCGGCAGCAACGAGACCAAGAGTGAGAACGGAGAGCGGGTAACGAAGGCTCGAGGCAAAGCGCATGGGAGTGTCGACACGATGACGCGGGGACCAGGCTCTACGCAAGCCAAACGTGTCCGCGGCCGCCGCAGCGTTGCTCGACCACGGCAGAATCGCTTCACGCTGGAACTAGGCCGAGCGCAGATGAATCAGCGCGATCTCCGCGGGGGCCCCGAGGCGCATCGGCGGGCCCCAGTAACCGGTGCCTCGGCTCACGTAGATCTGCGTGCGCTCGTTCACGCGTTCGAGCCCCGCCACGTAAGGCTGCTGAAGACTCACCAGGTACATGAACGGGAAGATCTGGCCGCCATGCGTGTGGCCGGAAAGCTGCAAATCAACGCCCCTCGCTTGGGCCTCGCGGATGCTCTTGGGCTGGTGCGCGAGGAGGACCACAGGGCGTTCGGGATGAGCGTCGCGCAAGGCGGCATCCATGTCGTGCTTGTGTCCGGGGGCGACGCGCTCGAACTGGTGAGCTGTCCAATCATCGACGCCCGCGAGCGTGAAGCCATCGTCGTCGCCGATGGGAACCGACTCGTTGCGCAATACACGGATACCGAGCGTCGCCAGATGCTCGCACCACTCGACCGCGCCTGAGTAGTACTCGTGGTTTCCCGTGATGAAGTAGACGCCGTGGCGCGCCACGATGCGCCCGAGGGGGGCCACGTGTTCGGCGAGGCTCGCGACCGATCCGTCGACGAGGTCGCCGGTGATGACCACGACATCGGGAGCTTGCGCGTTCACCCGATCGACCACGCCCGCGAGGAATTCACGGCCGATGGTGGGGCCCACGTGCACATCTGTAATCTGCACCACGCGCCACGAACGCCCGCCACGCAACCGCGGGAGAACGACCGGGACCTCGACGACACGCACGGCCGCACGCACGTTGGCGGCTCCCTTCACAGCCGCCGCCATCGCCGCGAACGCCGCGACGCCTGAGACCACGCGCGCCAAAAGCAGACGGCGCTCTTCGTCAACGGGCGCGGGCAGCGCAAGGCGAAGCAGGTCCGCGAAGGCGAACGACGCCACCAAGAAAAACGCGACGCCCATCCACGTGAACGCGACCCACGCCAGGGGCCGCACCGTTTCTCGCGCCGCACTCCTCACGAGAATCATGGTTCCGACGATCGACGTGAGCAGCATCACGAGCACAACGGCCACGCCGCGCTGCGCGAAGGACGACCAGCCCGGGTCCCGAGCCAAGCGCACCCACAGGTAGCGATGGAGGCCGTACGAGGTACCGATCATCGTCACGACGAAGAACACGAGGCGCATCACAAGCATCATGGGCGTTTTCGGGAAGCACGGGCTTTCGGCGTTTGGATGGTCACACGCTCACGTGCGTCGCAGACTTCCGCCAAGCGCTCGAGATGATCGAGCACGAGCTTCGGCCGAAGCGTGCCCTTGAAGACGTAGAGCGCCGACGGAGCCTCTTTCGGAAGCGCCTCCCGGCTCACGCGCAGTCGCTCGCTCACGGCGAAGAGCACCGGCTCCGAGAGACCTTTCTCGACGGCCTCGACCCGCGCCCACGCCGCGCTTCGGTTCCAATATCCGAGAAGCTCAAACGCGATGCGAAGTCCGTCATCGCGCACGAATTCCAGGTCGGGAACGCACACCGTCACGCCGACAAGGTCGATGAGGCGCGTGGACCTTGCGGCGGTCCATCGCGAGGCCAACGCCGGAAAACGTTCGAGCAAGTCGTCGACCTCTGCGCGAGCAGGAACCTCGCCAGTGAGTCGCGTCGCTTCGTCCGAGAGCTCACGCAACGTCACGTCGTCGACGAGGAAACTGCGCTTCGGGCGAAGCTTGAGGTCTGCAACGATACGCGTGGCACCCGCAACGATCATCGCGGGAACGAGGAGCGCATACCGAAGGCCGTACTTCGTCGTCGGGTCGAAGAGACTCGACGCACCATCGATTCGGATAACCGCCCCCGCGCCCGCGTTGACTTCGACGACGTGAAGCAACTGCTGAAATTTGAGGGCCCGCAGCAACTTGCGAAGCGCGTTCGGCTCAGGGTGTCCAAGCTCGATCGTGATGGCCGTCGATCGCAAGAGAAACGCCTGCACCCGACCAAGCTCCCACCGCGCCACAAGGGCCTCGCCCGTCGAGAAGCCCGCGGCGATGAGACGCTCCTCTCGCTTGCGATCCGCATAGAGATCCCGATCGACCGATTCCGCATCGAGGCCTTGTGCGCGCGCGAACGACTCGAGGACCTCCGTCCGCTCGAACACGTCGCCAGCGGCGTCTTCTTTTCGGCGTCGTGCCGCGTATTCAAAGAGAGCAAGCCTTCGGCCGACCGTCGCCTCTCCGCCTCCACCTTCGAACGTACTGGCGTCGTCGAAGACCACCGCGAGGCCCTTGGCGAAGAGCTTTTCGCGCTGGGATTCACCTTCTGCCGCGCGAAGCAGTTCGAGCTCGCCGCGGGTCCGCCCGACGCTTGCGAGGCCCACGTCGACGATGCGCGCCGCCATCTCAAGGAGCGCACGCCGGGTCTCGTCGCCGAGGCCCTCAAGGACGTGATGGTCGCCCTTCTTGCGCAAGCGCACGAGGTCAGCGGTAAGCACTGTGCTCCCGGCGCCGCTCGCTCGTCTTGGTTTCGGCAGTGCCCGCGGTCACCAGCTCGTAGAGCACGGCGCGCTTTCCGTCTTTCTTGCGAAGCACCCGCCCGAGACGCTGAACGTGTTCGCGGACCGAGCCGCTCCCCGACAGCACGATGGCCACGTTTGCATCGGGCACATCAACGCCTTCGTTCAACACCTTCGCCGTGGCGACGGCGGTGAAGGTTCCCGACGCGAGCCCGTCGAGAATGTGCGCGCGCTCCGCTTGCTTCGTCTCGTGCGTGATGGCCGGAATCAGAAAGCGACGGGAGACGCCGTACGTCGTCGCCGCATCTTGCGAAAAGACGATCGCCCTGTCGTGACGATGGCGGTCGAGAAGGTGTTCGAGAAACTCGAGCTTCGCCGAGGCGGCAAAGGCTATTTGACGGCTTACGAGGTACGCATCAAAGGCTCGTCGCCCTCGCGTCGACCTGGAAACGGCCTGGAGAAAGCGCGCCCACCCATCCGGGCCTCCGATGGGAATTCGCTCGTCCGAGAGAAAGTCGCGAAAGAGCGCTCGCTCCTCATCGTAACGGGCGCGCTCGTCCGGCGTCAGGTCGACCTCGATGCGCTCGACCTCGTAGTCCGACAGAAATTCACCGCTCAGCTCGACGATGTCGCGGCGGTACGCAATCGCACCAATGAGCGCGGGGTAGTCGGATTCACGCCCGTCGGAACGCTCGGGTGTCGCACTCAGACCGAGGCGAAACGGCGCAAGACTTTGCTTCGCCGCAAGCGCATACGACTCGCTTGGCAAGTGGTGAGCCTCATCGAAAACGAGGAAGCCGAAGCGAGCACCCAGGTGCTCCATATGGGCGTACGCCGAGTCGTAGGTCGACACGGTGATGGCCTCGACGTGATGCTCTCCACCGCCGAGCGCACCTATGGGAATACGAAAACTAGCCGACAGTAAGCCGCGCCACTGACGCAAGAGATCGAGCGTGGGCACGAGCACGAGCGTCGAGCGTCGCGCATCGGCGATCGCCATGACCGCGAGGTGCGTCTTCCCTGCCCCCGTTGGCAAGACCACGACCGCACGACGTCCTGCTTTTTTCCACGCAACAAACGCCTCGGTTTGGTACGGCCGCGGCTCCCGACGCACCGCTTCTGCGAACGCCGTGACCTCGTAGGCTCGTGCGAGGTCGTCAAGCTCAAGCCCCTTATCGCGCAAGGCGAGAATCGTCGCGGCGTACGCAAGCGCCGGCGCGCGCCAACATGCGGAGCGCTTGTCCCATGCCCACATCGTGGTCGGGGCTTCGGCCGTCTCGTCGAGACCGCGAAGCTCAAGCGTCCCTGCGCGAAATCGGAGCTCGAGCGACGCCATGGCCGAAGAGGCATAGCCATCGCATCGATCCGGTTCAATCGCCGCACGAAGGATTCGACGGGGATTTACTCACGCCGTCGCACGAAGGCCGCGTGTCAGCCGCCCGCGAGGCTCGCGCACGCGCTTTGGCAGTTTTGGCCGAGGCACTGAAGCAGCCCGGCGATGGTCTGGAATTCCGACGGAGGGATGTTGCACGCCTGGACGCACGCGAAGCCGCCTCCACCGGCGCCGCCGGCGAAACACTGCGCCGCACACGAGAGCCCCTGCATGCACGAGACGCTCGAGAAGCACGTTCCCGCTTGCTGCGGGCACGACTGAAACGCACACGCGCTGCACGTGGCGAGGCTGCTTCCTGCGTCGGGCGTCGGCGTCGTGCCGGAATCGCGGCGTCCACCATCACGGCCACCGTCTCGTCCACCATCGGACGGCGGAGCGCCTGCATCAACGGGAGGCACCGACCCGTCGACGGCATCGACACTTCCGTCGAGCTCGAGGGCCGCATCCGCTTGCACGCCCCCGTCCGTCGCCACAGCACCGTCCGCAAGCGCGCCACTGTCCGCGAGCGTCAGCGCATCGGAGGCAGGGTCGACGAGGTCCGTGCGTGCCCCGCACGCGGCCAAAACAGTGATGACGAAAGGCGAGAGGAAAGAAGCAGCGCGACGCATGGTGCCGTGTGTAAGCCGCTCCGCGCGAGACACAAGGCACCGAAGGTCACTCGCGCGGAGGACTTCAGTGCAAGCACCCGGGAGCGCATGAAGCTGTAACGCCGCTCGTCAGCGCGAAAGCAGAACGCCCGCGACCGCAATCGCGAGAAGGCATGCGCCGACGATCACCGGAACGACCCACGCGGGACGCGACGATGCAGCCTTTGGCGCGTCGTCTGTGGGCCACGCGATGCGCTGCGGAGGGGCGTCGACCTCGCCTGCCGCCGGACCGGAACGGAAAGCCGCGTCCATGTTCGCGCCAAGAGAGACGGGTGCCGGAGCGGCAACCATGGCCTGAGCATGGGCCGCCGTGATGCGCGCTTCGAGGTCGGCGATGGGCGTTTTTGCCCACATGAGCGAGTCGCCCTCGAGGCCGAAACCGCGGCCGAGTTCCGTCGCGAACGCGCCGACCGTTGCGGTGCGGATGTCGGGCTTCTTGGCGAGGGCATGTTCGATCGCGTCGTCGACGCCCGGCGGAATCTCCACGCCGGTTCCCGCGAGCACTTGGCTCGGGAGACGCGGTTCGTTCATGAGAATCGCCATGAGAACTTGCGGCCCGTTCGGACCGTCGAAGGGACGCTTGCCCGTGAGGCACTCGCACGCAATGGCTCCGCACGCGAACACGTCTGCGCGACCGTCGAGGGTCTGCGAGCCGCTCGCTTGCTCGGGCGCCATGTAAAATGCCGTGCCGATGGTCGTTCCCATGGCCGTGAGCTTCTTGACGTCGCCCTTGTTCACACGAACCGAGCCGAAGTCGAGAACCTTCACGAGGTCGCCGTCGCGCGTGCCGCAGAGAAAGATGTTCTCTGGCTTCAGGTCACGGTGAACGAAGCTGCGTCGATGGGCCTCGTCGAGGCCGATCGCCATTTGCGAAAACATGCGCACGAGACGCGCAGGCGACATCGTCGTGTCGCGTTCGAGGTGAGTCCGGAGCTCCTCGCCCTCGAGGAATTCCATCGAGAGAAACCAGCTTCCAACGGTTTCGTCGTGCTGAAAGTCGTAGACCGCGATGATGTGATCGTGCGGAAGCGACGCGCTGATTTCGAACTCGCGCTGAAAGCGTGCGCGAGCCACTTCGTCCTTCGCGACGTTCGGATGAAGGACCTTGATCGCGACGCGCTCGTTCCGCTTTCGATCGATGCCCTGGTAGACCCGCCCCATGCCGCCGTCGGCGACGAGCCGGCGAACCTCGTGATGTCCGCCCAACGTGCGCCCGATGAGTGGGTCGCTGTTCTGCGGCGCCGGAGGCACCAAGCTCGCCGACGTGAGCTTCGCCCCGTCGAAAGGGCAGAAGCCGGAGTTGTCGGGAAAGACCCGCTGGCAGGTAGGGCAGCTCTTCATGGAAATGTCAGGGGTTCGCGGCGTAGATGAGACGCTGGCAAGACGGGCATTGATCGATGATCGCGTCGCGTCGAAGCTTCTGGAAGAAGGTCGGAGGCAACGCCATCTGACAGGAATTGCATCGGCCGCCGAACGCCTTCGCGAGGGCGGTGCCGCGGCGCTCGCGCACCTGATCGTACTTGCGAAGAAGCGGTGGTGCGAGCTGCGTTTCGATCGCGCGACGCTCGGCAATTTTTCCGTCGCGCGCGCCTTGCGCCTCACCGGCCGTGCTCGCGTAACGGTCGCCGTCGCCGCTGATTTCCTTATCGAGAGCCTTCTCGCGAACGTTCAGCGCTTCGGTCTCTGCGCGCAAACTCGTGAGGAGTGCATCTTGATGCTCGACCTCGGTTCGCTTGTCGCGCGAAAGCCGCTGAAGCTCCTCACGCTCGCGTTCGACCGTCTGCACGTCGACGAGCTTGTGAACACGAAACTGACGGTCGCGCGCTTGCTCGCTCTGTCGTCCAAGGTTTCGCACCTCGTCTTCGAGGGCGCGCTTCTTGACTTCTTCGTCGTGCTGCCTCGTCTCGAGGACCTGGTGCGCCACCACGAGCGTGGCTCGCTCCGCTGCAATCTTTTGAAGGCGCCCTTCGGACTGCGCGAGTGTCGTGGTGAGGGAAGCTATGGACTCGTCTAGGGCCGCAAGCGCCTCGAGGAGGGCAATCGATGCGGAAGCACTCATGGCCGTTATCTTTCGTGAAGTAGGCCCACCTGGATTCGAACCAGGACGAACCCGGTTATGAGCCGGGGGCTCTGACCAATTGAGCTATGGGCCCGGTGCGCCGTGGGCGACGTGCACGCAAGAGATCGAGCGTGACCGGCAACCACCAGCGGCGCACGTTAGCGAAGACGGGCCATTGGCGGAAGCACTCCGTGCCCATGCCTCGGGAATAAGGGCGGCGCACACACGCGAATGACGCGCGTCCGAGGCTTCCTCGCCGCGCAACCCCTGACGTCGAGGCCCGCAGAACTCCAGGCACACACACGCGAGCCGGCGAACGCGACGAGACGCTCCAATCGCCCACGAAAGGGCCTCTTCCGCATCGCGAGAACCTCGCGGTCACTCGCGGGGCACAGCCCACGTGCATCGGTGTCGGCGCGCGGAACTTCCGGTCTCGTCGTCGCGCGTGAACCAGACATCAAGAACCGGCCCCGCGACTCGCGCTCCGATCACCGCCTCGACACTTCCGAGCGGCAACGACCCCGCGCGAGGCCCAAGGACCGCGAGGCGACAGTCCACCAGTTCGAGCACGTCGGACCCAACGCCTGTCGCAACGGCGAGGTCTTCAACAGGGAAAACCCTGCTTCCCCGACGAACGGGCACCTCGGCGACCGCGACTTTTTTTCCGGCGGCCATCACCGCTTCGACCGCGGCGATCGTCCCGCCACGGATGACCCGCCGCGACATCACGAGCAGCGCACGACGCGCCAGCGTAGGTCCGATCCATTCGGCGCCGGTCGCGAGCGGAAAGGCCCCCAAGCGCGCCCCGGCCGCGTCGAACACCACGAGACTCGCCGCGCCGCGCTCTTCTCCGGACCCTTCGAGCGCCGCAACCGGAACGTCTCGCTTCACGTCGGCTTTCGGAAGGTCACCTTCCACGCGCACCGCAACCGCGAGCGCGCCGTTTGGCCCGAGGAGCAGCGTGGGTGACGACGCGTCCGCGAGGACGACTTCTTGATTTTTTGCTGACGCCGTCACGACTCGGAGGACAACGCCACGCGCGTCGGTTGCGGCCACGACAACGCGACCGTCTGCGAGCGCGAGCGCATCGAGCGCAAGCTCATCGCCCAGGACGAGCGGCGACTCCGCCTCGGTGCGCTCCGCCGCGGAGAGAACCCAGCGCGGAGACCCGCCAAGCACAAGCCGCACAAATCGCGGTCGATCGGTTGCGCCGACCGAGACCCAGGGCGGAGCGTCTCCGTCGACGAGAGGGCCTTCGAAGGGGGCCGATGCGGACCGTGCAAGCACGAGCGACCGATGCGTGCGCGCGCGCCCTTCGCCCGCTTGAAACGTGAGAGTGAGGGCTTCTTCATCGGCAGGCAACGAGGATATTCCCAAGGAAATCTCGTGCGGAACCGGCGCCTCGGCAAGGGCCTTCGCCTCGCAGCTCCACCGCGCGCCGGGGCCCGAGTCACCGGCGTCGAGCGTCACGGCGTCGGTCGCCGCACCGGAGCGCGTGAGAGACGGGTCAACGTGACGCTTGCATCCTGCAACCAATACGAGAGCGACCGATGTCGCCATCGGCCAGAACCTGAAGGCCCGCGCGAGGGCGCTGCGCCTCATGGTGTGACGAGGTAGCCGTCGACGACTTCGAGGGCGAGCTCATGGCGTTCGAGGGGCGGCATGATGTACGCGCCCGCGATGCGTCCGTGAAATTGCGCAAGCATTTCCCTGGCGATCGCAACGCCTTCTTTTCTCGCCGAGACGCCGGTTCCCGCCTTGCGCATGCGCTCCCGCACGGGTTCCGGAATCTGCATTCCCGGCACTTCGTTGTGCAGGAACTCGGCGTTTCGCGACGACGCAAGCGGCAAGAGACCAAGGAGCACCGGGATGCCAATCGCCTCGGCGTCTCCAAGAAAGCGCTCGACAGTGTGTGCATCATACACAGGCTGCGTCATGACGAACTCCGCACCCGCAAGCTTCTTTTCCTTCAAGCGACGAAGCTCTCGCTCGTAGTCGAGGGCCGCAGGCTCCGCGCCCGTTGCGAGCACGAAGGCAGTGCCAGAACCCAGCGGTTTTCCAGCGGGATCGATGCCGTGGTTCAGACGCGTGGCGAGCTTGAGAAGGCCAATCGAGTCGAGGTCGTAGACCGCGGTCGAGTCCGGAAAGTCGCCCATCTTCGGCGGGTCGCCGGTGATGATCACGAGGTTGCGAATGCCGAGCGCGTGCGCACCGATGAGATGCGCGATTTGGGCGAGCAAGTTTCGGTCGCGACCACACACATGAAGGATGGCTTCAACGCCCGACTCCGCGAGACGCACCGCCATCGCGAGGTTGCTCATGCGCGCCTGCGCCCTTGCGCCGTCGGCGATGTTCACGACGTCGACGCCGCCGGCCACGAGCCCCTTGGCCGCAGCGATGGTGCGCGCGAGATCGACGCCCACCGGCGGGTTCACTTCAACGCTGACGATGAACTTCTTGCCCAGCTTTTCTCCGAGCTTGCTGCGCTCGGCGATGGGAGGCGGGCGCACGCTCGCCGAGGTGGTGACGTCGTACGCGACGCCCCGAGCTTCGCTCTCGTCTACCGCTTCGTCGCCGTCGGTCGCCTTGGCCATGCGAGCCGCCGCGGCCACGCGTTTGATGTGGTCCGCCGTGGTACCGCAACACCCGCCTACGGCCGCGACACCTACCTTAAACATACGACGCGCATACACGCCAAAGTATTCCGGCGTCGTCACGTAAACCATACGCTCATCGACCCGCTGCGGGAGGCCTGCATTCGGGTACGCGATGACCGGCAGCCCCGCCGCGGTCATGCGCCGAACGGCCTCGAGGACGTGCATGGGACCATCGCTGCAGTTTACACCTACCGCCGAGGCACCCCATTCGCGCGCAAGTCGTGCAATTTCCCCTGCGTCCGTTCCGTCGGCCATTCGGCCCGCTTCGTCGAGGGTCACGACCGCGAGCACGGGAAGCTTATGCCCCGACGCCGCGAGCGCCGCTTCAATGCCCACGCGAAGCTCGACCGGCTGACGCATCGTCTCGACGACAAGCCCGTCGATGCCCGCTTCGCAAAGCGCGTCCGCCTGTTCGCGGAGCGCGTCGCCCACTTTCGACAAGTCGTCCGCGCCTGCATCACCAAGGAAGTAGCCGCTCGGACCGATGGCCCCGATGACGAAGGCGCGACCTTCTGCCGCCTCGCGCGCGACGGCAACACCCGCGCGATTGAGCTCCTTCACGCGGTGCACCGCCCCGTGACGCTCAAGGCGAAGGGCGTTGGCCCCGAAGGTGTTCGTCTCGAGAATTTGCGCACCGGCGAGCACGTAGTCCCGATGGATGGCGGCGATGAGTTCCGGGCGCGAGACGTTCAGACCCTCGAAAAGCGCGCTGTAGAGCACGCCGCGCTCGTAGATCTGCGTCCCCATGGCACCGTCGAGCACAAGGGGCTCGCGACCAAGAGTTTCGAGTAAGGATCGTTCGCCAGGCCTCTGATTGACCGCCACGGACCTGTCGGTAGGCTCCTTGAGGCCCTGACGCAAGGGGCCGGAGATGCGGAGACCATGAAGATCCTTCACCTCGTTCAGTCACTCGCCCTCGGCGGGCAAGAGATGCTGATCGTGCGCTTCGCCGACGCGTTTCGATCGCGTGGTCACGAGATCGTCGTGGTGCCCCTCATCCCAGGCGGAATACTGGAAGATCGCTTGCCGGCGCGCGAGCTCATGCCGGTGCCTCGACGCCACGGTCGCGACCCGCTTCTCATCGCTCGGCTTGCGTGGGCGATGCGTCGTGCGAGGCCCGACGTGGTCCACACGCACAACGACTCGCCTCTCGTTTATGGCGTCCCCGCGGCGAAGCTCGCAGGGGTGCCGCGCGTCATCCACACGAAGCACGGGGCGAAGGCGCCTCCGCGCCATGGGGCGTTGCGCACGCTCCTGTGCCGCGGCCTCGATGCGTTCGTGGCGGTCTCCGGCGAAACAGCCGATCGCGCTCGGGCCGATGGGGTGCCACCATCGAAGCTCGTCACCATTTCGAATGGCGTTCCGACGAAGGATTTTGCAGCCGATCCGCAGGCGAGAGTCGCGGTGCGCGCTGACCTTGGAATTGCGAACGAAGCCTTCGTCGTCGGAACGCTTGGTCGCCTCGTTCCCGAAAAGTGCCCGGAACTTTTGCTCGAAGCCATGGCTCCGCTTCTCACGAAAGGTGCACACCTCATCTATTGCGGCGACGGTCCCGAGCGCGCCCGCCTCGAGCAGTTGATTGCACGGGACCAGCTGCCAAACGTGCACGTGCTCGGAGCTCGCCGCGACACGGCTCGGGTTCTCGCCGCCCTCGACGTCTTCGCACTTTCGTCGGCCATCGAAGGTCTTCCGCTCGCGCTCGTGGAAGCCATGGCGACGTCGCTTCCGGTGGTGGCCGCGGACGTCGGAGGCATTCGCGAAGCCACGCTCGATAACGCGCGTATCGTGCCGCCCGCAGACGCCGAGTCGCTGCGAAGCGCGATTCTCGAACTGTGGATTTCGCCTAGCCTTCGCGGCGCCCTCGGAGCGGCGGCGTGCGCGCGGGCCCGAGAGCACTTTGACTTTGAGCGCGTCGTCGATCGCTACGAGGCCTTGTACGAAGGTCGCACATGAGGTCGCCCGAAGCGGGGACTCTTGGTAGGTGGGCCCGGTGACAAGCGAGATCCCGACCTGCACCATTGCGGCCTTCCCCCTCACACTCCTCGGCGTGACGGGCTTCGTGACGTCCGTCTTCACGCTCGTGCTGATGCTCATGCCGTCGAAGCATTCGCGCATCGCCGCCACCGTCGCGACGTTCGTCGGCGTGTTCACGATTGGTTACGGAAACCTCGCGCGAACCCGCATGGACAACGCTGTCGAGGCCGCGCGCGGAGCGGTCACCGACGAGGACATCGCGTTTGGGCACCAGGGCGCTCTCACCTGCGCGCGGACGGGATTTCAGACGGGCATGATGCCGCTGACCGCAGGCATCGTCGTGTTCGTCGTCACGGCGATTCGACGCGCGAAGGGCAAAGAGCACTTCATCGAGGACGAGGACGACAGCGCGTCGCCGAGCTGAACGCCCCTCGCCCGTTTACGCATCAAGCAAGAGTCCGAGAGGCAGGTCATCGCCGGCCGCTTCAACGCGAGCGCGAACCGTAGGAGCCGCTCCATCGGCAATCGCGGCGTGCGCATGCGGGGCACCTTCCGTTGACGGAAACTGAGCGATTCGTGCCAGAAGACGCTCTCGCATCGACGCGCTCACATCGCGTCGGCGATCCCCTGTACGGCGGGCGAGGCGAGCCACCGCGTCGACCCATGCAGGATGCACGGACCAGTTTTCGCGCAACGCCAAGTCGCACCATCGCTCCACAACGAGGGATGGAAGCGCTTGGTCGTGGCCCGCAGGAAACGGGTCTCGCTCCCCGAGCAGACCGAGGCACCTGCGCAGGTAGCCCGAAGAATCGCCGCCCATGCACCTGTCGAACACGGCGTCACCGAGAGCGACGCGACGGCGCGGGTCCACGCGGTCGAGGTGCCCGGCGAGTTCCGCGAGCGAGGCATCGAAGAGATATGAGCTGGGTTTCTTCTGCTTTTTGATCCCAAGCGCGAGTTCCGCTCGTTCGAAGAGCACGCCCTGGCGTCGCGCATCGAGCCCGAGCACGCAACGGCGCCACGCATGGAAATACGCCTCCCATACGCGGGCTTCCTCCGTATGTGTCACGCGATCGTGTTCGAGTTTGAAGAGGCGATCGATGCGCTCGTCGTCCCCGTCGGCGCCGGTGCCAGGCCTGAGCAGAAAGCCCGAGAGCTGCCAGAAGACGCGCTCATGATCGGCACTCTTGCGCCGGGCCTTCGAGCGAACCCCGAGCACGTCAAAGAGCGCGCGACACAGAGACAGAGACCAGGTTTTTCTCGGGCCGAATCGTGCCTCGAGCGTGCGCCAAAGGTCCTTCACCGCCCGCTCCGATCCGCCCGTCGCGTCGAGCGGAAACGATGCGGCAAAGAGTGACTCGGCCGCCTCAACGAGCGGAAGAACACCGACGTCGAGGCGCGCTTGCCGAAGCGCTTTGGTGCCCCGCGCCCTCGTTTCGAACGTGCAGACAAGCGGCGTCGTCAGCTCCGGCGACTCGCAAACGAGATGCACGCACCCCAAGTCATCGAGACTCACGCGGAGCGACACGGGAACACGCGGCGAACGGCCCGCGGGCACGGCGACGGAAAGCGACGGAAGCCGCTCGACCGCGACGTCACCATCGAGAAATTCTCCTGGTTTCACCGGGGCGCCATCGGTCCACGCAAGTTCGAATCGCGCACGCTCGCCGGTGCGGAGCGCGAGGTCCTCGACGGAGACGCGATGCTCTTCAGCCTCGGGCGAACCCGATGGAAGGACCGCGAGGTACGCGGCCACACCTCCAGGCCGCTCGACCCGCAGGAAGAGATTCCGCGCGGCTTTCCCCCGAAGTTGAGACAGCCCTTGCTCCAGCGCTCTCGCGTGGGCGGCCGCTCCTAGCGCCACGGCCACGTCACCCGCTTCGTTCGGCAGCACGCCGGCGAGTGGTACGCCCAAGCGGCGAAGGGCCTCCGCGAGCCTTTCGACGAGCACCGCAGACTTGAGCGTGCCGCCGTTGGGCAGAAGAAACACAGGGCCATCGAGAAGCGCACGATGGCGCTCGAGGAACTCCCACGCGTGGCGCGTGACCGCGGCGTCGCGCTCGTAGGTCAAACCGAAACCAAGAAACGCACTCCGCGACGGCTTGACCGTGAACGCGTCGGGCATCGGAAAGAATTCATGCAGAACGCATGCATCTGTCATCTGCCTCGTCACGACGCCCGAACGCAACCCGCCGATGAGCTTGCTTCCGGGCAGAAGAACACGCACCGCGACCTCGTCGAGGGTTGCGTCCGAGAGAAGGAGCTCCTTCGCTCGACGGCACTCGCTCACGAGCGAGGAAAAGGCTCGCGGGCTGAGGTTTCGCAGGGCTTCATGGGCCTCGGCCACGCGATGGGCGAGCGCGAGATCGATGTTGTCTCCACCGAGAAGCAAGTGCCGTCCGGTTGCCACGCGCTCGAAGAGCGGCGAGCGGCCTCCCTGAAGCACGCGCACGAGCGCGAAGTCCGTCGTGCCTCCTCCAATATCGGCGACGAGGACAAGGGCGCTTCCCGCCTCCTTGCACCGGCGCGCCACCGATTCGGGCAAGTGCAAACCCGCGTGCAAGAGCGCCGCCGTGGGCTCCTCAAGCAGCGAGGACCGCGGGGCAATGGCGCGCGCCGCCGCGAGGACGAGCTCGCGAGCGAACGGGTCGAAAGAAGCGGGGATGGTCACGACGACGCGCTGCGCGGAGAATGGAGCCTCTCGGTGCGCGCTATCCCAAGCTTTTTCCAGGGTTCTCAGAATGAGCGACTGCGCGTCCGCGGGCGAAAGTCGTGGCCCGTCGTCGGCCTCAAGATCGATGTCCGTCGCGAGAGGAAGGAACGCGGCCGAGCGATCGACGCGCGCCTCCGTGAGCCAGCTCTTCGATGACGCGATGGCGAGTTCCGGGTCGCGTTCATGCATCGCTCGCGCGAACGCCCCGACCTCCCACGCGCCCGACTCCTTTTGGAACGCGAGAAACGACGGCAGAAGGTCGCACGCTTCGCGCTGATCAGCGGCGATGCGCTGCGGCACCGGAAAGACCCGTGGGGCCCCTCCGTCCTCAAGAGAGGCCGCCGCGAGCACCGTGTTCGTGGTGCCGAGGTCAATGCCGATGGCGTAGGCCGCGCGTGCGCCCATGGCTCCTACGACGCGTCACGAACAGCGAGATCGACCTGGAATTCTTCGCCATTCGCCGTGCGGGCGCGAAGGACGAGGGTGCCCTGTTCGGTGACCTCGCTCTCGAGTCGCACGGAAACGACCTCGCCTGCGGGCGCGCGTGTGGATGCAAAGTGCAACTGAATCGGAGCCAGTTCGACGAGGTCGTCTTTGCCCTCGCGGTGCTCGAACATCGCGCCGACGGCATCGCTCTTGCGCGACGACGACACGAAGAACCGGAGCTGCACGGCCTCACCGACAACGACGCCGATGGAGTCCGTGGGAAGCGCCGTACTGACGCCCTCTTCCATCCCCTGAGGAGCAATGCAGAGTGCATGAATAGGCGCGGTCATGCCTGGAACCGCAGGCCACGCGCTCTCGATGCCCACGTAGTAGCTGAGCACCGTGGCTCCGCGAATGCGCATGCCACGACCCGCTCGCGCCCGCGCAAAGGCCGCCGCTCCTCGGCTCACGGCGAGGTCGAGGTCTTCACCGGGAAGTACCCGCGGTTCGGGAGCTCCGGCCGCCAAGGACCACGCACGAAAGAGTTCGAGGACCCGCGCGCGCAAGGCCGAGCCCTTGAACACGCCGCCATTGAACAGCACGGCAGAAGGCATCGGAGCCTCCGCGCCCGTGTGCGCCGCGAGAAACGCCGCCAGATGGCGCGAGATCGCCGAATCGCTCGCGTACGGCAAACCAAGCTGCGCGAGCCCCGATCGCACGCGCTGTTGCGGGCGGGCGGACGCGTCCACCATCGGGAAGAAACCGTCGACGGCAATGGCGTGAACCTCGTCGCGCGAGAGCTCGGTGCGCAACGTTCCGCCGAAGAGTTTCGAGCCGCGCGTGGCGAGAGCGATGGGAAACGTGTCGCCAGCATCGTCCGCAAGCAGCGCTTCTTTCGCCGAACGCGCCAGCGCCACGAGGGCCGAAAACTGCGCGCCTTCCACGGTCTTTCCGAGAGCTTCGAGCTTGGTTCGCGCGACGTGAGCAAGCGCCAAGTCGACGTTGTCGCCGCCGAGCAGCAAGTGATCGCCCACCGCCACACGCTCGAGAACAAGGTTGCCTCCGTCGTCCGCGACGCGCAGAAGACTGAAGTCCGTGGTCCCTCCGCCGACGTCGATGACGAGAACGCGGTCGCCGAGCCGCAGCTCTTTGCGCCACTTGTCCCCGAGGCTGTCCATCCACGCGTAGAACGCCGCTTGTGGCTCTTCGAGCAGGGTAATCGATGAAAGACCCGCTTCGCGCGCAGCCTCAACGGTGAGCTCGCGCGCGACCGCATCGAACGACGCGGGCACCGTCACGACAACGTCTTGCTCCCCGAGCGCGCTGCCATGCGCGGCCTGCCACGCGCCCGCAAGATGCGTGAAGAATGCACGGGCTACGTCGACCGGCGAGACCTTGCGAATGCCCTCGTCCGAAGCCGTCGGCAACAGCGCCGAGCGCCGGTCCGCGGACCGATGAACGAGCCAACTTTTGCTGCTGCCTACGACGCGTCCCGGTGCCACGGCGAGCTCTTGCCGAGCAAATTCGCCAACGGAATCGGATACGCTCCCCCATGGAAGCGTGTCGCCATCGGCCGCGCCCGCGTCGAGTCGGAGCACACTCGGGAGCAGGAGCCGTGACTCGACGAGGTCCCGCGCCACGCGCTGAGGAATCGAGAGCGAAGCTATCGCGTCCGTTTCACCGGCAAACGCGAGCGCCGTGTGCGTGGTCCCAAGGTCGATACCAACGAACATGCGCGCCATCACTCCACCTCCGCGGCCTGAAGAACTGCCCCGTCATGGCCCGAGGTCAGCGTTGGAAGTTCGTCGTGCGCGAGGCGCCAACCTCGGTGAACGACTGTAAAAGTCCCTTCGCGTGCGCGCGCAGCGCCGGCCAAGGTCACGTTCTCCTCGGTGCCAGCGAGCACCACGCGGGCGCCTTCATCTTCCGCGAGAATCGGCGTCACCGTGATGCGACCCGCCAAGGCTTTCTTGCATCCTGCATGCACCACGCGTGCGGCGGCCCCCACGTCGGCATCGGAGAACCCGTCGACCGGTTGCTCAAGAAAGTCCACGAAGCGGCCTTCTCGCTGCAAGAGCGCAAGCAGCACACGGGCGCTCGCTCGCGGGTCAATAACCGGCACCGGCGCAGGCGCTTCGAGCTTCGGGACCGCGGCGCGGGATTCGAAGTCGGATGCGGGCGCGGGCGCGGGCGCGGGCAAGTGCTTCGACGGTTCCCCGGTGGAGGCGTCGTCCAGCCCGTGTCCGTGCACCAATCGCCGCACGGCCGCCGCAAAGCGCGCGTCGACGAGAAGACGAACAAAGCAGCCTACAGCGAAGACCAGACGGGAGATGAATCCAGGCTCGTTCACGGGGCTACGCATAGCGCGCTTTCGCGATTTCATGGGAATGGACACGCCGGCCCTTGGTCGCGAGTGCCTCGCCTGCGGACCGCCGCCCGATGAGCGGAGGAACCGTCGGGAGTGGTCACGCCGCGTGAGCAGGAGTGGATCCATGCGCCGCTGGCAACGTTCGGAGGCCAGCACGAATCCAGGGCTTTCCTGCAGCGCCATCTCGCGCGACTCTTGCAGTGCCATGCGCATCATGACCGTTCGCTTGTCCTCGTTCGCCCTCGGCTCCGTTCTCGCCCTCGCCTCCGCGACGGCGGGCCTCGCGGCAGCTTGCAGTTCAAGCAGCGGCGGCGGTGGCGGGTCCACCTTCGTCGAACCGGTCCGTGATGCAGCACCGGACCCGGGCATCGACGCAGCGTTCACGACGGAGGATGCGGGGTCGACGATACGGACGACACGGGTCCTCGACGTGCATATCGAGACGCCGAACGACTGCACCGCGTCTTCTTCTCCTGCTCTTGGCCAGTGCACGCTCGATCCGGCTCACGCAGGACAAACGCTGAACTTTACCGCGTCTGAACACGGGTCGACGGCGCCGCTCACCGGAGTGCTTTGGTATGTCGATCCGCCCGCGGCAGGGACCATCGACACGACCGGGCAGCTCGCGCTCTCGGGCAACGTCGCGGGGCAAGTACGCGTGTTCGCCGAGGTCTTGAACGGCGTGGGGCAAGGCGCGCTCGACCTGCGACTCGTCGCTCGGGACGGTGAAAACTCCATCGATGCGACCACGAAAGCACGCCTCGATGCGGCCGTGCTCGCAGCGTCGAGCGGCTCTCCGGCGCTGCCAACGGATGCAGCCTTCACGTTCTTGTACCCCTACGATGGCACCGTGTTTCCGCGCGGACTCCAAGCTCCGACGCTTCAGTTTGGCGGTGCCACGGCCGCGGGGTACCACGTCGGCGTGATCGTGAAGAATACACGGACCGGCGTTTCGCCCCTCGTGTTCGACGGCTACTACCCAGGCTCGACTCCGGGCCGTGTGCGCCTCGGCGCAGCGCGATGGAAGACCATCACCGAGAGTGCCGGCGCTGACGATACGGTGTCGGTCGAGGTCATCAAAGTCGATGCCACGCGAGCGTATGCCCCGCTTCGCGTCACGTGGACGGTCGCGCCCGGAAGCCTTCGCGGGTCGGTTTTTTACAACAGCTACGACTCGCGCCTCGCTCAACTTCAGGCGAATGGAACGGGTGGTGCCATTCTGAAGGTTCGCCCGAACTCGGCGCAACCTGAGGTACTTCTCGGCGGCGGAACTCAGTGCACCGTGTGCCATGCGGTGTCCGCGAACGGCGCCGTGCTCGCGCTCTCGAACGGGCATCTCGATGATCGCGCCTACGACCTCTCGCCCACCGGAGCGCCGCGCCAACGCTCCTCGGTGACGCGCTACCGCTATGGCTTCGGCGCGCTTTCACCGGACGGCCACTGGCTCTTGTCGTCCGCGGGCGTCAGCGACATTCCCGCAGGCGTCGAAGGATGCGGGGCCGGCAACTGGCGCGGAAACGTCGCAAGCGTGCGCGAGCGCTTCGACTCGCAATTGCTCGACACGTCGTCGGGGCAAACGGTGGCATCCTCGACGTTCACGACGAATGTGCGGCAGGCGCTGATGCCGAGCTTTTCCCCAGACGGAAAGCGCATCGCGTTCAACCACTTCGATGCGGCGCAGGGCGGCAGCGGCCACTCGCTCGCGGTCATGGAGACGGACCTCGTCGTGAGCCCGCCGATCTTCCGCGGCCTTCGAACGGTCGTACGCAAAGACGATGCGTTCCTCGGCTGGCCTGCGTTCGTGCCGAGCGGGAGCGCGCTGCTTTTTCAGAACGGAACGTCCGACGACTACGGCACGTGGTGCGACGAATCGGGGTTCTTGCAGATTGCAGACATCGCCACGGGCCTCGACGTGCAGCTTCGCCGACTCAACGGCTGGAAAAGCACGGGAACCGGCTGGCAAACGTACCTTCCGACCGAACGCGAAACGCGCCTAAACTTCGAGCCCACGGTGCTGCCTGTGCCCGTCGGCGGCTATTACTGGGCCGTGTTCACGAGCCGCCGAACCTTCGGCAACACCATCACGACGGCGGACTCGACGGACCCCTTGCGGAAGAAGCTCTGGGTCGCGGCGATCGACATCAAGAATCGCTACGACGACGATGCCTCGCACCCGGCGTTCTACCTCGAGGGGCAGGAGATCGAGTCGGGCAACTTGCGCGGCTTTTGGGCGCTCGACGCATGCAAGGCGCTCGGCCAAACGTGCGAAAGCGGGGCCGAATGCTGCGACGGCGGGTGCCGCCCCGTCCTTCGAAACGGGCAGGTGCAAAACGAATGCTCGAAGCCCGGGGACTGCGCCCGCACCGAGGAGCGATGCACGTCCGCCGCCGACTGCTGCGACTCGACCCAGGCCTGCATCAATGGCTTCTGCAGCGTGGCGCAAATTCGCTGAGGGCCGCACGCCGGCTCCACACCCGCGAGGCTCCCCGCCGACGTCAAGCTGTGCCATAGAGCTCCGCATGAGCCCCGCGCGCACCATCGCCATCCTCTCGACCGGCGGCACCATCGAGAAGACCTACAACGAGAGCGACGGGACGATCACAAACCAGCGTTCCGTCCTGGAGATCATGCTCGCGGGCCTCGTGCTCCACGGCGTGCGCATCGTTCGCATCCCGGTCATGAACAAAGACTCGCTCCTCATGACAGCGGACGATCACGACACCATCGTCACCGCGGTCGCCGGGGCCCTTGAGTCCTACGAGGGTGTCATCGTGACGCACGGAACCGACCGTCTTCAGCACACGGGCGAACGCTTGGTGGAGCGCTTGGGCTCGACGCTCAAGCACCCGGTCATCTTGACGGGGGCCATGCGCCCCTACGAACTGCGAACCACCGACGCGCTCCAAAACCTGACCGAGGCGCTCCTCGCCGTGCAAATCGCCGCGCCGGGCGTCTACGTCGCCATGCACAACGAGGTGCTTCAGTTTCCAGGAGTCGTCAAGGATACGAAGCGTATGCGCTTTGTACGCTCATCGTAAGACGAAGAACGTACGTCACGCATCAGCGCGGAATGTCGATGGGCGCGGACGTGGTCGACCCCGCTCCAAAGAAGCTCAGCGACGAGGGCGCGTTGGGGATCGCGAGGTCGGTGATGCGCAGCGTTGTGCGATCGAACTCGACGCTGAAGAGCTTGCCGGCGTCGGTGAATCCGTAAACGGTGCCCGCCCAGAACGCGAGACCGAAGACCGAGCTGTGATCCACGGAACCCCAGTTTTTTACCAGAGCTCCGGTGGCTGGGTTCACCTCAAGGAGGCAGTCGTTGCAGCCTCCGTTCGGCCCGCCTTTCGCGGTGAGGTACGTGGCGCCGCCGATGACGCTCACGATGTCGCCGCTTGACTGGTAGCCGCCGCCGAGGGTGCCGATGGTCGTGATTGCGCCGCTTGTCGGGTTGATTCGAACGTACGTGCTGCCCTGATAACCGACGAGGGCCTCGCTCGTAGCGTCGACCGTTCCCGCGGGAACGAAGCTGAGCGAGTTCGGGTAAGTGCCGTTGGCGATGATGGTGCACACGGCCGTCGTGCGATCGATCGCCACAAGGCTCGAGTACGTGGTGCCGTAGAGCTTCGAATTTTTGTCGAGCGCGATGTCGATGACTCTGTCGCCGCAGCCCGAGAAAACGCCCACGGTCGTGAGGGCTTTCGTCGTTGGGTCGAGGCGAAAAAGCGTGTTGCCGCTTTGTCCGAAGACCTCCGAGATGACCCTCGGCGGCGTCACCCCACCGTCCACCTCCGAGCCTGGCCCCACGACGACCGGGCCGCCCGCATCGCTTTCCGTGACAGGCGTAGGCGTGGTGCCCGCGTCGGTTGAAGCTCCGGTGCCCGAGAGTCCAGAAGGAGTGGAACCGGAGCAGCCCGCCAAAAGCAGAGCCCCGCACAGCGCGCGTCGAATCATCGTGCGAGGGTAGCAGGCACCTGCGGGGGCGCGAAACTTAGGAGCCGTTCGTGGGTCGATCGTCTCGGCGAATGCCGCCCCATCCGGCGCTGAGCTCGTGAATGAGCTTGGCCTCAAGCTGCATCGCAGGCTCGGGCGCCCCGAGAAAGTGGCCCTGCGCCTCCGTGCAACCGATCGCACGAAGCTGCTCGATTTGCTCGGAACTCTCGACGCCCTCGGCGACGACTCGAAGCTCCAGCGCTCGCGCGAGCGCCACGATACCGCGGGTGACATGTTCGCCGTCGCGGCCCTGCGCGAGGTCGCTGACGAACGTGTGATCGATCTTCACCGCGTCGATGGCGAAGCGTCGCAAGTACTTGAGCGACGATGACCCCGTGCCGAAGTCGTCGATCACGACCGTCGCCCCAACGGCGTCGAGTTCCTCGATGCGCGCAAGACTCGCGTGGACGTCGTGCATCGCCACACGCTCGGTGATCTCCAGCTCGAGCGCGCCCGTGGGAAGCCCCGAGGAGCGGAGCGCTTGATCGACCGTTCGAGGGAGGTCGGGATCGAGGAAGTGACGCGCGGACACGTTCACCGCCATGCGGAATCGCCGCCCCGTGAGTTCACGCCACGCACGCAACTGACGGCACGCGGTGTGGAAGACCCAACGCTCCACGTCGACCATGCCGCCGCTCGCTTCGAGTGCTCGAACGAACTGTGCAGCATGCACGAGTCCATGACCCGGTCGCGACCAGCGAAGGAAGGCTTCGACGCCCGCAAGTTCGTTCGTTCGCAGGTCAAACTGTGGCTGGTAATGGAGCACGAACTGCTCTTGCGCGAGCGCATCGCGGAGCGCGTCGAGGAGCGAACGTTCCGCCGAAGTTCGGTCCACCGTGCGATTGGACGCAAGCACAGCCTGGCCGGGACTCGTGCGTTTTGCCAAGCGAAGAGCTTCGTCGGCCACCTCGCACAGGCGGTCGACTTGCTCGCCGTCCACCGGGTAGAGGGCGACGCCTGCGGTAACGGCCGGCCGCACCTCGTGCTCACCGTATCGCCATACGCGCGAGACCGAGGCGAGAAGAGCGGCCACCACCGTCGAGGCTTCGCTTGGTTCGGTGATGCCGTCGAGGCGCACGAAAAACTGATCGTCTCCGCGACGCGCAACGTGAGGATCATTTTCGCAAGCGTCGACGATGCGCGTGCCCACCTCACGGAGAAGCTCGTCTCCCGCGTGCCGCCCCAGGCGATGGTTCAAGTCTCGAAAGCCGTCGATGTCGAAAACCGCGAGGGCGAATCCGCGACGACCATGCCCCGAATGCTGAATCGCGTGCGCCGTCTGACGCCGGAACGCGTGAACGTTCGGCAAGCCCGTGAGCGGGTCCTCGAGGCGAAGTCGCTCGATCTCGTTTTCGGCGTCGCGACGCAAGAGCGCGTAACGAATTGCACGGAGAATCCCTCGCGAAACACATTCGTCAACGCCAAGAACCGCGTGCGCACCGAAGCGAAGGAGGGCGTCGCCTTGCGCGTCGTCATCGGCGCTCACGACACCGATCACCGCCTCGGTCGGAAACTCCCGCTGCACCTCAAGGAGCCTCGCCAAAGGGTCGCCGCCATAAGACGCGTCGACGATCACAAGGTCGATGCCCTGCACCTCGTCGCCCGCGCGAATCGGCCCGAGCGCCAAGGTGGATTCGGAACCGAGAACCTGCCGAAGCACGGCATGCCATGACGGAACCGCCTCGCCGCAAACAAGCCTTGCGCGTAGCGACGGAGCCTCGCCCGAGGACCTGTACGCCTCATTCGTGGTCGCGGGCTCGCTGTTCATCGCCTCAAGTATCGGCGTTCTTTGCGGCCAGCGCAACGTGCGCGCAACCAAGTTGGCAGCGCCCCGGGCGAAGACCCGCAGAGGCCCCTACTCGCCTCGCTTCCGCCGCACTGCGCCCCTTCGATGACGCAGGCGGCCGCGAGCGCCATGCGATCGCCTGACCACCTGAACGAGCGATTCCGGGGGCCAGCCATCGCGTGAACCGTTGACGATGCACGCCCGCGCCTTCATGCATTCTGCACACTTCGAGCGAACGCGTGTCGCGTGTCGCCGACGCGAATTCCAAAGTTGCGAAAAGCTATCGCAACGTGGGCTTTTCGCTGCTCACGGTTCTCAAGCGCGATACCCCTTAGGAATCTTCGGAGTTATCGATGGTCGCCGACACGCTCCATTTCGCCCTCAGCCAAACCACCACGACGACAGGCGTGCCGCTTGCGGCGATCGCGGACGAGCGTCCTTCGCTGTTCGTCTTCCTTCGTCACTTCGGGTGCACGTTTTGCCGCGAGGCCGTGAGCGACCTCGTGCGCATGCGCGCCGCGATCAACGAGCGTGCGCGACTCGTCGTCGTGCACATGGGATCGCCCAGCGAAGGTACGACGTTTCTGACCGAGCGAGGACTCCCCGGCGTCGACCACGTGAGCGACCCGAAGGCCCGGCTTTACGAAGCCTTCGGCCTTGAGCGCGGCACCGCGTCGCAGCTCTTCGGACCGGCCGTGTGGAAACGAGGTCTTGAGGCAGGGGTTCTCGCAGGTCACGGCATCGGGCTTCTCGCGGCCGACGGCTTTCGTATGCCTGGGGTTTTCCTTATTTTTCGCGGTGAACTCTTGCGGTCGTTCGTTCACCGAAACGCCGGCGAACGGCCCAGTTACGCGGACTTGGCTGTGTGCCCGACCTCCGCGCGATGAGCCTCGCGTTTCTTGTTCCGCTCAGGGATTCGAATGGTACCGTAGCGGTCTCGTAGGCATCGCCTCGGAAATCGCATGAACGGAAACAACCAAGCTCTCCTCATCGGCAATCCCGACAGCGTCGTTCACGCGGTCGACCGTCGCTTCCAGGCGCTCGGCTTGCCGTGCGTCGCCATCTCCGACGCCAGCGAGGCTGTCGATGTGATCCGCGAGGGCCGCGTCGTGACGTTCGTCGCGATCGATGAAGCCATCGGCGAAACGGCTGCAGCGGAGGTGCTCTCGGCCTCGAAGACGCTTTACCCCGAGGCCCCGGTGCTTTGGGTCGGCGCCGACCGCGGTCCCGAGCGTTTTCTCTATCCGCCTGACGCGGTCGTTTCACCGACAAGCAAGCCGAACGAAGTCGAGCGCGCAGGCGAGCGTTTGCTTCGCGCGGTGTTTTATCCAGACAACCTCGTCGCAGCTTTCGAGACGTCGCTCCAGACCGTGCTCAGCGGCAGCTTCGACGTGCACGCGAAGCTCGACGACGTGTACTTGCGATCGAACCGCAACGTCCTCGCGTTCGTGAACACGCTGCTGCCCTTCGCAGGCAAAAAAGTCAGCGGGCGCCTCGCGGTGTCCTCGTCGCTCCTCTACTTGAAGTCCGTCCACAAGCGCATCTTCGGTGCGGACGTGCCGGCGACCATCGACGACGCGGAAGATATCGCCGCGGAAATGTGCAACCAAACGCTTGGAACGCTGAAGGTGTTTCTCGCGCGGCGCGGCATCACGATCGAGTCGGGCTTGCCCATGATGATCCGCGGCCAGCAGGCGGAGATTCGTTACAAGGCGACGCACCCGGCCCTCGTCTTTCGCCTCGAAGAGCCGCAGGGAACGCTCTTCTTCGAAGCGTACTTCGACATCTTCAACGTCGCCGAACTGAGCCGACCGATCGACGGCGACTTCATCAAACCGGGCCTCGTGACGACACTCTGACCATCCGGTTTCGGGCAGGCGTTCATCGGGGGGAGCGAACGTGAGCGGAGGAGTCGTCGACGTCGCGCTGTTGCCGGCCGTGCTTGCGCGCGAGCCGGTGGCGATGCGTTCGTTCATTCGCAGCGCGAAGGTCGTTGTCGAAGCGCGTATCGCTCGCACGCTCGTTCGCTCCGGACGTCGCCATGGGGATCGCGACGCACGGCAAGAGGTCGCGGACATCGCGCAGGAAGTGTTTCTTCACCTCTTCGACAACGACAGCGCGGTACTTCGATCGTGGGATCCCCATCGCGGTCTCTCGCTCGCGAACTTCATCGGCCTCGTGTCCGAGCGCGACGCCGTCTCCATCTTGCGCAGCGGACGACGATCGCCGTGGACCGACGACCCGACGGACTTCGCGCTCGAACATGACCTCTCCGACGCGAGCACCCCGTCGCTTCACCGCGTCCTGCATTCGCGCGAGATGCTGCTCAAGGTCGTCGACCGGCTGCGCGAGGAACTGAGTCCGCGCGGGTTCGAGCTCTTCGTTCGCCTGTATGTCGACGAGGCCACCGTCGACGAAGTCTGCGCAGGTTTCGCGATGCAAGCCGACGCGGTCTACGCGTGGAGAAGTCGCTTGGCCAAGCGGGTCCGCAGTCTGGTCGATGAAATTTTTCCGCCCGATTCCACGTCAGATTCGCTCGCGTGACCGCGAAGTTCTCTGCGTGAGGTTCCCATGAACGACGACGAACTCCTGAAGCGTATTGGTCGCGAACTTCGCGATGACGCCGCGCGTGCGCCGAGCGCCGACGAAGACGCACTTTCTGGAAGCCTCGACGCGGCGTTCGAGGATCGCCTCTTTGAAAAATTGGCCCTCGCCGAAACGAAGGTGGAGGCGCCGCGGAACTTGATTCCCTTTCCTCCGAACCGTTCGAGCCTTCGCTCCCGATGGACCGCCGGCGTCGGAATCGTGTTCGCCGCGGCCGCTGCTTTCTTTCTCGTGCAACGTGCCCCCTCCGCCGCTCTCGGCTCCTACGAACTTTCCTCGTCCAGCGAGAGCATGGAACGGGGCGCGGAGAATGCGCCGCCGGCCCTCATCACCGCAACGGTCGGTCGCCCGCTGACGCTCGTTCTCAGGCCCACGACGAAGGCCTCGGCGACGCCCGACGTCCACGTCTTTTCGGTCTTCGGCCGTGAGCGCACCGCGTGGATTTCCAAGGTCGAGACGGCCACGTCCGGTGCCTTGCGCGTCACGACCGAACCGGCGCACGCGGGTCGCGGTGAGCTTGAGGTCGTCGTGGTGCCGAAGGATCAACGCGCGGACGCGGAGCCCCGTCTTGTGTTCACGAAGCCCCTCGACGTTCGAGCGTCATCAAAAGAATGAGGGGACTCGCTTTCGCCAGCCCCCTCGTTCACTAACCTAGCCGACGGATGACCGAAGGCTTACCTCAACGCTACAGCGCCTACTCGGCGGGTGCGTCCGCGAGGGGATCCCAGTTCAGGTCGTTGGTGGCCGGCGCCGGGTATTGGTACTTTCCCGTCGTCTTCGAATACGCGCCCCAGATCGTCGTTTCGATGGGCGCGTTTGCGCGCTCGAAATGACCGTTCGCCTTGAGGAAGGCATGGACCTTCGGCAGGTTGAAGAACGGCACCGACGGGTACATGTGGTGCTCAAGATGGTAGTTGATGTTGTGGTAAAGGAACGTGAACCACGGGTGAATGCGTGAGCGCGTGTCCCGGAGAATGCCCTCTTCGAGGCCCGCATGCTCCACGTACGGCCGCAGGCCCGAGTAGTGCACGACCACAAGGTGCGGGAGCACGACGCAAATGATGCCCGTCGCCAGGTCCTTCATCGTGATCCAGATGTAGAGGCTCGCGTAGGCGCCCGTGACGAGCAGGTTCAAGACCGCAAGAGCCGTCGTGGCCCGCTTCGAGAATGGAAGCTTCACCTTCAAGGGAAGGTCGAGGCCCATCGAGAGACGAGCGCCGTAGATGGCGTACTTCATGTCGGCGTCGAGGCGGGCGAACATCACGCGCGAAAGAAACGTCTTGTACTTTGCAAAGACTTTCGCGTCGGGGTCCGAGGCCTGGTTCGTGTAGCGATGGTGGTTCCAGTGCGACGCCGCGAAGCCGGTCACGCTGAAGCCGATGATCACCGACGAAGAGATGAGGCCCGTGATGGCGCTCAGGTACTTGTTCTTATGGAGCGAGAGGTGAAAACCCTCGTGCCCGACGAGGCCGAGGATCTGCATTCCCTGGCCTGAGAGAAACACGAACGGCGCCATGAGAGCCACGCGCAAGGCCACGTGCAGCGACGCGAACGACCAAATGGTTCGCGAGATGGCACCGAAACCGAGAACGAACGCGAGCCCGTAGGCGATGAAGCCGAGGGTGCGGAGGAAGTTCGGTTCGTAGAACTCGCGCGGCAGAATGGGCGGGCGAGCGTAACGGGCAGAGGGGACAGTTTCAGCTTGGATGCCACTGTCGGGCTTGGTCCATTGGTTCGGACGCATGACGACCCCGGGGGCGAGAGGATTCTAGAATTGTGGAGGGCAACCACGAAGCCGTCGAGATCGTTCCATGCGAAGATTTTTCACGTCCTGACGCGCCGCGAAAGCTTACATGCACCCATATGTAGGATGTGTGCAAATTCTTCGCTCGTCACCGGGACCACGGAAAGGCGCGATCGCTTCAGCATCGCCATCTCCGCGAGCGTCGAATCGGCCTTGATGGCCGCGAGCGTGACGGGCTTTGGCAGCGCAACGACAGGCTCCACGTCCACCACGCTCCAGTCTTCGTCGGTCGTCGGGTCTTGGTACGCGGTGCGGGAAACGCGGGCGACGCCGACCACCTCTTTGCCCTCATTCGAGTGGTAAAAAAGCACGAGATCGCCCTTGGCCATTGCCCGGAGGTTGTTGCGCGCTTCGAAGTTGCGCACGCCGTCCCACGAGGTGCGCCCGTCGGCGACGAGCTGGGTCCATGGGTACTTGGAGGGCTCGCTTTTCGCGAGCCAAGTGCGGGCGGCCGTCATCGTCGTAGGATGCCAGAGACCCCTTCGCGGCTTGCGATGGAATCGTCGCTGAAGTTTTTTCGTCCGCCCCTTTTGAGCCCGCCGTGACCCTAGGCTCTGCCGCGGTCCCGATGAGTCCCCTCCAATCGCTGCCGTCCCATCTGTCGGAACGGGTGCGTCAAACCGACGCCGCGGGACGCCCGTGGGTTTCGGGTCCCGTCGTGTGCTGGCTGCACCACGCGATGCGCCTTGACGAGAACCCCGCGCTCGATGCGGCGCGCATGCTCGCGGTCTCGGCGGAGCGTCCGCTCGTGGTCGTTCAGATCGTCTTCGAGCGCGAACCGTATGCAAACGATCGGCATCACACGTTCATCCTCGAGGGCGCGCGCGACTTTGCTCGCGCGGCGGATGCGGCAGGAATCGACTTCCGTTTGCATGTCGAACGCCCGGGGCATCGCACGGCCGTCCTCGACGACCTCGGGGCCATGGCCGGAGCCATTGTCACCGACGACATGCCCATCGCGTGGTGGAACGATCGCTACGCGCACCTTGAGCGTGCGGCGACCTGCGCGGTGCTCGTGGTCGATAGCGCGTGCGTCGTGAGCCACAACCTCGTCGGCCGCGCGCACGACCGAGCGTATGCGTTTCGTCGCGCGACAGAAACGTGGCGTCGCGAGCGTATCGTTCGCCCGTGGCCCGACGCGCCGCAAGCCCTCGCCCGTCGTGACGCGCCCGTGCCTTTCGCCTCGGTGAACCTCGGACAAGCACGGTTGCACGAACTCGTGGCTTCGTGCGCCATCGACCACAGCGTCGCGCCGGTCGGCCATACGCGTGGAGGCGCCATCGTAGCTACGGCACGATGGGCTGCGTTTCGAAACGATCAGCTTGTGCACTATGCACGTTCCCGAAACGACGTTCTCACACCGTCAACGTCGCAGCTCTCCGCGTACCTCAACCACGGGCACATCAGCCCACTGCGCGTGGCGCGCGAAGCCGCTCTCATCGGTGGACCGGGCGTCGACAAGTACCTCGACGAGCTCGTCATTTGGCGCGAGCTTGCGTACGCATTTGCCCGCTTTTTTCCAGAGCACAGTACGCCGGCGGCAATCCCCGACTGGGCCAAGCGCACGCTCGCCGACCACGCGCACGAACGCCCGGCATCCCTCAACCGCGAGGCTCTCACCGCCGCGCAAAGCGGCGACGCGTTTTGGGACGCAGCTCAGGTGTGTCTCGTCCGCCACGGAGGCCTGCACAACAACGCACGCATGACCTGGGGCAAGCAGATCATCCGCTGGTCTCCGGCACCCGAACCGGCCTTCGACTTCATGATGGAGCTGAACGACCGGTACTCCCTCGATGGTCGAAGCCCTGTCGGGTACTCGGGCGTCCTTTGGTGCTTCGGCCAGTTTGATCACCCGGTGCCCGAAGCGACGACGGCGTTCGGACGCGTGCGCGCGCGCTTCACGACGGAACAGGCAAACGTCGTCGAAGCGGCTCGTTTTGCTGCGAGTGTCGCTCCGCCTGCGATCTCGAAGAAGCATCGCTTTGCCGTCGTCGGTGCGGGGCTCGCCGGAATCACCGTCGCCAGGAATCTCGTCGCGCACGGGCATCTCGCCACCATTTTTGAGAAGAGCGCCGGCGTTGGCGGACGAGCGGCGACCCGTCGCGCTGGCGAGCGCACCTGGGACCACGGGCCTCCCGCGTTCGAAGTGAGAAACGAAGCACTCCGCGCGCGCGTTGACGAATGGGTGCGCCTCGGTGTCGTCGAACCATGGCGCCCGAACGTGGGTCGCGCAGGCGAAGGCGGTCTCAAAACCATCGCCGCTCCGATCGCGGATCAAATGGTCGCGGTTGGCGGAATGGACGGCCTCGCGCGCCACCTCGCGAGCGGCCTCGACGTGCATCTGTCCACAACGATTGAACGCGTTTCGTTCGACGGGCAAGCCTCCGCGCTTCTCGTCGCCGAGGCCCCGCGACTAGGGCCCTTCGACGGCGTCGTCATCGCGACCCCGCCCGCCCAAGCGACTGCGCTCATCGCAGCGGCGTCGCCACTTGCATCCTGCATTGATTCGACGACGATGGTTCCGCGCTGGGTTGCGCTCGCGGCGTTCCGCGGCTCGACAGGAATTCACGACGTGATTTTCGTCGAGGACGGCGTCGTGGAATTTGCATCGCGACGCGAGAGCCCCGATGGCTCCTCGTGGACCATTCGTGCGACCGATGCGTGGTCGAGGGAAAACCTTGAGATCGCGCCTAGCGCCGCCGCAGAGACGCTCGCGGCAAGCTTCCTTCGCGCCACAGGATTCAAGGCGCCACTGAACGTCGTCGGGCATCGCTGGCGTTACGCTTTTTCCGATCACGATGACCGAGGCGGGAGCTTCCTCGACGAGCATGCGAACCTCGTGGTGACCGGGGACTGGTGCTCGGGATTCGGGGTCGAGGCCGCGCTCGAAAGCGGCCACGCGGCCTCGGGTCGACTCCTTGGATGGCTCCATGAGCATGACCTTGAGGACCGGCGTGAGACTCCTCCTCGTGCAAGCGCGGCGGAGATC
>CAIQDA010000118.1 GCA_903870415.1 uncultured delta proteobacterium
CACACGGAGCCATCCTCGACTTTTGCATGAAGCTTGCGGCGACGCCGAACGTTCTTGAGGTGCTCGGCGACGGTCGTCAAAGCAAGCCGTATTTGCACGTCGACGACTGTGTCGCGGGCCTGCTTTTTGCGGCGTCCGAGGGCGAGCGTCCGCTCGGTATTTACAACCTCGCGCCGCCCGACTTCACCACGGTTTCCCGCATCGCGGAGCTGTGTGTGGCGGCGTCGCCAAACCCCAAAGCGGACATCGTTTACACCGGCGGGACGCAAGGATGGAAAGGCGACGTGCCACAAAGTCGTCTCGACCCCTCGCGCCTCGGTGACCTGGGTTTTCGCGTCCGAAGTTCGTCCGACGATGCCGTTCGTCGCGCCGTGCTCGAGGTTGCCCAACAGGTGTTCCACCCGTGACGCAGGTGGTCGTCCTGGCCGGCGGGTTGGCCACGCGCATGCATCCGCATACGCTCGCGACGCCAAAGTCGATGCTGAAAGTTGCCGGGCGTCCCTTCATCGATTGGCAGCTCGAGCGCCTCCAGTCCTGCGGTTTCGATGAATGCGTGCTCTGTCTCGGGCATCTCTCGGACACGATTGTGGCGCATGTCGGCGACGGTTCGGCGTTTGGGCTCCGCGTCACTTGCGTGCAGGAAGGCGCAACGCTTTTAGGGACAGGTGGAGCCCTGAGACATGCCTTGCCGCACCTGGCGAGCACGTTCGTCGTGACCTATGGCGACAGCTATTTGCCGTTCGATTACGTTGCGCCGCTGCGTGCCCTCGAACTCAACCACGACGCGGACGTGGTCATGAGCGTGTATCGAAACGAACACCGCTTCGAGCCGTCAAACGTCGCAATTGGTGCGGGCCTTGTGACCCGTTACGAAAAAGGGAGCACGGACCGGGAGCTCGCCTACCTTGACTATGGCGCTCTCGCGGTGCGGCGCGGTTTCGTAGAAACGTTCGACGAAGGCTTTCTCGACTTGGCAAAGCCCATGGCGGCGCAGGTACGGGCAGGTCGCGTGCGAGCGTACGAGGTCGAACAGGTATTTTATGAAATCGGCTCGCCGCAGGGCTTGGCGACGCTGGAAAAAGAGCTGGGGAGACAACGCACGTGAACGATATCGGTATTCTTGGCGGCGGCATTTCGGGGCTATTTGCAGGCCGATTCTTGGGAGACGGCAGCGAGGTACTTGAGCGAAGCGACCGGCCGGGCGGGCTTGCGCGCAGCTTCGGAGAGCGCGGGTTTCGCTCGGACATCGGCGGGCACATCTTGTTCAGCAAGGACAAAGAGGCGCTCGCGCACTCTCTCGCTGTGCTTGGCAGCAACGTGCGCAACGGAACGCGAGCCAACCGGATTCTCTACAACGGGCTTCACGTCAAGTACCCCTTCGAGAACGGCATTGACGCGTTGCCGCCTGAAGAGCGCCTGGACATCGTGATTGACTTCATCGAGAACCCGCATCGCGAGACGCCGACGAACTTTCGCGAGTGGATGTACCATGTCTTCGGTGACGCGCTCACGAACAAGTACCTGCTGCCGTACAACGAGAAAATCTGGAAGACCGCTCCCGAAGAGATGAGCCTCGAATGGGTCGGACGGGTTCCGCGCCCGCCGCTGCGCGATCTCGTCAAGACGGCCATCGGCATCGGCACCGAGGGGTACACCCATCAGCTTCATTTTCAATACCCGGCGGAGGGCGGATTCGAGGCCTTTCCGCAAGCTGTGGCGCAGGGCCTCGGCAAAAGACTAACGACGGGGTTCGACATCGCTCGAATTGTTCCCGTCGATGGCGGATGGGGCGTGCTTTCGAAGGACGGCGAGGAGCGCCGCTACCGCGAGCTCGTGTCCACGATTCCCATCACCGCGCTCTTTGATGTTCTCGACGGGGTACCGGAGAACGTTCGCTCCGCGGCAAAAGCATTGCGATTCAATTCGCTGCGGGTCGCCCTCATCGGCGTCGAAGGCGAGTCTCTCCCCGAATACACAGCGCTTTACGTGCCGGACCCGCGGACAATTTACCACCGCGTGTGTTTCAATCACGTCTTCAGTCCCGACTTGGTTCCGAGCGGCCATCAGTCGGTTTCGTGTGAAATCACGGTCAAGCCCGGGTCGGAGCTCGACCAGTGGAGCGACGAACAAATTCTCGATCGGTCTGTGGATGATCTCGTGCGCGAAGGCGTGATTGAACGAGAGAAAATCGTTCATCGTGAGGTGCATCGCGAGCGCCTCGCGTACGTCATTTACGACACGGGTTATGCCGACCGCGTGCGCGTGGTTCGTGAATACGTCGAATCGCGTGGGATCCATTTGGCCGGCCGTTTCGCTGAGTATCAATACGTCAACACGGACGCTTGCGTTCGCCGCACCCTTGACCTCGCGCAGCAGCTTCGCGGCGGCTTGGCACCTGAAGCGCGCCTTTAATACTGAGAGATTTTATGCCTCCGACCTATCCCTACCTTGAAGAGGTTAACCTGTCACTCTCGCGTGCCCTGGGACGCCCCCGAACCGTCCTCGACGTGGGCTGTGGCCGCGGTCAAAACACGGTTGCGGTGCGCGAATCAGGGGCTTTCGTCGTCGGGCTCGAAGGCGACCCGCAAGCTGCAGCGTCGGCCCGAGCGCGCCTGAATGCCGTGCATGAAGTGGACATTGAGAGTGAGGCCGGGACGGCGCCCCTCGCCGGCCAAACGTTTGACTTGATTGTCTTTGGCGACGTGCTCGAACATACGCGGGACCCGGAGGCGGTGCTTCGGCGATTCATCCCGTACCTGGTCGACGGCGGCCATGTCGTCATTTCCCTGCCGAACGTAGCGGCTTGGACCATGCGCCTCGACTTGCTGCGGGGACGGTGGCGTTACGCCGATCGCGGTATTCTCGATCGCACGCACCTGCGGTTCTTTGATCGCGAAAGTGCCATGTCTCTTGCACGCGCCGCCGGTCTCGACGTGCTTTCTGTGGCTTCGAATCCGTTGCTCGTGCGTGCGGCCGCTGAATTCGCGCGCGGTTTCGTGTTGAAGGAAACCGCGGGCTCGACCTCCTTGAACGACAGTGCGGCCTACCGCAACTACCTCAAATGGGTTCGGCCGGCCGAAGGGGTTGTCGCGAATGCGGCGCCGAATTTGCTTTCGTTTCAGCACGTGGTGATCGCGCGACGCCCGCCGGCGCGGCGCAAACTGTCCCTTACCGTCGGCATGATCTCGATGAACGAAGAGGGGGCAGTCGGGGCCGTCATCGACGATATTCGGAAGCATGCTCCCGAGGCGGACATCTTGCTCGTTGACAGTTCAAAGGACCGCACCCCGGAAATAGCCGAGGCGAGAGGCGCGCGGGTCATTCGCCAAGTGCCACCAAAGGGCTACGGCCCGGCGATGGCCCGATTGCTGTATTCAGCGACCACCGACGTCATCGTCACGATGGATTGTGACGGAACCTACCCGGCCGATCGCATCGTGGACCTTCACCGGCGAATCGAGGAGGGGGCCGACCTCGTCAATGCGACGCGAACCTTCGAGCGACCGGCGGCAATGCCGCTTCCTAATTACGTCGCCAACAGGGTATTTGCAGGAGCCGCGACGGCAGTTCACGGCCTTGCGACGACGGATCTTCATTCGGGAATGCGCGCGTACCGCACGTCGATGCTCCGCGCTTTTGATCCGGAGGAGCGTGGTCCCGCGCTGCCCGTCGAATTGATGCTTGTCCCCGCACGCCTCGGCTACCGCATCGAGGAAGTTGAAATTCCTTATCTCGATCGCATCGGCGAGACGACGCTCAACCGTCTCGACAGCACGCTGTGGACGTTTCGTCGCATCTTCACAGCGTTCGGTCATGGCGGGCGCCGTGTAGGGACGGAGCCGTGAGTCGAGCGCGCGGCGTCGCGGCGTTTGTTCTAGGGGCGGCCCTTCTTCGGGCGTGGTGGACCTCGCTCGACGCGCTTGTGCCCGGCGGCGATTATGGCTTTGGTTCCATCAATCTTCCGACACCCATTACGCTTGCCTTCAGCGGCATGTTCGTCGCCTTCGCGGTGTTCGTCGTGCCGCTATGGACGATGTTCCTCCGCGCGTTTTGGCCCGAAAAAGAGTCAAGGCTTTCTGGCGAGTTCGATGCACTGACGGAAGCGAAACAAGTCGCTTTCTTCTCGTTCCTCGCGTTTGCGGGCGCAGCGCTCGTGCGTGAGTTCGTGCTCGGTCACTCGCCCCTGACCGACGACGAGTCCGTGTACGAGTTCGGCGCGAAATTGCTCGCTTCGGGGCGGCTCTGGGTCAACTCGCCGGAGCCACGGCTTTTCTTCGACAATGTGTTCCTGATCAACGATGGTCGCTATTATGGCCAGTACCCCGTGGGTTGGCCCGCGCTGCTCATGATCGGCGTTGTAACGGGCCTCAAAGGTCTCGTGAATCCGCTTCTCTCGGCGGCCACGGTTCCCGCGATTTATGGCCTTGGTGATCGCCTGGGCGGGCGGCAAACGGCTCGCTGGTCAGCCTTTTTGTTCGTGGTGTCACCGATGCTCGCGACCGGCGCCGCGACGCTCATGTCTCATACGAGCGCGCTCGCGTTTTCCTGTTGGCTTCTTTGGGTCGTCACGCTTCGCATCGAGCGAAAAAGTGCAGGGTGGGATGCGCTCGTGGCGTTTCTTTTTGCGGGATTGATCTTCATCCGGCCGATGGTCGGCGTAGGTCTCGGATGCCCGGCGCTTCTCTGGTGGCTCAAGGTCCGCATGTGGCCCGTAAGCGCGCCGCGGCTGCTTCGTTCGCTGGCGTTCCTGGCCGTGGGGGTCTCGTTCGGCGGGCTATTTCTGGCCGTCAACCACGCGCAGACCGGTTCGATGTGGAAGCTCGCGTACGCGCGGTCCCTCGAATATGCCCAGGAGAATCACTACAGGTTCAGCGCTTGGCTCGCGCCCGAGCGCTTCATGAGTCTTGTTCCTTTGCAGGAGCGGCTTGAGGTTTTTTCAGCGATGGTGCTCCGAACGAACGCGGATTTGTTTGGGTTTCCGCTTTCGCTGCTTCCGCTCGCTTTTGTGCGATGGACGCGCGGCCATGCGCTGTTGGTGGCGAGTCTGGTTTTTTTCGTCACGCTTCACGTCTTCGCTCGCGATGTGGGTATCGACACCTTCGCGCCCGTGCACATTTATGAAGCCGCGGGTCCGCTCATCGTTCTTTGCGCCCATGGCCTTTCAACGCTTGAGACCGAGTTGCCGACGCTCGCCATTCGTGAAGCGACGATCGCCTTTTTCTTGGTCGGCTGGGCATCGATTGTTCCCATGCGATTGGTGTCTCTTTTGCGACTTGCCCGCGACGCTCGCGCGCCAGCTGAATTCGTTGAAGGTTCGGGCGTGTCGAACGCGGTGGTGTTTCCGATCGGCATTCCGCTGCGTTGCAGTTCGGCGACCTCTCGGCATTTTGTTTTTGCGAGGCCGAACAATTCGCCCGACATGGACGACGACGTGATTTGGGCCAATCATCTGACCATCACGTCCGACCGCGAGCTTATTCGCACGCGCTTTCCAGGTCGCGCCGGATTCGTCTTGGCCGCGGGGCGCTATTGTTTGCTGAAGCTTGTTCCCCTCGATAGCCTTGCACCGGACGCGTACCCGCCCTCTATAAACGCGCGCGAACCTTCCAAATAACGACCCACCCGGAGCCACGATGAGCGAGTTCGTTCAAAACTATTTGCGCGAGTGTCAGGAGATTCTGGCCCGCCTTGACGGCGATTCCATCGACCGTGTCGCCGCAGGTCTTGCCCGTGTTCGCGACGCGGGTGGGCGCCTTTTTATCCTCGGGGTCGGGGGCTCGGCGGGCCACGCGAGCCATGCGGTAAACGACTTTCGGAAAATTTGCGGATTCGAAGCGTATACGCCAACAGACAACGTCTCTGAGCTCACCGCGCGCATCAACGATGAGGGTTGGGACACGTGCTTCTCGGCTTGGCTTGAGGGCAGTCGAGTGAAGGCCTCTGATGCGTTGCTTATCTTTTCGGTCGGCGGCGGGAGTGCTGAAAAGAACGTGAGCATGAACCTCGTGCGTGCCATCGATGCGGCGGGCGCCGTGGGGGCACCTGTATTTGGCGTCGTGGGCAAAGACGGCGGGTACACCATGAGCCGAGCCGAGGCCGCGGTGCTCATCCCGACGGTGCACCCGGACCGGATCACGCCGCACACCGAGGGTTTCGCGGCCGTCGTCTGGCATTTGCTTGTCTCCCATCCGGCGCTGAAAAAACAACAGACCAAGTGGGAGTCCGTTCGTTAATGGGTGTTCCAGGGGTCATTTTCGATCGCGATGGGACGCTGATCGACTTCGTTCGTGACGAGGAATCGGGCGCGGTTTTCACTGCGTTTCACCCTTCGCATCTTCGGATACTCCCAGGAGCGTTTGAGGGTTTGCGTCTGCTTTTGCGGTCAGGGTTCACCTTGGCCATTGCGACCAACCAGCCAGGCGTCGCGAAGGGACATTTCTCGCGGGAGGCCATCGGGCGTACGCATGACGCGCTCCTTCAGCGCTTCAAGGACGAAGGCGTGGAGTTTGCCGCGGTCGAGGCGTGCCTTCATCATCCGGTCGAGAATCCGGACGGAGACCGCTCATTGCAGGTTGCATGCGATTGCCGAAAGCCGTTGCCTGGAATGCTCGATCGCATCGTTTCGAGTCTCGGATTCGAGCGTGCGCGAACCTGGATGGTCGGCGACGCGCTGAGCGACGTCCTTGCGGGCGAGGCCGCGGGCCTGCATTCGGCGCTGGTTCGGCCTGACCGGCGTTGCGAAGCCTGTCCACTTTCGGATACGCTGACAACCGCCGTGACCGGCTCGATTCTCGAACTCTGTCGCCGCATCGCTCAAACGCAGACGGTTTCCTGATGACCACGCAAGTCGACGCTCTCCGAGTCAAAATATTCGCCGATGGCGCCGACATCGCAGGCATCGCTGAGATGGCCCGAGAGCCGTGGGTCAAAGGCTTCACGACGAATCCGACGCTCATGCGAAAAGCAGGGGTGACCGATTACGAAGCGTTTTCTCGGTCCGTGCTTGAGGTCGTGCGCGGCCTCCCGGTGTCGTTCGAAGTATTTGCGGACGACTTCGGCGAAATGGAGCGGCAAGCGCGCAAAATCGCTTCGTGGGGCAGCAATGTGTTTGTGAAGATTCCCATCACGAACACGCGCGCGGAATCAAGCGTGGACCTCGTTCGCACGCTTGCGCAGGACGGCATTCAACTCAATATCACGGCGCTCATGACGCTCGAACAAGTCGCGGCCGTGGGCGAGGCGCTCGGTCCGACGGCTCCTGCGTGCTTCGTGTCCGTTTTTGCGGGGCGCATTGCCGACACGGGACGGGACCCCGTGCCGATGATGAGCGCGGCGGTGGACTGCCTTCGCTCGGTGCCGCGTGCCGAACTCATCTGGGCAAGCCCGCGTGAGTTGCTGAACATTTTTCACGCCGACGCGATCGGGTGTCACGTCATCACGGTGACCAATGACATTCTCGGGAAGCTTAAGCTTTTGGGCAAAGACCTCGGAGCGTATTCACTGGAAACCGTTCAGATGTTTCACCGGGACGGGAAAGCCTCCGGTTTTCAATTGTGAGCAACGTGGCGGGTTGAGCGCTCAAGTGCACGTGATTACGCACGTTTCCGTGCGACCATGACGTAGCCCAGCGTGTCCGAATCATCCGGGTCTACGGCCTCAAGAAGCCTCGCGGCCGTGCTGACGGCGACGATGGTGGCCGCGGCTGCCGGAATCGCCCAATAGCGCGGTTGCTGCGAAATGGCGCGCTCGTAGCCCAGCGCCGCGTTCTCTTGAATGGCTTCGCCGAGGCGTGCGCCGCGCAACGCTATTTTAGAACATAGTTTTTGGCCGACGACGCTCCAAAACCCGCCGCGCGAGTCGAGCCGCTCAACGTGCAGGTGATACTTGTTCGCGTAGTACTCGAGCGCGTGCCTCGTAAAGCGATGAAAGTCGTTCGGCGCGGCATGGATGCGAAACGCAAAAGGAACCGTCAGAATGAGGCAGCCGCCGACTTTGAGCACCCGCACGCAGTGCTCGATGAACGCCCCGGGTTCGGGAACGTGCTCCGCGACCTGGTTGCAAAGGACCGTGTCGAACTCGCCATCGCCGAAGGGCAGCGTTGTGCCAGTGTAAATGACGTCGGCGCGTCCCTTCGCTGCATTGGCGCTCGACTCGAACGTGTCG